>NZ_JBHVQT010000012.1:248093-356331 GCF_042886315.1 Streptomyces sp. NPDC058001
GTCGGCTGGCGGGCATTACTTTCACTCCTACGTACGGTTCCTTTGGCCCTCCCCGCCATTCGCCCCGGCGCGGGTTGCCCCCCCCACCCCGCGCGCCGGCCGATACCACAACCGCAGATTCCTCGCGATCGCCGAGGAGCTGGGTCTGGATCACCCCGATGAACCGCACCCGAGCAGCGGATTCTCGCTGGTCACCCTCAATCCCGAGGCGAAGAAGCGGTATCGGCCGACGATGGAGCGGTTGCAGCGTGCCCTCAAGGCACACACCGTTGCCACCGAGTCCGACACCGCCCGTAGCTTCCGGGGCCCCGCCGCGCGCCATGGCTCCTCCGGTGGAGGGGTGCGCGTCAAGGCGGTGTGCGACTGCGGGCGCAATGTCCGCGTCGTCCCGTCGGTCCTCGCCCAGGCGCCGATCGTCTGCGGCGGCTGCGGCAAGCCGTTCCGTATCCCCGAACCGGTAGCCGTGGCCAGTTAGGCACACGGGCCGGTGACCGAGTGGCCGACCGGCCCGCGGCCCGCCGGGAACCGGCGCGCGAGCTGCCGCGCCGGTCCGGGGGCTGCCCCGCGCGCGGGGTGCGCGGGCACCGGGTCGGTGGCCCTCAGGGCGTATGGCACAATGGCTAGCTGTACTCGACAGTCGAACAGGACCCCTCTCTTCCTCCGGCTGACGCGTCCATCGGGCACTCGGGTACCGCAACCCCACGCGGCCATCCGCCCGTGCCCAACCCCGTCAAGACCAGGAGACACCACTTCCGTGGCAGTCAAGATCAAGCTGAAGCGTCTGGGCAAGATCCGTTCGCCTCACTACCGCATCGTCGTCGCCGACTCCCGTACCCGCCGTGACGGCCGGGCCATCGAGGAGATCGGCCTGTACCACCCGGTGCAGAACCCGTCGCGCATGGAGGTCGACGCCGAGCGTGTCGCGTACTGGCTGGGTGTCGGCGCGCAGCCGACCGAGCCCGTACTCGCCATCCTCAAGAAGACCGGCGACTGGCAGAAGTTCAAGGGCGAGCCCGCCCCGCCGCCGCTGCTCCAGCCGGCCGAGAAGGCCACGCGCCCGTTGTTCGACGCCCTCGGCGGCGACGACAGCGCCAAGGGTGAGGCCATCACCCAGAAGAAGAAGGCTGAGAAGAAGGACGACGCCACCGCCGAGTCCTCCGCCTCTGAGTCGACCGGAGCCTGAGCATGGTCGAGGAGGCTCTTGAGCACCTCGTCAAGGGCATCGTCGACAACCCGGACGATGTGCAGGTCGCCTCGCGCAACCTGCGCCGAGGGCGGGTCCTGGAGGTCCGGGTGCACCCCGACGACCTCGGCAAGGTGATCGGTCGCAACGGCCGCACGGCACGCGCTCTGCGCACCGTCGTGGGCGCCATCGGCGGCCGGGGAGTCCGCGTCGACCTCGTCGACGTCGACCAGGTCCACTGACGCCGCGATCAGGCAGTTGACGCCTTACTCAGGCAGTACGCAGCACCGGCTCGGGCCGGGGAGGGCTTCGCGGCCCGCCCCGGCCCGTAGTCGTGCCGGAACCCGTATTTCTACGCGAAGTCGTGTCCGACAGGAGAACGAGCAGTGCAGCTGGTAGTCGCACGGATCGGCCGCGCCCACGGCATCAAGGGCGAGGTCACCGTCGAGGTACGCACCGACGAGCCGGAGCTGCGGCTCGCGCCCGGTGCCGTACTGACCACCGACCCGTCCGCGACGGGCCCCCTGACCATCGCGACCGGCCGGGTGCACAGCGGGCGGCTGCTGCTGCGCTTCGAGGGCGTCCGCGACCGGAGCGGCGCCGAAGCACTCCGCAACACCCTCCTCATCGCCGACGTCGACCCCGACGAGCGTCCCGAAGAGCCCGACGAGTACTACGACCACCAGCTGATGGACCTCGACGTCGTCACCGGCGACGGCACCCTCGTCGGGCGGATCACCGAGATCTCCCATCTGCCCTCGCAGGACCTCTTCGTCGTGGAACGCCCCGACGGCAGCGAGGTGTTGATCCCGTTCGTCCAGGAGATCGTCACCGAGATCGACCTCGACGCCCAGCGCGCCGTCATCGAGCCCCCGCCCGGCCTGATCGACGGGGACACCGTGGACGCGGTGAAGGACGAGGACGATGACGCGGGGGACGTCGGCTGATGCGTCTCGACGTCCTCACCATCTTCCCCGAGTACCTCGACCCGCTGAACGTCTCCCTCGTCGGCAAGGCACGCGCGCGGGGACAGCTCGACGTCCGCGTCCACGACCTGCGCGCGTGGGCGTACGACCGCCACCACACCGTCGACGACACCCCCTACGGCGGCGGCCCCGGCATGGTCATGAAGACGGAACCCTGGGGCGAGGCACTCGACACCACCCTCGCCGAGGGCTACGAGAACGGCGCCCACGACCCCGTACTCGTCGTCCCGACGCCCAGCGGACGCCCCTTCACACAGGAACTCGCCGTCGCGCTCTCCGCCCACCCCTGGCTGATCTTCACGCCCGCGCGGTACGAGGGCATCGACCGCCGCGTCATGGACGAGTACGCGACCCGGCTGCCCGTCCACGAGGTGTCCATCGGCGACTACGTCCTGGCCGGCGGGGAAGCCGCGGTCCTGGTCATCACCGAGGCCGTCGTCCGGCTGCTGCCCGGCGTCCTCGGCAACGCGGAGTCCCACCGCGACGACTCCTTCGCCCCCGGCGCCATGGCCGACCTCCTGGAAGGCCCCGTCTACACCAAGCCGCCCGAGTGGCGCGGCCGGGAGATCCCCGAGGTGCTGCTCAGCGGCCACCACGGCAGGATCGCCCGCTGGCGCCGCGACGAGGCCCTGCGGCGCACCAGCGCGCACCGGCCCGACCTGATCGAGCGCTGCGACCCCTCCGCCCTCGACAAGAAGGACCGGGAAACCCTCTCGATCCTGGGCTGGGCGCCCGGCCCCGACGGCCGATTTTGGCGCAGGCCGGACGCCGTGGAAGAATAGGCCGCTGTTGTGCGCCGCCTGGCGTGCGCCCCTGCCACAGGGGGACACGACGCCCGCCCGCGCAGCACGGCAGTCACTTCACTCTTCGACACTCCGCCGATGACCTGTGGCATGGGCGAGGAAAGCAGACGATCATGACCCACCTGCTCGACACCGTCGACAGCGCTTCGCTGCGCACCGACATCCCGGCCTTCCGTCCGGGCGACACCGTCAACGTCCACGTGCGCGTCATCGAGGGCAACCGCTCCCGTGTGCAGCAGTTCAAGGGCGTTGTCATCCGTCGCCAGGGCGCCGGTGTCCGTGAGACCTTCACGGTCCGCAAGGTCTCGTTCTCCGTAGGCGTCGAGCGCACCTTCCCGGTGCACACCCCGATCGTCGAGAAGATCGAACTGGTCACCCGCGGTGATGTGCGTCGCGCGAAGCTGTACTACCTGCGCGACCTCCGTGGCAAGGCCGCGAAGATCAAGGAGAAGCGCGAGAAGTGAGTGCGTAACGCCGCTGCCGACCGACCGGTGCGCGGCGTCACGTACCGCCTCGCGCGCGGTGTTCCCGCGGGGCCGGATAGCATCTGGCCCCGATGGACACCGCAGCACAGCACACGGAGCGCGACCGCTCCTCCCGTACCCCCGACGCCACGGAAGTCGATTCCGTGGAGCCGAAGGACCAGGAGGAGCGGTCGCGTTCTGTTTTTCAAGGTCGGCGCACCTGGGGACCCGGAAAGCTCGCGCAGGCGGTACCGGGCGGGCGGATCACCCTGACCCTGCTGTCCTGCCTGGTGTTTCTGCTGCTCCTCAGCCGCTTCGTGCTCCAGCCCTTCGAGATCCCCAGCAGCTCCATGGAGCCCGGACTGCACATCGGGGACCGCGTACTCGTCAACAAGGTGGCGTACCGTTTCGGGTCGGAGCCGCGGCGCGGTGACGTCGTCGTGTTCGACGGCACCGGATACTTCGGCGACGCCGACTACATCAAGCGCGTGGTCGGTGTGGGGGGAGACCGCGTGGTGTGCTGCGACAGCCAGGGGAGGATCGAGGTGAACGGCCGATCCGTCGACGAGACGTATCTGCATCGGGGGGACACACCGTCCCAGGTGCCGTTCGACGTCGTCGTACCCGACGGCAGGCTCTTCCTCCTCGGTGACCACCGCAGCAACTCCAGCGACTCCCGCGACCACCTCGGTTCACCCGGCGGCGGCATGATCCCCGTCACGGCCGTCGTCGGCCGCGCCGACTGGATCGCATGGCCCCTCGCACGCTGGATGTCCCTGGAGCAGCCGGACACCTACGCGCGCGTGCCCGCGCCCGGCGCTGACACCGCTCAGCCGGCCGGTGGCGGCACACATGGGTAACCGGGGCCGCCCACGCGGCAGCGAGGGCGATACGCGGCTGCCCACCGGGTCCCGCCCGACCAGCGGACCCGTCCTGCCCGGACGGGCCGACCGGCGCAGGCTCGCCCGCAAGGTGAAACGGCGCAGGCAGCGCTCCGCCGTCAAGGAGATACCCCTCCTCATCGGCGTCGCCCTCCTCATCGCCCTGGTCCTCAAGACCTTCCTCGTGCAGGCGTTCGTCATCCCGTCCGGGTCCATGGAGCAGACGATCCGGATCGGCGACCGCGTCCTCGTGGACAAGCTCACGCCCTGGTTCGGCGCCAAGCCGCAGCGCGGTGACGTCGTCGTCTTCAAGGACCCCGGCGGCTGGCTGGAGGACGAGACGGGCAAACCCAAGAACGACCCCGTCGTCGTCAAGCAGGTCAAGGCGGGCCTCACCTTCATCGGACTGCTGCCATCGGACAACGAACGCGACCTGATCAAGCGGGTCGTCGCGGTCGGCGGTGACACCGTCAAGTGCTGCGACGGCCAGGGCCGCGTCACCGTCAACGGCGTCCCGCTCAACGAGCCGTACATCAACCCCGGCAACAAGCCGTCGGAGTTCGCCTTCGAGGTGAAGGTGCCCCCCGGGCGGCTGTGGGTGATGGGCGACCACCGGGCCAACTCCGCCGACTCGCGCTTCCATCGCACCGAGGCGTACAGCGGCACCGTCTCCGAGGACAGCGTCGTCGGGCGGGCCCGCTGGATCGCGTTCCCCTTCAACCACTGGCGCAGCCTTGAGGAGCCCGACACCTACGCGCGCGTGCCCGACGCGGGTGCCGGGCCGGGCGGCGCCACAGCGGCGTCGCATAGGGTGGCCCCCGCGGATCTCAATGGAATGATCCCGCTCCCGACCCCTGCGGAACTCCCGCTCGTTATGGGAGTGGTGGGCCTGCGTCGCATCTGGGGCAGGCGGCGGCACGGAATGAGGAGTGGATGTGGGGGATTTGGCGGTCGGCGCACGATCCGGACACGATGGCCCCGAAGAGCGGCCGGACAACCCCGAGGAGGCCGGCAGTTCCCCGGAGGGCAGGACCTCTGACGGCATGAGCCCCGACCCGAACGGCCCGTACGGCCCGGACGGCGACAGGTCCGGCACCCAAGGACCAGGCTTCGGCGACGGCTCCGGTGCCGACGGTGGACCCGGCGGCGACGGACCCGGTACCAAAGACGCGGGGCCCAAGAAGCCGCGATCGTTCTGGAAGGAGCTGCCGCTCCTCATCGGAATCGCCCTGGTCCTCGCCCTGATCATCAAGACCTTCCTGGTCCAGGCATTCTCGATCCCCTCGGACTCGATGCAGAACACCCTCCAGCAGGGCGACCGGGTGCTCGTGGACAAACTGACACCGTGGTTCGGCTCCGAGCCCGAGCGCGGCGAGGTCGTCGTCTTTCACGACCCGGACAACTGGCTGGCGGGCGAGCCGACCCCTCAGGTGAACCCGGTGCAGAAGGCCCTCAGCTGGATCGGCCTGATGCCGTCCGCCGAGGAGAAGGACCTCATCAAGCGCGTCATCGGTGTCGGCGGCGACACGGTGGAGTGCAAGGGCACGGGCCCGCTGAAGGTCAACGGCAAGGCGCTCAACGAGCCGTATGTGTACCCCGGCAACACCCCGTGCAGCGTTGACGACCAGGGCGGCCAGTTCAAGATCACGGTGCCCAAGGGCAAAATCTGGGTCATGGGCGACCACCGGCAGAACTCGCTGGACTCCCGGTACCACCAGCAGGACAAGGACCAGGGCGCGGTGCCCGTCGATAATGTCGTCGGTCGCGCCGTCGTGATCGCCTGGCCGCCCACCCGCTGGTCCACGCTGCCGGTTCCCGACACCTTCGACCAGCCGGGCCTCAGCAGGGCGCTCGCCGCCGCACCCGGTGCGCTGGGCCTCGCGGGCGCGGTGCCGGTCGTCCTGTGGCTCCGGCGCCGGCCTTCGGTGGCGGAGACCAGGGGTCCGGTGGCGGCGGTCACCGGTGCTCCGGTGGCGGCGGACACCAGGGTTTCTGGCGGGGGTACCGCCGGGTAGGGTGCCGTCCCAGATCGCCGATCATCCCCGCGCGTATCCGGCCGGGAGATCGGCTCTCCGACCTGGGGGAGCACCGGACATGAGCGGGACACGTCGTACGGACGAGGGCCATGGCAGGCTCGGCAGCGTGCTGTCGGGGCTGGCCGTGGCCCTCGGCTGTGTGCTCTTCCTCGGCGGATTCGTGTGGGGTGCCTTGGTGTACCAGCCGTACACCGTGCCGACCGAGTCCATGTCGCCGACGATCGGCGCGGGCGACCGGGTACTGGCCCAGCGCGTCGACGGCGACCAGGTGCGGCGCGGTGATGTCGTCGTCTTCAACCAGGCCACCTGGGGCGACCTCCCCATGGTGAAGCGGGTCGTCGCGGTCGGCGGTGACACGGTCACCTGCTGCACCGACGGCAAGCTGACCGTCAACGGCAAGCCGATCGACGAGACATATCTGCTCTCCGACCAGGCGGCGTCCCTGACCGGCATCCCCAAGACCGTCGTCCCCGAGGGCCGCCTCTTCCTCCTCGGTGACGAGCGCAGCGGCTCCCTCGACTCGACGGCCCACCTCCAGGACGCCGGCGGCGGCGCCGTACCGCGCAGCGCGGTGGCCGCCCGCGTGGACGCCGTGGTGTGGCCCATGGACGGCATGCTGGAAAGGCCGCACGGATTCGACGTCCTGCCCGGCGGTGTCTCGCAGCCGGGTCCCCTGCGGATCATGCTCACGCTGGTCGTGGTGGGCGCGGTGCTGGTACTCGGTGGCGCCGCGTACGGGCCGCTGGCGAAGCGGGCCGCGCGCCGGCAGGGACCAGGCGGCGGGCGGAAGGAGCTGGCCGGTGTCGGCTGAGGAATCGACGGGTGCCGCGCGGGGGGATGTGGCGCACGGGGATGTCGCGCACGGACATGTGGCGCACGGGGATGTCGCGCTGCGGCGAGTGGCGCGGGTCGTGCTGCTCGATCCGGCGGAGCGCATCCTGCTGCTGCACGGCCATGAGCCGGGCGATCCGTCCGACGCCTGGTGGTTCACGCCCGGCGGCGGCCTGGAGGGCGACGAGTCCCGCGAACAGGCCGCCCTGCGCGAACTCGCCGAGGAGACCGGCATCACGGACGTCGAACTGGGCCCGGTCCTGTGGCACCGGGTCTGTTCCTTCCCCTTCGCCGGACGCCGCTGGGACCAGGACGAGTGGTACTACCTGGCCCGTACGAGCCAGACCGCGACCGCCCCGACCGCGCTGACCGACCTGGAACGACGCAGTGTCGCGGGAGCACGCTGGTGGACGTGCCAGGAACTGGCCGAAGCGCATGAGACGGTGTACCCGACCAGACTCGCCGAGCTGCTCCGCAGGCTGCTCGACGAAGGCCCCCCTGCCGATCCCGAGACCTTGGACACCGAAATCGTCTAGGGGCACGCGGTGCTGGCGCACAATGGGGGGACGCACGGCTGAAGGGGAACATGCCATGAGCGCCGAGGACCTCGAAAAGTACGAGACCGAGATGGAGCTGAAGCTCTACCGGGAGTACCGCGATGTCGTCGGTCTGTTCAAATACGTGATCGAGACCGAGCGGCGTTTCTACCTCACCAATGACTACGAGATGCAGGTGCACTCGGTCCAGGGTGAGGTGTTCTTCGAGGTGTCGATGGCGGACGCCTGGGTGTGGGACATGTACCGACCCGCCCGCTTCGTGAAGCAGGTGAGGGTGTTGACGTTCAAGGACGTGAACATTGAGGAACTGAACAAGAGTGATCTGGAGCTTCCGAGCGGCTGAGTGGCTGAGTGGCTGAGCGGTTGACTGGTGCGGTGGTCACCCCTTGAGGTCGCCGCACCCTCACGGGTGACGGGGTTGTCCACAGTCGTGAGGTTGTCCACCAAGATCCAATAGCTTGTCGCTCCGGCCCCACTGTGGGCGTCGGAGGTGGTGCCGACATGAACGCACGAGGTGCACTCGGCAAGTACGGCGAAGAGCTGGCCGCGCGGCGGCTGACCGAGGCCGGTATGACGGTCCTGGAGCGCAACTGGCGCTGTGGCAGGACCGGTGAGATCGACATCGTGGCCCGCGAGGGCGACGTCCTGGTGGTCTGCGAGGTCAAGACCCGCAGGGAGCGCTCCTTCGAGCATCCGATGGCCGCGGTCACCCCGGTCAAGGCGGAGCGCCTGCGGGGCCTCGCGGAGCGATGGGTCCAGGAACACGGGGGCGCGCCACCCGGCGGCGTCCGTATCGACCTGGTCGGCATCCTCGTCCCGCGGCGCGGCGCACCCGCGGTCGAGCATGTGCGGGGGGCGGCCTGATGGGATTCGCCCGTACGTGCTCGGTGGCCCTGGTCGGTGTGGAGGGCGTCGTTGTCGAGGTCCAGGCCGATCTGGAACCGGGCGTCGCCGCCTTCACCCTGGTGGGCCTGCCCGACAAGAGCCTGACCGAGAGCCGCGACCGGGTCAGGGCCGCGGTGGTCAACTCCGGCGGCGAGTGGCCGCAGAAGAAACTGACCGTGGGGCTGAGCCCGGCCTCGGTCCCCAAGAGCGGCAGCGGCTTCGACCTCGCCGTGGCCAGCGCGGTGCTCGGCGCGTCCGAGCGCATCGACCCGCGGGTGCTGGCCGACATCGTGATGATCGGCGAACTGGGACTCGACGGCCGGGTCCGCCCGGTCCGCGGCGTCCTGCCCGCGGTCCTCGCGGCGGCCGACGCGGGGTACGAACAGGTGGTGGTCCCGGAGAGCACGGCGGCGGAGGCGTCACTGGTGCCGGGCATCTCGGTGCTGGGCGTGCGCAGCCTGCGCCAGCTCATCGCCGTACTCACGGACGAGCCCGTGCCGCACGAGGAACCCGACCAGGCGGGCCGCCCCGACCCGATGCTCGCCGGACTGTGTCTGCCCGGGGCCGGCCTGGGCGGCGCTCTGTCCGCCCTCGGCACGGCCGCCCACGACCAGGCCCATGACTTCGCGGACGTCGTCGGCCAGCAGTCGGCGCGTACGGCGGTGGAGGTCGCGGCGGCCGGCGGCCACCATGTGTTCCTCCAGGGACCGCCGGGCGCGGGCAAGACGATGCTCGCGGAGCGGCTCCCGTCGATCCTGCCGCCACTGCCCAGGGCTCAGTCCCTGGAGGTCACGGCGATCCACTCGGTGGCGGGCATACTGCCCCCGGGCAAGCCCCTGGTCGACGTCCCGCCGTACTGCGCCCCGCACCACTCGTCGACGATGCAGTCCCTGGTCGGCGGTGGCCAGGGCATCGCCCGCCCGGGGGCCGTGTCCCTCTCGCACCGGGGAGTGCTCTTCCTCGACGAGGCGCCGGAGTTCAGCGGACAGGCCCTGGACGCCCTGCGCCAGCCCTTGGAGTCCGGGCATGTGGTGATCGCGCGCAGTGCTGGAGTGGTCCGCTTTCCGGCCCGGTTCATGATGGTCCTCGCGGCGAATCCG
Organism: Streptomyces sp. NPDC058001; assembly: GCF_042886315.1. NCBI lineage: Bacteria > Bacillati > Actinomycetota > Actinomycetes > Kitasatosporales > Streptomycetaceae > Streptomyces > Streptomyces sp. NPDC058001. The sequence continues at coordinate 257,820 of NZ_JBHVQT010000012.1, forward strand.
TGCCCCTGCGGACGCTTCAGCGAGACCGGTGACACGTGCGACTGCTCGCCGTCCGCGATCCGCCGCTATCAGGCACGGCTCTCCGGGCCGCTCCTCGACCGCGTCGACCTCCGTGTCCAGGTCGAGCGGGTCACCCGGGCCGAACTGACGGCGGTGGGTACCCGGGGCGAAACCACCAGAACCGTCGCCGACCGGGTCCACGCGGCACGGGAGAGAGCGGCCCTGCGGCTGAGGGAGACCCCCTGGCGGACCAACGGCGAGGTGCCCGGCCATGTGCTGCGCACCCGCTGGCACCCCGAACCCGGTTCCATGGCCGAACCCGAACGCTGTCTGGAGCGGAACCTGTTGACCGCTCGCGGACTGGACCGTGTCCTGCGCCTGGCCTGGACGATCGCGGACCTGGCGGGGCGCGGCCGGCCCGACAAGACCGACGTCGACCTGGCCCTGCAACTGCGGACCGGGATCTCCCGTGGGGTTCCCTTGGCCATCGGGGCGACGGGATGACCGGTACGGGACCGGTCGTCGGTACGGGCCCTGACGACGGCACCGCCCCTACTGCCGGGATCACCCCAGCCGCCGGCACCGGACCCCCCTACAACGACGAGCGGCTCGCCCGGGTCGCCCTCACCCGCGTCATCGAACCGGGCGACGAGGTGGGCGGACGGTGGCTGCGGGAGTACGGGCCGGTGTCCGTGGCCGCCCGGCTGCGGCGAGGTGGGGAGCGGCTGCCCGGGGTCACGGCCACCCGATGGGCGGGGCTGTGCGCCCGTGCTCAGCGGATGCGCCCGCGCCGGGACCTGGCAACCGCCGAGGAGGCCGGGGTGCGGTTCCTGTGTCCCGGTGACGGCGAATGGCCGGCCCAACTTGACGATCTGGGGGACGCCCGGCCCACCGGACTGTGGGTGCGGGGCGGTCCCAGCCTGCGGATATGGGCTCTGCGCTCCGTCGCCGTGGTCGGCGCACGGGCCTGTACCGAGTACGGCGCGCATATGGCCGCCCGCCTCGCGGCTGGCCTCGCCGAACAGGGCTGGGTCGTCGTCTCCGGCGGGGCGTACGGCATCGACGGCGCCGCACATCGCGGCGCACTCGGGGCGGGCGGGGCCACGGTCGCGGTGCTGGCCTGCGGGGTCGACCGGCCCTACCCCCGGGGTCACGCCCGGCTGATCGGGCGGATCGCGGAACAGGGGCTGGTCGTGGGCGAGTTGCCGCCGGGGGACCATCCGACGCCGAGCCGGTTCATCCTCCGCAACCGGGTGATCGCGGCGCTCACCCGGGGGACCGTCGTCGTGGAGGCCGCGTACCGCAGTGGCGCCCTGTCCACGGCCCGCAGCGCCGGGCATCTCGGGCGGATCACCATGGGCGTGCCGGGGCCCGCCACCAGCGGGCTCTCGGCAGGGGTGCACGAACTGCTGCGGACCGACGCCGTCCTGGTCACCGACGCGGCGGATGTGGTCGAACTCGTCGGGAACATCGGACAGCTGGCACCACCCCGACGCGGTCCGGTCCTGCCGCGCGATCTGCTCGACCCGGGCGCCGCCCGCGTGCTCGCCGCCCTGCCCGCCGACCGCCCGGCCGGGGCGGCGGACATCGCGCGGGACGCGACGACGACCGAGGACGACGCGATCGGCCGACTGTACGAACTTCACTCACTGGGGTTCGTCGAAAGACACGGCGACGGCTGGCAGTTGACACGCCAGACAATGAGCCCGACACCACAACCTGGGCACGGAGAGTGATCGATATGGCCTCTGGCATGTGCAGAATCGCTTTGACCTCGGGGGATCGGTGAAGTGGCGTGATGTCACCGTCGCGCTGAGTGACGAAATCGACTCACCCGAGGCTCTAACGGAACGTATCTGCGCAGGTGTGATCCCCTGGCCTTCGCACACTGCGACACTGTAGTCACGCTACGCTCACAAGGACTCCGACCTCGACTGACGGCGCAGACGGCCTCGTCAGGTGTCCTGGACCGTGCGGACACCTCATCGGCCCCACCCAGCACACGGCAGAACGGCACAAGGCGACGAATGCCCCAGCACACCTCCGGGTCTGACCGGGCGGCTGCTCCCCCCGCAGCGCGCGGCAGCGTGCGCCCACCCGCCCCGACGACACTCGACGAATTGTGGAGGTCGTACAAGGCGACGGGCGACGGACGGTTGCGCGAGCAGCTGATCCTGCACTACTCACCGCTGGTGAAGTACGTCGCGGGCCGGGTGAGCGTCGGGCTCCCGCCCAATGTCGAACAGGCCGACTTCGTGTCCTCGGGGGTCTTCGGGCTCATCGACGCGATCGAGAAGTTCGACGTCGAACGCTCGATCAAGTTCGAGACCTATGCGATCACCCGGATCCGGGGCGCGATGATCGACGAGCTGCGCGCCCTGGACTGGATCCCCCGGTCCGTACGGCAGAAGGCGCGCAATGTCGAGCGGGCCTACGCCACGCTGGAGGCGCAGCTTCGGCGCACCCCGTCGGAGAGCGAGGTGGCCTCCGAGATGGGCATCGCGCTGGAGGAACTGCACGCGGTGTTCAGCCAGTTGTCGCTGGCCAATGTGGTGGCCCTGGAGGAGCTGCTGCACGTCGGTGGCGAGGGCGGCGACCGGCTCAGCCTGATGGACACCCTGGAGGACCACGCCGCCGACAACCCGGTGGAGGTCGCCGAGGACCGGGAGCTGCGAAGATTCCTCGCCCGCGCGATCAACACGCTGCCCGAGCGCGAGAAGACCGTCGTCACCCTCTACTACTACGAGGGGCTCACCCTCGCCGAGATCGGACATGTGCTCGGCGTGACCGAGAGCCGGGTGAGCCAGATCCACACCAAATCGGTCCTTCAGCTACGGGCCAAGCTGGCGAGTTTCGGCCGCTGAGCGAACCTCGCCAGTGAGCTGAATCGTCCCTGCCACCCGCCCGGCGAGAGAGCCCGCGCCCCGCCGACCAGATGCCCTCGGTGGCCGATCCGTAGCGACTCGTACCGTGCCCGTTCCCGTGGCGCGGCCCGCGTCCGTACAGTAGGTGCGTGCCAAGGATTCGAGCGGCCTCTGTGGCCGAGCACCGTTCGATGCAGCGCGGCGCCCTGCTGGACGCCGCACGGTCGCTGCTGTCCGAAGGGGGGACCGAGGCGCTGACCTTCCCCGCCCTCGCCGAGCGCACCGGCCTCGCCCGGTCGTCCGTGTACGAGTACTTCCGCTCCCGGGCCGCGGTCGTCGAAGAACTCTGTGAGGTCGACTTCCCCGTCTGGGCCGCCGAGGTCGAGGCCGCCATGGCCGGCGCCGAGAGCCCCGAGGGCAAGATCGAGGCGTATGTCCGGCAGCAGCTGGCGCTGGTCGGGGACCGGCGGCACCGCGCCGTCGTGGCGATCTCCGCGAGCGAGCTGGACGCGGGGGCCCGCGAGAAGATCCGGGCCGCGCACGGCGGGCTGGTCGCGATGATCGCCGAGGCGCTGCGTGCCCTGGGGCACGAGGAGCCGAGGCTCGCGGCGATGCTGCTCCAGGGGATCGTCGACGCGGCGGCGCGACGGGTCGAGCTGGGCGCCGCCGAGGAACCCGACGCGATCGCCGATGCCGCGGTCGCGATGGCCCTGCGGGGCGTGAGCGGCTGATCCGCCGGCGCGTGCGGGTCGCCGCGCGCCCTGGACTCGTACCAGTGCCCTGCGGGCAGCCCCACCTGTATCCGTACCCGTACGCGCACCTGTGCCCCGAGCCACACCTGGATCTGCCCCGCCGGTCAGTGGCAGCAGGCGGGACGGTCCTCTGGTCAGCAGCCAGGGCGGTAGCAGGGACAGCGGGTTCAGATAGGTCCGGCCCCGGAGCAGGCCCCAGTGCAGGCAGGGCGACCGGCAGTGGGCAGCCCCACCACCAGCCCCACCAGACCCGCCAGCCCCGCCGGCGTCACCCGGTGGGCGTTCCACATGCCCCACGACCTGCCCCGCCCCGACCTCGTCACCCCGCTCCACCACCGCCCGCACCGGCTCATACGTCGTGCGCAGGGGCGGGAGCCCCGTTGCCGTCAGCTCCACCGCGATCACGCCGCGTCCCGCGACCCGGCCTGCGAAGGACACCCGGCCCGCGGCCACCGCACGCACCGCGGCACCGGGCGCCGCCGCCAGATCCACGCCCCGGTGTCCCGCGCCGTACTCCGTGGCGGGCGGTTCCCAGCCGCGTAACACCGTGGGGCGCACCCCCACCGGCCACCCCCGGCCCACCGCCGGAACCGTCCCCGCCGTGCCGTCGGACCCCGACCCGCCGGGCGCCGCCGCGAGCAGCGCCCACACGGTCACCAGCGCCACGAGAGCGACGGCCGCGCTGGTCCAGGCCCCGCCTCGGGCGCCGCCCCGGGCTCCGCTCCATCCCCGTTCGCCATTCATGTCCGAACGGTCCCGTACCGCACGGCTTTTCGGGGATCTTGGTCGAGAACTGTGGATCATCGGCCGGTTGTGGACAACCGCGTCACCCGTGCGTCACCCGGCACCTCGCGGGTCCCGTACACTTCATGTGGCGATCCGGGTCACCGGGTCGACTTCGCACGCCCCGACATTTGCCCCTCTTCGGCAATGTCCGCGCTCCTCGGTCCCTCGTGGCACAGCGCGCCGGGGCGTCAGGCGCGACCGCCGTCCGGCGGATGCGACAACCGAGTACCAAGGAGAACACGGCCATGGCCGTCGTCACGATGCGGGAGCTGCTGGAAAGCGGCGTCCACTTCGGTCACCAGACCCGCCGTTGGAACCCGAAGATGAAGCGCTTCATCTTCACGGAGCGCAACGGCATCTACATCATCGACCTGCTCCAGTCGCTGTCGTACATCGACCGCGCCTTCGAGTTCGTCAAGGAGACCGTCGCCCACGGCGGCACGGTCATGTTCGTCGGCACCAAGAAGCAGGCGCAGGAGGCCATCGCGGAGCAGGCCACCCGCGTCGGCATGCCCTACGTCAACCAGCGCTGGCTGGGCGGCATGCTCACCAACTTCTCGACCGTCTACAAGCGTCTCCAGCGCCTCAAGGAGCTTGAGCAGATCGACTTCGAGGATGTGGCCGCCTCCGGCCTCACCAAGAAGGAGCTGCTGGTCCTCTCGCGCGAGAAGGCCAAGCTGGAGAAGACCCTCGGCGGTATCCGCGAGATGCAGAAGGTGCCCAGCGCCGTCTGGATCGTGGACACCAAGAAGGAGCACATCGCTGTCGGTGAGGCCCGGAAGCTCAACATTCCGGTGGTCGCCATCCTCGACACCAACTGTGACCCCGACGAGGTCGACTACAAGATCCCGGGCAACGACGACGCGATCCGCTCCGTCACCCTGCTCACCCGCGTGATCGCCGACGCCGTCGCCGAGGGCCTCATCGCCCGTTCCGGCGTCGCCACCGGTGACTCGAAGCCGGGCGAGAAGGCCGCCGGCGAGCCGCTCGCCGAGTGGGAGCGCGACCTCCTCGAAGGCGAGAAGAAGGCCGACGACGAGGCCGAGAAGCCCGCCGAGGCCGCTGCCGCCGACGAGAAGCCGGCCGAGGCCCCCGCCGACGCCGCTGCCGAGGCCCCTGCCGCTGAGGCCCCCGCCGCCGCCGAGGCTCCCGCTGCTGAGGCTCCCGCCGTCGAGGCCCCGGCCGCCGACGCCGAGCAGGGCTGACCACAGGCCGCGACAGGCCGCGAGCCGGGCTGATCCGAGACCGGACACGACGGCGGGGGCGGTGACATCCACTCCGTCCCCGCCGTCCACCCGTAGGTCGGCGGGACGACACACCGGCCTGCACAGCTAGCCGGTGTCCCCGTAGATCCCGGTGACCCCGCAGATCTTCGATCTTCCAGACTTCGAGAAAGATTCAAGACTCATGGCGAACTACACCGCCGCCGACGTCAAGAAGCTCCGTGAGCTGACCGGCGCCGGCATGATGGACTGCAAGAAGGCGCTGGACGAGGCCGACGGCAATGTCGAGAAGGCCGTCGAGCTGCTCCGCGTGAAGGGCCAGAAGGGCGTCGCCAAGCGCGAGGGCCGCTCCGCCGAGAACGGCGCCGTCGTCTCCCTCATCGCCGACGACAACACCTCCGGTGTCCTCCTTGAGCTGAAGTGCGAGACCGACTTCGTCGCCAAGGGCGAGAAGTTCCAGGCCGTCGCGAACCACCTCGCCGCGCACGTCGCCAAGACTTCCCCGGCCGACATCCAGGCGCTCCTCGCCTCCGAGATCGAGCCCGGCAAGACCGTCCAGGCGTACGTCGACGAGGCCAACGCCAACCTCGGCGAGAAGATCGTCCTGGACCGCTTCGCGCAGTTCACCGGCGGCTACGTCGCGGCGTACATGCACCGCACCATGCCCGACCTCCCGCCGCAGATCGGTGTCCTGGTCGAGCTGGACAAGGCGAACGACGAGGCCGCCGCGGTCGCCAGGAGCGTCGCGCAGCACATCGCCGCCTTCTCGCCGAAGTACCTCTCCCGCGAGGACGTCCCCGCCGACGTCGTCGAGGCCGAGCGTCGCATCGCCGAGGAGACCTCCCGCAAGGAGGGCAAGCCCGAGGCCGCGCTGCCCAAGATCGTCGAGGGGCGCGTCAACGGCTTCTTCAAGGAGGTCACCCTCCTGGACCAGCCCTTCGCGCACGACAACAAGAAGTCCGTCCGTAAGGTCCTGGACGAGGCCGGTGTCACCCTGAAGCGCTTCACGCGCGTCAAGGTCGGCATCTGAGTCCGTACCGCGATCGCCGCCGACCCCGCTAGGGTCGACAGCAGTCGCCCGCGTACGGACCGCCGTACGTGACGTACGGACGTCCGGACTGTGCGTCGCGCACGGCACGTGCGGCACGCACGCGACGGACGACCGCAGATCTGACGAGGAGGCCATTGCCGCGCATGGGTTGCCCACCACACCCCACCGGCAATGGCCTTCTTCGTATGTGCACCACGTACAAGTGCACCAAGTACAAAGGGGCGAGAACTCCATGACCACCAAAGCCCACGGCGCCGCGAAGGGCGCGAAGAGCGAGGGCGGCACCATCGCCGGGCGCTTTCTGCTGAAGCTGTCAGGAGAGGCGTTCGCCGGCGGCGGGGGACTGGGCGTCGACCCCGACGTGGTGCACAAAATCGCTCGCGAGATCGCCGCCGTCGTCCGCGACGGCGCCGAGATCGCCGTCGTCATCGGCGGCGGCAACTTCTTCCGCGGCGCCGAACTCCAGCAGCGCGGCATGGACCGGGCCCGCTCCGACTACATGGGCATGCTCGGCACCGTCATGAACTGCCTCGCCCTCCAGGACTTCCTGGAGAAGGAAGGCATCGACTCACGCGTGCAGACCGCCATCACCATGGGACAGGTCGCCGAGCCCTACATCCCGCTGCGCGCCGTACGGCACCTGGAGAAGGGCCGCGTCGTCATCTTCGGCGCCGGGATGGGCATGCCGTACTTCTCCACCGACACCACCGCCGCCCAGCGCGCCCTGGAGATCGACGCCGAGGCGCTCCTCATGGGCAAGAACGGCGTGGACGGGGTCTACGACTCCGACCCCAAGACCAACCCCGACGCGGTGAAGTTCGACGCGCTCGGCTACGCCGAGGTCATCACCCGGGACCTCAAGGTCGCCGACGCCACCGCGGTCACCCTCTGCCGGGACAACAAGCTGCCCATCCTCGTCTTCGAACTCCTCACCGAAGGCAATATCGCCCGCGCGGTCAAGGGTGAGAAGATCGGCACGCTCGTGGGCGACCAGGGCACCCGGACCTGACCCCGAGGCCGCCCTGGACGGATCCGGCAGCACCTTCGACGGATCCTGGAGGGACCCGGGGACCGACCCGGAGGGATGGACAAAGCCCTGCCGGTCGGGAACCGTGCAGGAACAGACACGACGCAGCCGGCCGCCGCCCACGGGAGCCGGGCCTACTCAAGACACGCAGGAGCAAGTGGTGATCGAAGAGACCCTCCTTGAAGCCGAGGAGAAGATGGAGAAGGCCGTCGTGGTCGCCAAGGAGGACTTCGCCGCGATCCGCACCGGCCGTGCGCACCCGGCGATGTTCAACAAGATCGTGGCCGACTACTACGGCGCGATGACGCCGATCAACCAGCTGGCCTCGTTCTCTGTGCCCGAGCCGCGTATGGCCATCGTGACCCCGTTCGACAAGAGCGCGCTGCGCAATATCGAGCAGGCGATCCGTGACTCGGACCTCGGTGTCAACCCGAGCAACGACGGAAACATCATTCGGGTGAACTTCCCCGAGCTGACCGAAGAGCGCCGCAGGGACTACATCAAGGTCGCCCGGACCAAGAGCGAGGACGCCAAGATCTCGATCCGCGCCGTGCGCCGCAAGGCCAAGGAGACCATCGACAAGCTGATCAAGGACGGCGAGGTCGGCGAGGACGAGGGCCGCCGTGGCGAGAAGGAGCTGGACGACACCACCGCCAAGCATGTCGCCCAGGTGGACGAGCTGCTGAAGCACAAGGAAGCCGAGCTGCTCGAAGTCTGATGAACGACTCTTCCTGGGGCGCGCCGTCGCAGGCCGGGTACGCCGGACCATGGGCCCCGGCAGACCGGGGACCCGCCCGGGGGGCGGCCCCGGCGGGTCCTGCATACGATGCGCATGACGCCCTGCATCCATCAGAAACGCGGCCCATGCCCACCGTGCCCGACATACCCGCGACCGGCGGGAACCAGGACGACGACCGGGGGGCCGCTCGGCTGAGCGGCCCCCCGGTCCGCGACGACAGCCCCCACCTGTCACCGCCGCCGGTGACGCCGCACAGGTCACAGGAGCCCATGCCCAGCGCCCCCCAGCCGCCGTCCCCCGCACCGCAGAAGAAGAGCGCGGGACGTGACCTGGGCGCGGCCATAGGAGTCGGCGTCGGCCTCGGCGCGGTGATCGCCGCGTCCCTGTTCATCGTCAAGGCCGTGTTCGTCGGCGTCGTCGCCGTCGCCGTCGTCGTCGGCCTGTGGGAGCTGACCTCGCGGCTCAAGGAGCGCAAAGGCATCAACGCGCCCCTCGTCCCGCTCGCCGTCGGCGGCGCCGCGATGGTCGTCGCCGGGTACGCGCGCGGTGCCGAGGGCGCCTGGGTCGCAATGGCGCTCACCGCGCTCGCGGTGCTCGTCTGGCGGATGACGGAACCGCCCGACGGCTATCTGAAGGACGTCACGGCAGGCGTCTTCGCGGCGTTCTACGTGCCGTTCCTCGCGACCTTCGTGTCGATGATGCTCACCGCCCAGGACGGGCCCCAGCGGGTGCTGACCTTCCTGGTCCTGACCGTCGTCAGCGACACCGGCGCCTATGCCATCGGCTGGCGCTTCGGCAAGCACAAGCTCGCCCCGCGCATCAGCCCCGGCAAGACCCGCGAGGGCCTGGTCGGCGCCGTCACCTTCGCGATGGCGGCCGGCGCGGTCTGTATGCACTTCCTCATCGACGACGGCACCTGGTGGCAGGGGCTGCTGCTCGGCCTCGCCGTCGCGGCCAGCGCCACACTCGGCGACCTCGGTGAGTCGATGATCAAGCGGGACCTCGGCATCAAGGACATGGGCACGGTGCTGCCGGGGCACGGCGGGATCATGGACCGCCTCGACTCACTGCTCCCGACGGCGCCCGTGGTGTGGCTGCTGTTGGTGATCTTCGTGGGTTCCGCGTGAGCGCTCCGCGCGGATCGGCGTGAGCGGGCCGCGCGGCATGTCGTGAGCTGATCACGGGTTGCCGAGAGGCGCCTGACCTGCGCATTTCCCGGCCAGATCCCCACCAGATCCCGTCCAGGTTCCGGCCAGTTCCCGTCCGGGGGCTCGTTGTCCACAGGGTGGCGAGCCCCTTCTCGTATCTCTGCGACACTGGTACGACCATGCCTGTACCCGGAGAACTCACTTTCGTCGCGCCCCGCGGAGCCAAGAAGCCGCCGCGGCATCTCGCCGATCTCACGCCTGCCGAGCGCAGGGAAGCCGTCGCCGCGACCGGTGAGAAGCCGTTTCGCGCCAAGCAGCTCTCGCAGCACTACTTCGCGCGGTATGCCCACGATCCCGAGCAGTGGACGGACATCCCCGCGGCGTCGCGCGGCAAGCTCCAGGAAGCGCTGCTGCCGGAGCTGATGTCCGTCGTGCGGCACATCAGCTGCGACGACGACGCCACCCGCAAGACCCTGTGGCGGCTGCACGACGGCACGCTGGTCGAATCCGTCCTGATGCGCTATCCGGACCGGGTCACCATGTGCGTCTCCTCGCAGGCCGGCTGCGGCATGAACTGCCCGTTCTGCGCCACCGGACAGGCCGGGCTGGACCGCAATCTGTCGACCGCCGAGATCGTGCACCAGATCGTCGACGGCATGCGCGCGCTGCGCGACGGCGAGGTGCCCGGCGGCCAGGACCGGCTGTCCAACATCGTCTTCATGGGCATGGGCGAGCCGCTCGCCAACTACAACCGCGTCGTCGGCGCCATCCGCCGACTCACGGACCCCGAGCCCGACGGCCTCGGTATCTCCCAGCGCGGCATCACGGTCTCCACGGTCGGCCTGGTCCCCGCGATGGTCCGGTTCGCCGACGAGGGCTTCAAGTGCCGCCTCGCCGTGTCGCTGCACGCGCCCGACGACGAGCTGCGCGACACCCTCGTCCCCGTCAACACCCGCTGGAAGGTACGCGAAGTCCTCGACGCGGCCTGGGAGTACGGCGAGAGGTCGGGCCGCCGCATCTCCATCGAGTACGCGCTGATCCGCGACATCAACGACCAGGCGTGGCGCGGCGACCGGCTCGGACGGCTCCTCAAGGGCAAGCGGGTGCACGTCAATCTGATCCCGCTGAACCCGACGCCCGGCTCCAAGTGGACGGCGTCCCGCCCGGCGGACGAGAAGGCGTTCATCGAGGCCATCGCCGCGCACGGCGTGCCGGTCACCGTCCGGGACACCCGTGGCCAGGAGATCGACGGCGCCTGCGGTCAACTGGCGGCTTCCGAAAGGTAGACGGTGCCGATGCGTGTCACCGCCCCGGCCCGCTGAACCCGTTGAACCGGTGCCGGACCTCCCGGAGACGTGCCGGTGAACGCTACGGGTACCCTGGGGCCGGTACGTACATCTTCATATTCCGACAGGGGAGCGCCACAGCGCTGAGAGTGCGGCAGCCGGGGAAACCGGTGGGCCGCAGACCCTCTGAACCTCGCCCGGGTCATTCCGGGTAGGAAGTTCGGTCACCACTCCAGCTGTTGCGCCCTGCCCGCGAACCCGAAAGGTCGCGGGCAGGGCCGCGTCTCTTCCTGGTCCACTCCAGGAGGAATTCTTCAGTGAGCACCATCAGGAAGTTCTCGGTCGCCGCCCTGGCGACCGGTCTCGGTATCGGCGCGCTCGCCGCGTGCGGTGGCGGATCCGGTGACAGCGCGTCGGACGGCGGCTCCGGGTCCAAGACGGTGACGCTCGTCAGCCATGACTCCTTCGCCGCGTCGAAGAGCGTGCTGAAGGAGTTCGAGAAGCAGTCCGGCTACCAGGTGAAGGTCCTTGAGGACGGCGACGCGGGACAGGCCGTCAACAAGGCGATCCTCACCAAGGACAACCCGCAGGGCGATGTCTTCTTCGGCGTCGACAACACCCTGCTGTCCCGCGCCCTCGACAACGGTCTCTTCCAGCCGTACGAGGCCCAGGAAGCCGACCGGATCCGGCCGGAGTACCGCGCCGACCAGGCCGGGCACCGGGTGACCCCCATCGACTCCGGCGACATCTGCGTCAACTACGACAAGAAGTACTTCACCGACCACGAACTCGCGCCGCCGCAGTCCCTGGACGACCTCACGAAGCCCGCGTACAAGAACCTCCTCGTCACCGAGAACGCGTCCACCTCCTCGCCCGGTCTCGGCTTCCTGCTCGGTACCGCCGCGCAGTTCGGCGACCAGGGGTGGCAGGACTACTGGAACAAGCTGAAGGGCAACGGCCTCAAGGTCGTCGACGGCTGGGAACAGGCGTACAACGAGGAGTTCTCCGGGTCGGCCGGCGGCAAGAAGGCCGGCGGCGACCGTCCGCTGGTCGTCTCGTACGCGTCGTCGCCGCCCGTCGAGGCCATCTACGCGCAGCCGCAGCCGAAGGAGGCACCCACCGGTGTCGCCACGGGCACCTGCTTCCGACAGGTCGAGTACGCGGGTCTGCTGAGCAACGCCAAGAACCCGGCAGGCGGCAAGGCCCTCCTCGACTTCATGATCGGCAAGGAGTTCCAGGAGGACATGCCGCTCAACATGTTCGTGGACCCGGTGCGCGAAGGCGCACAGCCTCCAGCCGACTTCGCCAAGTACGCGGTGGAGATCAAGGACCCGCACACCATGGCGCCCGACAAGATCGCCGCCAACCGTGACCAGTGGGTCAAGTCGTGGACAGCTCTCGTACTCAAGTGACGTGAACAGCTCCCGTACTGAAGTGAGGGGAAACGCGACCCGGCTCGGTCTGCTCGCCGTGCCGGTCGCGTTCTTCGCGCTGTTCTTCGCCTACCCCGTCACGGCGATCGTGGCCCGTGGTCTCAAGGTCGACGGGGTGTGGCGGCCGGGGCGGATCGGCGAGGTGCTCGCCCAGTCCGACATCCAGCACGTGCTGTGGTTCACGACCTGGCAGGCCCTCGCGTCGACCGGGCTGACCCTGCTGATCGGGCTGCCGGGCGCCTATGTCTTCGCCCGGTTCGCGTTTCCCGGCAAGCAGGTGCTGCGGGCCGTCGTCACCGTGCCGTTCGTGCTGCCCACGGTCGTCGTGGGCACCGCCTTCCTGGCCCTGCTCGGCCGTGGCGGTCTCCTCGACGGGCTGGTCGGGGTGCGCCTCGACACGACGGTGTGGGCGATCCTGCTCGCGCATGTCTTCTTCAACTACGCCGTGGTCGTGCGCACGGTCGGCGGTCTGTGGTCCCAACTCAACCCCCGCCAGGAGGAGGCCGCGCGCGTCCTCGGCGCCTCGCGGTTCACCGCCTGGCGCACGACGACGCTGCCCGCGCTCGCGCCCGCCGTCGCCGCGGCGGCGCTCATGGTGTTCCTGTTCACCTTCACCTCCTTCGGTGTGGTGCAGATCCTCGGCGGGCCCGGCTTCTCCACCCTCGAAGTGGAGATCTACCGGCAGACCTCGCAGATCTTCGACCTGGCCACGGCCGCCGTGCTCACGCTGGTGCAGTTCGCCGCGGTCGGCCTGATCCTCGCCGTGCACGCCTGGACCCTGCGCCGCCGCGAGACCGCGCTGCGGCTCGTCGACGCCGCCACGACCGCCCGCCGCCCGCGCGGCGCCGGACAGTGGGCTCTCCTCGGCGGCGTCCTGCTCACCGTCACGGCGCTGATCCTGGTGCCGCTCGGCGTGCTGATCCAGCGGTCCTTCGACGGGCCCGACGGCTTCGGCCTCACGTACTACCGGGCGCTGACATCGGCCGACGGCGGCATCTTCCTGGTGGCACCCGTGCACGCCATCGGCAACTCCCTCCTGTACGCGCTCGCGGCCACCGCCATCGCTCTCGTCGTCGGAGGACTGGCCGCCGCCGCCCTGACCCGCCGCGCGGGCCGTCTCGTACGGGGCTTCGACGCGCTGTTGATGCTGCCGCTCGGGGTGTCCGCCGTAACCGTCGGCTTCGGGTTCCTCATCACGCTCGACACACCGCCGCTCGATCTGCGGACCTCCTGGATCCTGGTGCCGCTCGCCCAGGCCCTGGTCGGTGTGCCGTTCGTCGTACGGACCATGCTGCCGGTGCTGCGCGCGGTCGACGGGCGGCTGCGGGAGGCCGCCGCCGTGCTCGGTGCCTCACCGCTGCGGGCCTGGCGCGAGGTGGATCTGCCGATGGTGCGGCGCGCGCTGCTGATCGCGGCCGGGTTCGCCTTCGCGGTGTCCTTGGGCGAGTTCGGGGCGACCGTCTTCATCGCCCGCCCCGACAACCCGACCCTGCCGGTCGCCGTCGCCCGGCTCCTCGGCCGCGCCGGGGACCTCAACTACGGCCAGGCGATGGCTCTTTCGACCCTTCTGATGGCGGTGTGCGCGGTGTCCCTGCTGCTCCTGGAACGCATCCGGACCGATCACACGGGGGAGTTCTGATGACGCTCAGCCTCGATGCCGCGACCGTCCGGTTCGGTGACCGGCTCGCCCTCGACGGCGTGCGGCTCGATGTCGCCGAGCACGAGGTCGTGTGCGTACTGGGCCCCAGCGGCAGCGGCAAGTCGACGCTGCTCCGCGCGGTGGCCGGGCTCCAGGACCTCGACGCGGGCCGGGTCCTCCTGGGCGGCCGGGACCAGACCCGGGTGCCCGCGCACAAGCGGGGCGTCGGGCTGATGTTCCAGGACCACCAGCTCTTCGCACACCGGGACGTCGGCGGCAATGTCGCCTTCGGGCTGCGGATGCGTGGCGCCGCACGGTCCGAACAGGGCCCACGCGTCGAGGAGTTGCTGTCCCTGGTCGGCCTGCCCGGCGCCGGTGGGCGCGCGATCGGCACGCTGTCCGGGGGTGAACAGCAGCGGGTCGCGCTGGCCCGCGCGCTCGCCCCGAGCCCCCGGGTGCTGCTGCTCGACGAGCCGCTCGGTCAGCTCGACCGGACCCTGCGCGAACGGCTCGTGGTCGAACTGCGGGAACTCTTCGGCACGTTGGGCACCACCGTGCTCGCCGTCACGCACGACCAGGGGGAGGCGTTCGCGCTGGCCGACCGGGTCGTGGTGATGCGCGAGGGGCGCGTCGCGCAGAACGGTACGCCGCTGGAGGTGTGGCAGCGGCCCGCCGACGAGTTCGTGGCCCGTTTCCTCGGCTTCGACAACGTCACCGACGCGACGGTGGCGGGCGAACGGGCCGACACACCCTGGGGCAAGGTACCGGTCCCCGCCGGAGCGCCCCAGGGAGCCCGTCAGGTGCTGGTGCGCCCGGCCGGAGTGCGGCTCGTATCCGAACGCGATGGCCTGGCCTGCACGGTGACCGCCCGTACCTTCCGCGGCACCCATGTCGCCGTCCACCTCCGGCCCGCGCACGGGCCGCGCCTGGAGGCGGCCTGCGGACTGCGCGACGCGCCGGAACCGGGGGACCGGGTCGGGGTCACCTTCGACGCGACGGAGGTCGTCGTCCTGGGCCGGGACCCGAAATCCGACCCCGACCCCGAACTCGACCCCGACTCCGACCCCGCCCCCAACCCCGTCCCGTCCTGACCGGCACTCAGCTCGTCAGCGGTGCCGCCGCCAGTTCCGCGATCATCCAGGTCAGCGGTCCGAACAGCAGCAGCAGCGCGCCCACGCGCAGGGCGACGGCCGTCCGGAGCACCGTGGCCGGCGCCCCCAGCCGCAGCAGTGCCGCCGTCGTGTGCGAGCGCGCGTGCTTGGCCTCGACCGACGCCATCGCCAGTGTCGCGAGCGCGCAGCCCACGACGAGCAGCGCGCCGAGCGTGCTCAGCGGACCGGTGTCCGGCTCGTTCCCGGTGTACAGCGTGGCGGCGGCGAACGCCCCCGACGCCACCGCGCAGACCACACCCAGCGGGCGCCCGATGCGGACCGCCTCCTGTTGGAGGACCCGGCCCCCGAGCAGCCGTACCGCGCCCGGCTTCCCCGCCTGGAGCAGCCGCCCGCACTGGTACGTCAGACCGGGCCCGGCGAGCGCCAGACCCACCGCCGTGACCGCCCAGCCCACCAGGACGCCCAGGGAACTGCCCGCGAGCCCGCCGGGCAACGGCAGCCCGGGGGCCGCGCCGGTCCGGCCCGCGTAGGTCTCGACGGAGAGGCCCGCCGCGAGGAGCGCCACGCCCCAGGGCAGTCCGGCCGGTACGCCGGCCGGGGCGTCGGGCCGGTCCGGGTCGTCCGGGTCGGCGACCTTGACCGGCCGGGGACGCAGCACCACGGCGGTGGTCACGGACGCGGCGATCGGTACCAGGGCGAGCAGGGTGAGCGTCCCGGCGACCGGCAGCTCCCAGCCGGCGGCGAGCAGCCCGGACGCGGCGCCGTCGAACGGCAGTCCCGTCCCGGCACCGCGCAGATGCAGGAAGAGCAGCAGTGCCACGATCGAGCCGACCGCGCAGGCCATCGCGGTCGACACGGCCGCGAGGACCGTCCGCTGGACGGGCCCGAGCCCCACCGCGGACAGTCCGGGGCGCGGCCGGGTCGCCGGGTCGGTACGGGCGACGGAGACCGCCAGGTACACGGTCGCGGCGAGCGGGGCGACGCACCAGGCGAGCCGGAGCGAGGAGCCGGGGGCCGCCTCGGGGTGCCCGAGCGCGTAGCCGAGCGTGCACAGGAACAGGAAGCCGGTACCCGCCGAAGCCGTCGCGACCAGGAGTCTGCGCGCCTGGACCGAGGGGCGGGCGCCGCGCGTCAGACGGAGAGCGAGCACGCGGTCCGGCCCTCCACCTCGACGGCGGGCAGATGGACCGTGGTGACGCGTCGCCCGTCGAGCAGCGAGACGGTCCGGTCGGCCAGCGCGGCCGTGTCCGGGTCGTGGGTCGCGAGGACCACGGTGATGCCGTGCGAGCGCGCCGCGCTCATCAGCGTCCGCAGCACATGGGCACGGTCGGCGCGGTGCAGGGGAGCGGTCGGCTCGTCCGCGAACACCACGGACGGCTTGGCGACCAGGGCCCGCGCGAAGGCGACCCGCTGCCGCTGGGCCTGAAGCAGGGCGTGCGGACGCTTACGGGCGATATGGCCGATGTCCAGCCGCTCCAGCCACTCCGTCGCCGCGGTCTTCGCGGCCCGGCGCGAGGTGCCGGCCAGCATCAGGGGCAGCGCGGCGTTCTCCCACGCGGTCAGCTCGGGGACGAGTCCCGGCCGCGGGTCGATCCAGCCGAACCGGTCACGGCGCAGCCGGTCGCGGACCATCGTGCTCATGGTGTGCAGGGGCGTGCTGTTGAACCACACCTCGCCCTGCTGGGGCAGCAACTGCCCGGACAGGCACCGCAGAAGCGTCGACTTCCCGCTGCCGCGCGGGCCGCTGACGGCGAGGATCTCGCCCTCGCGGACACCGAGCGAGACGCCCGTGAGCGCGGGCGAGCCGCTGTGCGAGAAGTGCAGGGCGCGAGCCCAGAGCACATCGTTGTCCGGCGGGGCCTCCATGGCGAACACCTCGGTTCCGTTCAGTTCCGCTCCCCAGATCCGCTCCCTCGTACGGGGGAACGAAGGAGGGGCCGATCGGTCACTGGGCACCGTAGGGAGTCGCGGCCGGGGTCCTGGGAAGCACACGGCCCGTGCGCACCCTTCTCACTCGAATGGGCGCGCACGGGCCGTTGCCGTTACAGCTGATCGGATCAGAGCAGCTCGGATCAGAGCAGGGTCCACGCCTCCGTGAGGACGTCGCGGACGATCTGCTCGATCTCGTCGAAGGTGGACTGGTCCGAGATCAGCGGCGGCGAGAGCTGGATGACCGGGTCGCCACGGTCGTCGGCCCGGCAGTACAGGCCGTTCTCGAACAGCTTCTTGGAGACATGGCCGTAGAGGATCCGCTCGGACTCCTCGTCGTTGAAGGACTCCTTGGTGGCCTTGTCCTTCACCAGCTCGATGCCGTAGAA
This sequence comes from Streptomyces sp. NPDC058001, assembly GCF_042886315.1. Lineage (NCBI taxonomy): Bacteria > Bacillati > Actinomycetota > Actinomycetes > Kitasatosporales > Streptomycetaceae > Streptomyces > Streptomyces sp. NPDC058001. The sequence goes on from NZ_JBHVQT010000012.1 coordinate 275,198, forward strand.
GAAGCCGTTGCCGCGGACGTCGCCGACGATCGGCAGGTCGTGCAGCTTCTGGAGGGTGGACAGGAACGCGCCCTCGTTCTCCAGGACGTGCTTGTTCAGGCCCTCCCGCTCGAACAGGTCGAGGTTGGCGAGCGCGACCGCAGCCGAGACCGGGTGCCCGCCGAAGGTGTAGCCGTGCAGGAAGGTGTTGTCGCCCTTGTAGAACGGCTCGGCGATCCGGTCCGAGACGATGCAGGCGCCGATCGGGGAGTAGCCCGAGGTCATGCCCTTGGCGCAGGTGATCATGTCCGGGACATAGCCGAACTTGTCGCAGCCGAACATCGTGCCGAGGCGGCCGAAGGCGCAGATGACCTCGTCCGAGACGAGCAGCACGTCGTACTGGTCGCAGATCTCACGGACCCGCTGGAAGTAGCCGGGCGGCGGCGGGAAGCAGCCGCCCGCGTTCTGTACGGGCTCCAGGAACACCGCGGCGACGGTCTCCGGGCCCTCGAAGAGGATCTCCTGCTCGATCTGGTCGGCGGCCCAGCGGCCGTACGCCTCGGGGTCGTCGCCGTGGATCGGGGCGCGGTAGATGTTGGTGTTCGGCACCTTGTGCGCGCCGGGGACCAGCGGCTCGAAGGGCGCCTTCAGGGCGGGCAGGCCGGTGATGGACAGGGCGCCCTGCGGGGTGCCGTGGTAGGCCACCGCGCGGGAGATCACCTTGTACTTGGTGTGCTTGCCCTGGAGCTTGAAGTACTGCTTGGCGAGCTTCCAGGCGGTCTCCACGGCCTCACCGCCACCGGTGGTGAAGAAGACCTTGTTCAGGTCGCCGGGCGCGTGGTGCGCCAGTCGCTCCGCCAGCTCGATCGCCTTGGGGTGCGCGTACGACCACACCGGGAAGAAGGCGAGTTCCTGCGCCTGCTTGAAGGCGGTCTCCGCCAGCTCGGTGCGGCCGTGCCCGGCCTGGACGACGAACAGACCCGCGAGGCCGTCGAGGTAGCGCTTTCCCTTGTCGTCGTAGATGTAGGTGCCCTCGCCACGCACGATGGTGGGAACGGGCGCGTTCTCGTACGACGACATGCGCGTGAAGTGCATCCACAGGTGGTCGTACGCGGTTCGGCTGAGGTCCTTGCTCACGGCTATCGGGTTCCCCACATATAGGTCTGCTTCTTGAGCTTCAGGTAGACGAAGCTTTCGGTGGAGCGCACCCCGGGAAGGGCCCGGATGCGTTTGTTGATGACCTCCAGGAGGTGGTCGTCGTCCTCGCAGACGATCTCCACCAGGAGGTCGAACGAGCCCGCGGTCATCACCACGTACTCGACTTCGGCCATCTCCGTCAGCACATCGGCCACGGGTTCCAGATCGCCCTCGACATTGATGCCGACCATCGCCTGTCTGCGGAAGCCCACGGTGAGCGGGTCCGTGACGGCGACGATCTGCATCACGTTCTGGTCGAGCAGCTTCTGGACGCGCTGGCGCACGGCCGCCTCGGAGAGGCCCACCGCCTTGCCGATGGCGGCGTACGGCCGGCGGCCGTCTTCCTGAAGCTGTTCGATGATGGCGAGGGAGACGGCGTCAAGCTGAGGAGTGCCGTTCCCGTTCCTGGAGTCCCTGGGGTCTGCGCTGCGACTGGCCACCAGCTCACTGTGCACGAGGTCTCGTCGGTTCCGCAAGGCTCAATCGATGAAATTCGTTGTTTGAGACTTCCGGTGTCACGGATTTCGTAGTGAGTGCTCTCCAGGTATGTTGAAAGCGTTAGTCACTCACTAGCATCCGACTAGGGTGGGTGTCTCACCCATCGGACATCTGACTGGAGGGCCTGGCAGTGACCACCGAGTTGCGTCGTCTGCGTAATTACATCGACGGAGAGTTCCGGGACGCCGCCGACGGCCGGACCACCGAGGTGGTCAACCCCGCCACGGGAGAGGCGTACGCCACGGCGCCGCTGTCCGGGCCGGCGGACGTCGACGCGGCCATGGCCGCGGCCGAGGCGGCTTTCCCCGCCTGGCGCGACCTCACCCCCAGTGAGCGCCAGAAGGCGCTGCTCAAGATCGCGGACGCGTTCGAGGAGCGGGCCGAGGAACTCATCGCGGCCGAGGTCGAGAACACCGGCAAGCCGGTCGGGCTCACCCGTAGCGAAGAGATCCCGCCCATGGTCGACCAGATCCGCTTCTTCGCGGGCGCCGCCCGCATGCTCGAAGGCCGCTCGGCCGGCGAGTACATGGAGGGTCTGACCTCGATCGTGCGGCGCGAGCCCATCGGCGTCTGCGCCCAGGTCGCCCCCTGGAACTACCCCATGATGATGGCGGTCTGGAAGTTCGCCCCCGCGCTCGCCGCGGGCAACACCGTCGTCCTCAAGCCCTCCGACACCACCCCGGCGTCGACCGCTCTGATGGCCGAGATCATCGGCTCGATCGTCCCCAAGGGTGTCTTCAACGTCATCTGCGGCGACCGTGACACCGGCCGCGCGATGGTCGAGCACCCCACGCCCGCGATGGCCTCCATCACCGGTTCGGTACGGGCGGGCATGTCCGTCGCCGAGTCCGCCTCCAAGGACCTCAAGCGGGTCCACCTGGAGCTGGGCGGCAAGGCACCGGTCGTCGTGTTCGAGGACACCGACATCGCCAAGGCCGTCGAGGACATCTCAGTCGCCGGCTTCTTCAACGCCGGTCAGGACTGCACCGCCGCCACACGCGTGCTCGTCCACGAGTCCATCCACGACGAGTTCGTCCAGGCGCTCGCCAAGGCGGCGGCCGAGACCAAGACCGGTCAGCCGGACGACGAGGACGTGCTGTACGGCCCGCTGAACAACCCCAACCAGCTCGCGCAGGTCTCCGGTTTCATCGACCGGCTGCCCGCGCACGCCAAGGTCGAGTCGGGTGGCCACCGCGTCGGCGAGAAGGGCTTCTTCTACGCCCCGACCGTCGTCTCGGGCCTCAAGCAGGACGACGAGATCATCCAGAACGAGGTCTTCGGCCCCGTCATCACCGTCCAGCCCTTCACGGACGAGGCCCAGGCCGTGGCATACGCGAACGGTGTGGACTACGCCCTCGCGTCCTCGGTGTGGACGAAGGACCACGCGCGCGCGATGCGTATGTCCAAGGTCCTCGACTTCGGCTGTGTGTGGATCAACACGCACATCCCGCTGGTCGCCGAGATGCCGCACGGTGGCTTCAAGAAGTCCGGCTACGGCAAGGACCTGTCGGGGTACGGCTTCGATGACTACACGCGCATCAAGCACGTCATGACGTCGATCGAGGGCTGACGCTCTCGGAGGCTTTCGGACGCTTTCGGGTCGAGGGCTGAGGCTTTCCGAACGACCAGTTCGCGGGGCGGGCAGTGGACACCTTGTCCATTGCCCGCCCCGCCGCTCCTCGGGGAGGGTGGACGCATGGTGGATCACGCGCGTCACGCGCTGTCACGTCGTACCGTGCTGAGATCCCTCGGCACCGCCGGGGCCCTGGCCGCAGTCGCCGGTTGCGGGGTGCCCGCCGCGTACATCGCGCCGGGGGACCGGGCCGGGGACGACCGCTCGGCGGACGACAAGCGGCTGACCTTCGCCAACTGGCCGCTGTACATCGACGTCGACGACGACGATCCCGGCAAACGGCCCACCCTCGCCGCCTTCCAGAAGGAGACCGGCATCTCGGTGAAGTACACCGAGGAGATCAACGACAACGACGAGTTCTTCGGGAAGATCAGCCCTTCGCTGATGAACCACCAGCGCACCGGGCGCGACCTGATCGTCATCAGTGACTGGATGTGCGCCCGTTTCGTACGGCTCGGCTGGGTGCAGGAGATGGACCGGTCCCGGCAGCCCAACGTCACCCGCTACCTCGATCCGCTGCTGCGTTCCCCGCACTTCGACCCGGGCCGCAAGTGCACCGTGCCCTGGCAGTCCGGCATCACCGGCATCGCGTACAACAAGCGCCGGCTCGGCCGGGAGATCCGGCATGTGTCCGATCTGTGGGCCGACGACCTGAAGGGCCGTGTCACGCTGCTGTCCGGCCTGGACGAGGCGTTCGCGCTGCTGATGCAGGGCAACGGGGTCGACATCACCCGGTGGAAGGCCGCCGACTTCGACCAGGTCTGCGAGCAGGTCGACAAGCTGGTGCGCACGAAGCACATCCGCCGCTTCACCGGCAACGACTACATCAAGGACCTCGCCGGCGGCGACGTCCTCGCCTGTCAGGCGTACTCCGGCGATGTCATCCAACTCCAGGCGGACGACCCGGACATCGAGTTCGTGGTGCCCGAGGAGGGCGCCGAACTCTGGTCGGAGTCGCTGATGATCCCCAACCTGGCGGTCCACAAGGGCAACGCGGAAGAACTCGTGGACTACTACTACGAGCCCGAGGTCGCCGCCGAACTCACCGCCTGGGTCAACTACGTCTGCCCGGTGCCCGCCGCCCGCGATGTGCTCGCCTCCTCGAAGGACAAGGACCTCGCCGCCCTCGCCGACGACCCGCTGATCTTCCCGGACGACGCCATGCGCGACCGCCTCGCGATTGCCCGGGACATCACGCCCAGTGAGCGCGTGGAGTTCTCGAAGCGGTGGAACGTGATCGCGGGGCTGTAGCAGTGGGCGCGTGCCGCGTGTGTGACCGCTCGCCCACGGGCTCAGGGGCGCGGGGCCCATCCGCTCAGGAGCGGCGTCCGCGCAGCGCTCGCCAGGTGTCGCCGACCGCGTCCGCGGTCCGCAGCCACCAGCCCTCCAGCTTGTTCCGCACAGTTGTCAGCACGTTCCGCCACTTGAACCACGCCGGCAGCTTCCGGAACGGCACGAAGGTGAGCGTGTCCCTGATGGCGTCCTCGGCGAAGCCGCCGGGGCCCTCGGTACGCAGCGCGGCGTACAGCTCGGGTGTCAGCTCGCCGTTGAGCCGTGCCACGATGCCCGCCGCCGTGAACGCGAACTGCCGTTGCGCGGCGTCCGGCAGCCGCATCGCCCTGACGATCCGGGGCGATGCCTCGGCCGGCGGGCGCGTGAAGGCCAACCCGATCACCGCCGTGCCGAGGTGGCGCTCACCGCGCTCGAACGCGGCGTCGACGGCGGCCGGATCGTCGATGTGCGACAGGCCCTCGCCGCTTTCCCAATCGTATTCGGAAGCCATACCGGCCCTTCGTCCGTCAGCCGTCACACGGCGGGAGTACCCGCTGCTTCTTGATGTTGTCGATCATTCCCTGCTTCTTCAACTTGGTCAGATCGCCCTGCGTGACGCTCTTCGACGGGTACGAGGACTGCACGTGGCCATGGTAGATCTCCTTGACGACATTGCCTTCCGCGTCAGTGATCGCCCGGTGCCGGTCCAGGACCACGATTTCGTTGTTCACGTGGTCCACGCCGAGGCGCCGGGTGACGTTTGGGTTGTTCGGGTCGAGATCGATGGACCGGTCCAGCGCGGCCTGGCCGTTGGAGGGCGCGCGGCTGACCTCGCCCTTGGCCGACGAGCCACTGCCCGAACCGTGCTTGCTGTATTCCGAGTCGTCGTAGACGCGGACTGGCCCGGTGCTGTCACCTTCCAGGCCGAGCGGGTCGCTCCAGCGGAAGGGATTGTCGACGTACGCATGGTGATTGGGGGCCGGTGCCAGGCCGAGCGGGTCGGGGGAGAGGAAACTCGCGGTGTCCGGGTCGTAGTAGCGAGCCAGGTTGTAGTGCAGACCTGTTTCCGGGTCGCGGTACTGGCCGGGGAAGGACAACGGGCACAAGTCACCGCCCTCGTCCTCCAGGGGCCTGCCCCACAGGCTGGTGGCGGCCCGCCAGGCGATCGTTCCGTCCTCGCCGACGAGTTCGCTGGGGGTGCCGACCAGGTCGGTGACGATCGCGTAGAACTGCCTGCTGATCTCGTCCGGGGAATCGGTGCGCCATCGGCTCCGCAACTGGGCTGCCGCCCGGTGGGTGCCGGGCTCCCAGTCCCAGGTGTCCGTCTGCACCTGGCCGTCCCGGAGCATCTGCTGCTCCGCGAGGTTGGCGCAGTCCCAGGTGAAGAGGATCTCATCAACAACCGAACCGTCCCCGTCGAGCCGCGACTTGGCGGTGCGCCGACCGAGCACGTCATAGCGGTACCGCCACACGCCGCTGTCGGGCGTCGCGGTCTCGGTGAGCCGGTCGTCGGCATTCCAGGTATACGTCCAGATCCGGCGCAGTCCGGACAGCGTCCGCCGGATCACGCGGACCACACGTCCCTGGGCATCGTGTTCGTAGGTGGTGCGGCCCGCCGAAGTGGCCTTCGTCCCGGAGCGCTGTGCCGGACCCTGCGCGTCCTGTCCACCGGGGGCCGGGTGAGCGGCGGCGGTGAGGTTGCCGAGATCGTCGTAGGCGTATGACTCGGTCCAGGTTTCAGCCGACACCCCTGTGACGCGGCCCGCGCGGTCGAGGTTGAACCTGCGGGTGCCGCCGAGCCGGTCGGTGATCCCGGTCAGGTGGCCGTCCGAGCGGTAGGCATATGAGCGGGACTGCCGCACCGTTGCGCCACGGGGTCCGCCGTCGTCGACGGCAGCCGACCGGATGATCTGTTCGACGAGGCGGTGGCCCGCGTCCCAGGACTGCGTCAGCGTGGCGGCGTCGCCCAGGCCGCGGGCGGTTTCACGGCCGGCCTCGTCGTGCGTGAAGGTCAGCTCACCGGCCTGAGTGACAAGCGAGGTGGGCAGTCCTGCGGAGTCATACGACCAGCGCGAGGTGGCGCCGGAGGGCGTGGTCCGGCGCACCCGTCGGCCCAGCGGGTCGTACACGCCGGCCACGGTCCGGCCGTCGACAGTTTCGGCGACGATCCTGCCCACCGCGTCATAGGCGTAGGCGACCCTGCTGTCAGGGTTCACGGCCTCGACCAGCCGTCCGGCCGCGTCGTAGCGCAGGGACGTGACCGTGCCGTCGTCGGTGCGCGACGTCACCACCCGGCCCGCGGCGTCACGGGTCAACCGCACCGTCTCGCCGCTGCCGTTCGTCCGCGCGACCTGGCGGCCGGTCGGATCGAAGACGTAGGTGAGTGAACGGCCGTTGAAGTCCGTTTCAGCGGTCAGGCGGCCGGCCGCGTCGTAGCGGTACACCCACTCGTCGCCGCGCGGATTGATCACGGCGGTGAGCTGCAACTCGGTGTCGTGAGCGAAGCGGTATCGGGTGCCGTCAGGGTCGGTCCTGGCGCTGGGGAGGCCGAACGCGCCATATTCGAACGCGGTCGTGAACCCGCCCGTGTCGTGGTGCTCGGTGAGGTTGCCCTCCGCGTCGTACGACCAGGACTCGCGGCCGCCGTCTGCGCGCTGCCGCCACAGCAGCAGGCCCTCGGGGCTCCATGCCTGGCGGACGGTACCACCGACCGCGTCGTCGATCCGCACGACGCGGCCCCATGCGTCTCTGCGCACGGTGACGACGCTGCCGCGTGGATCGATGACCCGCACCGGAAGTCCGGCCTCGTCGCTGTCGAACCGGAGAGTGTTGCCCAGCGCGTCGGTCTGCGAGTTCCGGTGCCCGCGTTCGTCGTATGTGTACGAACTCACCGCGCCGAGCGGGTCGGTGCTGGTGAGCAGGTTGCCCCGGTCGTCGTACGCGCACGTCCAGCGCGCTCCGTCGGCTTCGGTGACGGTGACCGGCAGCAGGTTGTCGTCATACGCCACGTGGATGCTGGTGCCGTCCGGCCGGTCCACGCGGACCGGCTGACCATGCTCGTCGAGGGTGAAGCGGGTCGTGTTGCCCAGCTCGTCGGTACGGGACAGCAGCCGCCCGTACGGGTCGTGCTCGCTGTGCACGGCAAAACCCAACGGGTCGACGACACGGCTGAGGTGGAGTCGCTCATCGTAGTGGTACTCGGTGCGGTGGCCGAGACCGTCGGTCATCGTGGTCACGCGCCGCACGTCGTCGTACGCGAACTGCCCGGACATCGCGCCGTCCTGGCCGGTGCCGCGGACCACGCGGTCGGTCGCGCCGTCGTATTCGTAGCGGTACCAGCGGTCGTTCCGATCGGTCCAGGAAGTGATACGGCCACGTTCGTCGTAGGTCAGCCGATAGGGGCGGCCGGCGGAATCGGCTATGGCGGTGAGATGGCGGCGGGGGCCCGCATAGGAGTACGTGCGGAGGACCCTGCCGGGCTGGGGGCCGGTCGCGCTGTCGGCGGCCTCCAGGAGGCGCAGACCTGTGATCCGACCGTTCTCGGTGTCGACGGTGAGGTGGTAGCCCCCGGAGTGGCGGACCGCGACGGGTGTGCCCTCGGGCGTCCGCTGGAAATCGAGACGGTGGCCGTTGCGGTCAGTGACAGCACAGAGCGGGAGTATGACGGCTGTCGCACCACCGTCGTCGGGAGAGTCCGGGGCGAGTGCGGGGCCGTAGTGCCGGGTCAGCTCGGTGAAGGGGTCGCTGACCGTGATGATGCCGCCCGGGGTTCCGTCCCAGGCCAGCGGGCGCCGCGGCCCGTGGCTCGGCAGCACCTGGGCGCCGGCCTCGGGCACGGGATAGACCTGGAGCATGCCGTCCGCACTCGCGCAGACCGCACCGTCGGCGTCGAGTTCGAGGCGCTCGTCGAACGTCGACATCCATGCCGGACCGAACCAGTGCCCGGAGCGGAAGCTCGAAACATGGTGGCGCTCGATCACGAGGGGGAGCAGGCCCGGCAACCGGATGTCCGTGTGTGACATCAGCATCTCGCTGGTGATCATGTCGACGGGGTCGCCGCCCTTGCAGCGGCCCTTCATTGGCTTGCCCGCCTTGGCCCCGTCCGCGGCCCCTGAGCGCAGCCCCTTGAAGAGATCCTTCACGTGCCGCGCGCCGTTCTTTCCCAGGCCCCGCACCGCCAGGCCCATGCCCTTCAGGCCGCCCTTGAGGCCGTTCATCGCCTTGAGGCCCTTGGCGAGGCCGCCGAGGCTGGTCAGGCCCTTCATGCCGGGGATGCAGTCCAGCGCGGCGAAGCCCACGTCCCAGAGGGATGCCTGGCCTTTGAAGTATTTGTTGAGGGTGTCGGCGAGGACGATGAGGGCGGCGATGAGGACGATCGCGCCGAGGATGGGGCCGCCGATGATCAGGGCGATGATGCCGAGGACGGCGACGACGACTTTGCAGACGGCGACGATGGTGTCCCAGTTGTCGGTGAACCAGTCGCCGACCTCTTCCCACCACTTGCGGTTGTGAATCCCGGCGTCCGACGCTTCGTCGAGTTTGTCCTTCGCCTCGCGTGCCGCGTCCTCCCGCATCTTGCGGGCGTCCTCGGCCATCTTCTTCGCCGCGTCCAGCGCGTTGCCGGCCGAGGTGACGTCCGACTGCGCGCTGCTGCGGGCGTCCTTGGCGCTCTGTGCGTCCCGGGTGGCCGCCTTCACTTTGTCCGGATCCGGCTTGGGGACGTCCTTGCCGCCGGTGGGGTCGTCCTTGTACTTGTCGGCTTCCTTGCCGGCCCGGTCGACCCAGGATTCGGCGGAGGTCAGCTTGGACTGGGCGGAGGACAGGTCGGCCTGTGCCTCGCGGCCCTTGACGAGTGCCTTGTCGGCGAGGGCCTGGGCGCGTTCCAGTTTCGGCCAGTACGCGGCGAGGGCGTCGCCCGCCATCTCGTACGACTTCTTCAACTTCCGCAGATTCTTCGGCACACCCGAGAACTCGTCCTGGAACGCCTTGGCGGACTTGCCCGCCCAGACCAGGACCGTGTCCTCCTCGGCCATCCCCTTGATCAGCCGCAGCGCCTCGGTGACGTCGTCCGCGAAGTCGTGCAGCCCCTTCGCCAGCGTCCGCACCCGGTCCGGATCACCCGGCGTCGGATCCTTGTCCAGGTCCAGGACATGCCAATCCGTCGGCCGATATGCCGCCACCCCGTGTCCCCCGTCACGTGTACATCACCAACAACCGTATGCACACGTGAACTTACAAGGTTCGGCTGCGGCGCGGGGAACTGTGCGGCCAGCCACCCACGACCCGCAGCCTGGAGAACCGGTCAAGCCCCGCAGGGACCCGCGCTGCCGCGGCTCGGGCCGGCGCCCAGCGTCTGGTCCTCGTACGAGTTCACGCCCGCGATCACTGTCGCCACCAGCAGCATCAGGGCCAGGGCCAGACCGACGGAGCCGCAGATGATGCCGGCGAGCGCCTGCCCAGGGTTGGTGGCCTCGCCCCGGCGGGCCTTCGCCCGGCTGACACAGCCGAAGACCACAGCGAGGATGCCAAGGATGATCGCGACCGGCCACATGCAGAACCCGACGACGGAGATGATCCCGACGACCAGCGACGCCGTACCGAGCCCGTTACTGGGGGCCACCGGCATACCGGGCCAGCCGTACCCGGAGACGCCGCCCGGCACCCCGGGGAAGTAATCGGCGGGTGCGCTGGGGACGGGCCGGCCCGGGTAGGGGTACGCCGTGGGGTACGGGGCGGGTCCCGGGTACCCGTAGGGCGCCGCCTGGCCCGGACCCTCCGGGGACAGCGGCGGCGCCGGGACCTGGCCGCCCGGAATACCGCCGACCACCGTGGGATGGCTGTGCGGCGAAGCCGTGCCGGACGGCGGGGCGTACGGATTCGCGGACGGCGGCGCGTCCATCGGCGCCGCCCAGGGATCCGGCCGGTCCGCCTGAGTCGGCGGCGGCGTGGGCGTCGCTGTGGGCTGCGCGGACGTCGGGCCGGCCGGGGCTTTTGGGGCCGTCGAATCCGCCGGCTGCTCCTTGCCCAGCGACACGGGCGGCGCGGCATCCCCGTTCCGTACCCCGGTCGGCGCCCATGGATCGGGGCTCGCCCCACTGCCCTGCGCGCCCTCCGGCGCCTCCCGCCGTTCCTCGCTCATCGCGGCGTCCCCCTCCGTCATGCGTCCCGACATGCTACGGCCCCGCTCACCCGTGCTCGCGGGCCGCCTACGATGTGCTGCGAACCACCGATCAGCCGATCACCGCGCCGACCCGCAGGCGCCGTTCCCGGGGAGGACCCCTTGACCGATCTGCACGCCTTCATCGCAGGGCTGCCGAAAGCCGAACTCCATGTGCATCACGTCGGTTCGGCCTCTCCCCGTATCGTGTCCACGCTGGCAGCCCGGCACGCCGACTCGAAGGTCCCGTCCGACCCGGAGGCGCTGGCGGACTTCTTCACGTTCACGGACTTCGCGCACTTCATCGACGTGTATCTGTCCGTCGTGGACCTGATCCGCACCCCGGAGGACGTACGGCTGCTGACGTTCGAGGTCGCGCGCGAGCTGGGGCGGCAGAACGTCCGGTACGCGGAGCTGACCGTCACCCCGTTCTCGTCGACCCGGCGCAATATCCCCGAGCGGGAGTTCATGGCCGCCATCGAGGACGCCCGCAAGGCGGCCGAGGCCGAGCTGAACGTGTCGCTGCGCTGGTGCTTCGACATTCCGGGCGAGGCCGGTTCGGAGGCCGCCGAGGAGACCACGCGGATGGCCGTGACCGACGGACTGCGTCCCGAGGGACTGGTGTCGTTCGGACTCGGCGGCCCCGAAATAGGCGTACCCCGGCCGCCGTTCAAGCCGTACTTCGACCGCGCCATCGCCGCTGGCCTCCGTTCCGTACCGCACGCCGGCGAGACGACGGGACCGCAGACCGTGTGGGACGCGGTGCGGGAGCTGCGGGCCGAGCGGATCGGACACGGCACCAGCAGCGCCCAGGACCCGGAGCTGCTCGCGTATCTCGCCGAGCACCGCATCGCCCTGGAGGTCTGCCCGACGTCCAACATCGCCACGCGCGCGGTGCGCACGCTGGAGGAGCACCCGATCAGGGCGATGGTCGACGCCGGTGTCCTGGTGACGATCAACTCCGACGACCCGCCGATGTTCGGCACCGACCTGAACAACGAATACGCCGTCGCCGCCCGCCTGTTGGACCTGGACGAGCGAGGGGTCGCCGCCATCGCCAAGAACGCGGTGGAGGCGTCATTTTTGGAGCCCTCCGGCAAGGCCGCACTCACCGCCGAGATCGACACGTACACGACGAACTGGCTCGCCGACTGACGCGTGCCGAGAAATGGGCCCATGCACACCGTGACGGCCGTCGCCCACCGGGGCGACCCCTACCGCGTCCGTGAGAACACGCTCCCGTCCCTGCGCTCGGCGCTGGACCGGGGCGCGGACGCGGTGGAGATCGATGTCCGGCTCACCCGCGACGGCGTCCCCGTGCTGCTGCACGACGCGACGCTTGAGCGGCTGTGGGAGCACGAACGCCCCCTGTCGGCGCTCTCCGCGGACGAGGTGCGCGGGCTCACCGAGGGGGGCGTGCCCACGCTGGCCGACGCGCTCGACGCGACCGGCGACAGCCGGATCATGGTCGACCTGCCGGGGGCGACGCCCGCCGCGGTGCGCAGGGTGGTCGGGGTGGTACGGGACTGCGGCGCGCGGGAGCGGGCGTACTACTGCGCGGGTGCGCCGACGATGCTCGCGGTCCGCGCCGCGGACCCGTCGGCGGAGATCGCGCTGACCTGGACGACGCTCGCGCCGCCGCGCCCCGGCCTGCTCGAAGCGGTGCGGCCCCGGTGGCTGAACTACCGCTTCAGCCTGGTCGACCGCGACCTGGCGGCCCGGGTCCACCGCGACGGGTATCTGCTGTCGGCGTGGACCCCGGACACCCGCCGCTCGATGCGCCGCCTGCTCGACGCGGGCGCCGACTCGATCACGACGAACCGCATCGACGTCCTGCACAGTCTGCGAAGCCGCGAACTGTAGGGATTCACACCCCCGCGGGGGCCGACGGGGGTGCGATGGCCTGCGCGTCCGCCCGCTCACCGGGCCACAGCCCGATCAGCAGCGCCGCAGTCGCCTCAAGCAGCGCGGCCCGGGTCCGGACCTCGGATTCCGTCATGCACGCCACTGTGGCACGCACCACTGACACTCCGTCCTGGGTTTTCTGCCGGAACTCGACACCTGGTCGACAGATTCCGTCGCGTAACCAAAAGGCAACAACGGAATCACTTGTTGGAGTAGTACTGCTCTGTCAGGATCGGCACTCAAATCGAGGTGGAGCTACGCCGACCCCCGTGGGACGGGGAGGACGGCCGAGGAGAGCGTCATGCACAACCCGGGCCATCGCTTCCTGGCACAGGACCGCTTCGCGGACGGTGCCCAGTTCATCGCGGGGCGGCCCGCCAAGGGCACATCGGGACAGAGCCACGCGGTCGTGGACCCCGCCACGGGCGACGCGGTCTACACCTACGAACTCGCAGGTCCCGGCGATGTCGACGCGGCCGTCGCGGCGGCCCGTGACGCGTTCCCCGGCTGGTCGTCCACCACTCCGGGTGAGCGTTCCGACGCGATGCACCGGTTCGCCGCCGTGCTCGCCGACCGTGCCGACGAATTCGCGCGCGCGGAGTCCCTCCAGTGCGGCAAGCCGATCAAGCTGACCCGCGAGTTCGACGTCCCCGGAACCATCGACAACACCGCCTTCTTCGCGGGCGCGGCCCGGCATCTCCAGGGCCAGTCGGCGGGCGAGTACTCGGGCGACCACACGTCGTACGTACGCCGGGAACCGATCGGCGTGGTCGGCTCCATCGCGCCCTGGAACTATCCGCTCCAGATGGCTGCCTGGAAGGTACTCCCGGCGATCGCGGCCGGCAACACCATCGTCCTGAAGCCCGCCGAGCTGACCCCGCTGACCTCGCTGATGTTCGCCGAGGCCGCGATCGAGGCGGGCATCCCGGACGGCGTCGTGAACATCGTCACCGGCGCGGGCCGGGACGCCGGCGAGCACCTGGTGGGCCACCCCGACGTGGCGATGACCTCGTTCACCGGCTCCACCGGCGTCGGCAAGCGGGTCGCCGAGATCGCCACCGCGACCGTCAAGCGGCTGCACCTGGAACTCGGCGGCAAGGCGCCGTTCGTCGTGTTCGACGACGCCGACCTGGAGGCCGCCGTGCACGGCGCCGTCGCGGGTTCCCTCATCAACACCGGCCAGGACTGCACGGCCGCCACGCGCGCGTATGTGCAGCGCCCGCTGTACGACGCCTTTGTGTCCGGCGTCGCCGACCTCATGGACACCGTCCGGGTCGGTGACCCCTTCGATTCGGCCACCGACCTCGGCCCCCTCGTCTCGCACGCCCAGCGTGACCGGGTGGCCGGCTTCGTCGAGCGGGCGCGCTCCTACGCGCGCGTGGTCGCCGGCGGCACCGTCCCGGGCGGCGACCTTGCCCGGGGCGCCTACTACCGGCCCACCCTGATCGCCGACGCCCCTCAGCACAGCGAGGTCGTACAGTCGGAGATCTTCGGTCCCGTCCTGGTGGTCGTACCCTTCGACAGCGACGACGAGGGCATCCGGCTCGCCAACGACATCCCGTACGGGCTCGCCGCATCGGCGTGGAGCCGTGACGTGTACCGCGCCAACCGGGCGACCCGCGAGATCAAGGCGGGCTGCGTCTGGATCAACGATCACATCCCGATCATCAGCGAGATGCCGCACGGCGGCTACAAGGCATCCGGGTTCGGCAAGGACATGTCCACGTACTCCTTCGAGGAGTACACCCAGATCAAGCACGTCATGTTCGACAACACCGCGGTGGCCAGGAAGGACTGGCACCGCACGATCTTCGGGGACCGCTAAGTATTCGACAGGCGGCCTCGGCCGCCGGGGCCACCGCCACGTTCGCGCGACGGCCCCACCCTCCCGGAAGGGCATCACGCGCATGCAGTTCGAGCCCGAACCCCTGTCCTCGGCCCAGGTGGCCGCGATGCGGCGCAGCATGCGCAACGGCAGGGCATCGCTGTCCCGCCGTTCGCTGCTGCGGGCGACCACGGGCGGGGCGCTCGCCGTCGGCGGCATAGCCGCGCTCAGCGGCTGCGGCATACCCGCCGCGGCGAACAAGAGCGGCGGCGTCTCGTCCGAGGACCACTCGGCCAAGGAGAAGCGGGTCAACTTCTCCAACTGGACCGAGTACATGGACGTCGACGACAGCGGTCGCAAGCACCCCACCCTGGACCAGTTCCGCGAACGCACCGGGATCACGGTCAAGTACACCGAGGACATCAACGACAACGTCGAGTTCTTCGGGAAGATCAAGCCGCAGCTCGCCGCCGGGCAGGACACCGGGCGCGACCTGATCAACGTGACCGACTGGCTCGCCGCGCGGATCGTCCGTTTCGGCTGGGCGCAGAAGCTGGACGCGTCCAACCTGCCGCATGCCTTCGCGAACCTCTCCGACCAGTTCCGCAGCCCCGACTGGGACCCCGGACGCGCGTACTCGTACCCCTGGGCGGGCATCCCGACCGTCATCGCCTGCAACAAGAAGGCGCTGGACGGCATCGAGGTCACCTCGGTATCGGACCTGCTGGACAACCCCAAACTCAAGGGACGCGTGGGGCTGCTCTCCGAGATGCGCGACACCATGGGCCTGACGCTGCTCGACATGGGCAAGGACCCCGGGAAGTTCACGGACGACGACTTCGACGCGGCCGTGGCGCGTATCCAGAAGGCCGTGGACAAGAGCCAGGTCCGCCGCTTCACCGGCAACGACTACACGTCCGACCTGGCCAAGGGCGACCTCGCGGCCTGTATGGCCTGGGCGGGCGACATCGTGCAACTCCAGGCCGACAGCCCGGACATCGTCTTCGTCATCCCGGAGAGCGGCTACATGATCTCCTCGGACAACCTGCTGGTGCCCATCAAGGCGCGCCACAAGGAGAACGCCGAGCGGCTCATCGACTACTACTACGAGCCGAAGGCCGCGGCGGAGTTGGCCGCGTACATCAACTTCGTGTGTCCCGTCGACGGCGTTCACGACGAGTTGGCCAAGATCGATCAGAAGGCGGCGGACAACCCGCTGATCATCCCCGACAAGGCGATGGCCGCGAAGTCCCACGCGTTCCGCTCGCTCAGCTCCAAGGAAGAGACGGCGTACGAGGCGAAGTTCGCCAAGCTCACCGGCGTCTGACCTCGGTACCGCGGGCACCGCACCTCCCGGTGCCCTCTCTCCGCCCCCAGCCCTTCACCGTCCCTCAACTCCGGGATCCATCATGACGACAGACCACGGTGGCGACGTCCGCCTCTCCGGGATCGGCAAGACATACGGCTCCTTCACCGCCGTCCACCCCCTGGACCTGACCGTCCCGCAGGGCTCCTTCTTCGCCCTGCTCGGCGCCTCCGGCTGCGGCAAGACGACCACCCTGCGGATGATCGCGGGCCTCGAAGAGCCCACGTCGGGCACGGTCTCGCTCGGCGACCAGGACGTGACCGCGCTGCCGCCCTACAAGCGGCCCGTGAACACGGTCTTCCAGTCGTACGCCCTCTTCCCGCACCTCGACATCTTCGAGAACGTCGCCTTCGGGCTGCGCCGCCGAGGCGTCAAGTCCGTGAAGAAGCAGGTCCACGACATGCTCGACCTGGTGCAGCTCGGCGACTTCGCGCGCCGTAAGCCGCATCAGCTCTCCGGTGGTCAGCAGCAGCGCGTCGCCGTGGCCCGCGCCCTGATCAACCACCCCAAGGTGCTCCTCCTGGACGAGCCGCTCGGCGCGCTCGACCTGAAGCTGCGCCGTCAGATGCAGCTCGAACTCAAGCGGATCCAGACCGAGGTCGGCATCACCTTCATCCATGTCACGCACGACCAGGAGGAGGCCATGACGATGGCCGACACGGTCGCCGTGATGAACGCGGGCCGTGTCGAACAGCTCGGCGCGCCCGCCGACCTGTACGAGAACCCGCAGACCACCTTTGTCGCGAACTTCCTCGGCACGTCGAACCTCATCGAGGCCCGCGTCGACTCCACCTCCGGCGACGACCTGGTGCTCAGGGCGGGCGACGGCAAGCTGGTGCTGCCCGCCGCGCGATGTTCGGCGCCCGGCACCAGCGGCGGCAAGGTCCTCGTCGGCATCCGTCCCGAGAAGATCTCGCTCACGCACGCCGACGACGCGGACACGGTGCCCGACGGCCGTAACCGCATCACCGGCAAGATCGCCGACAGCAGCTTCATCGGGGTCTCCACGCAGTACGTCGTCAACAGCCCGGTCTGCCCCGACTTCGAGGTCTACGCGCAGAACATCGAGCGTGACCCCCGCCTGGTGCCCGGCGCCGAGGTCGTCCTGCACTGGAACCCGCAGCACACCTTCGGACTCGACGCCTCGCAGGACATCGACGCCGGTGTCGAGACGGTCGAGGAGGCGGCATGACCGCCGTCACCGAGGCCCCGGCGGCCGAACCGGAGCGGAGCGAGAAGACCCGTAGGCCCCGCAGACGCGGCAGGCTCGTCCCGTACTGGCTGCTGCTGCCCGGCATCCTGTGGCTGTTCGTGTTCTTCGCGCTGCCGATGGTCTACCAGGCGTCCACGTCCGTGCAGACGGGCTCCCTGGAGGACGGCTTCAAGGTCACGTGGCACTTCGCGACCTACTGGGACGCGCTGTCCGAGTACTGGCCGCAGTTCCTGCGCTCCGTCCTGTACGCGGGGTCCGCGACGATCCTCTGTCTGATCCTGGGCTATCCGCTCGCGTACCTGATCGCGTTCCGCGCCGGACGCTGGCGCAATGTGGTGCTGATCCTGGTCATCGCGCCGTTCTTCACCAGCTTCCTGATCCGTACGCTCGCCTGGAAGACGATCCTCGCGGACGGCGGCCCGGTCGTCGGCGCCCTCAACACCCTGCACGTCCTGGACGTCACCAGTTGGCTCGGGATGACGGACGGCAGCCGCGTACTCGCCACCCCGCTCGCGGTGGTCTGCGGTCTGACGTACAACTTCCTGCCGTTCATGGTCCTGCCGCTGTACACCTCGCTCGAACGGATCGACGGGCGGCTGCACGAGGCGGCCGGCGACCTGTACGCGAAGCCGTCCACCACCTTCCGCAAGGTGACCTTCCCGCTGTCCATGCCGGGTGTGGTGTCCGGCACGCTGCTCACCTTCATTCCGGCGACCGGTGACTATGTCAACGCGGATCTGCTCGGTTCCACCGACACCCGCATGGTCGGCAATGTGATCCAGACGCAATTCCTGCGCGTTCTCGACTATCCGACGGCAGCGGCACTCTCATTCATCCTCATGGCCGCGATCCTCGTCATGGTCACGCTCTACATCCGTAAATCCGGGACGGAGGATCTGGTCTGATGGCTCCCGTACGCTGGTTCCGGCGGAATCTCGTCGTCATCGCCGGTCTGCTGACCCTCGGCTATCTCCTGCTGCCGAATGTCGTCGTCACGGTGTTCTCCTTCAACAAACCGAAGGGGCGCTTCAACTACGAATGGCAGAACTTCTCCACGGACGCCTGGAAGGACCCGTGCGGGGTCGCCGACATGTGCGGCTCGCTGTCCCTGAGCCTCCAGATCGCCGCCTGGGCCACCCTGGGCGCGACCGTGCTCGGCACGATGATCGCCTTCGCCCTGGTCAGGTACCGCTTCCGGGCCCGGGGCGCGATCAACTCGCTGATCTTCCTGCCGATGGCGATGCCCGAGGTCGTCATGGCCGCCTCGCTCCTTACGCTGTTCCTCAACATGGGCGCCCAGCTCGGTTTCTGGACCATCCTGATCGCGCACATCATGTTCTGTCTGAGTTTCGTCGTCACCGCGGTCAAGGCGCGCGTCATGTCGATGGACCCGCGTCTGGAACAGGCCGCGCAGGACCTCTACGCAGGCCCTTTCCAGACCTTCGTCCGGGTCACCCTGCCGATCGCGGCGCCCGGTATCGCGGCGGGTGCCCTGCTCGCCTTCGCGCTGTCCTTCGACGATTTCATCATCACCAATTTCAACGCGGGTTCGACCGTCACGTTCCCCATGTTCGTGTGGGGCTCGGCGCAGCGCGGAACGCCCGTTCAGATCAATGTCATCGGCACGGCGATGTTTGTCGTCGCCGTAGTGTTCGTGCTGGCCGGAATGGTCGTCAGCAACCGCCGCAACAAGCAAAAGGCATAACCCCTGTAGGGAGTTGAAAATCATGGCCCCGAGCGCCATGACCCGCTGGACCGCAGCCCTTTCCGACGCGCAGCCCGTCTCCTTCTGGCTGGACGACCCCGGCCGTCCGCGCGCCGAGCCCGCCCTCACCGGCACCGAGCAGTGCGATCTGCTCGTCGTCGGCGGCGGCTACAGCGGACTGTGGACCGCGCTGATCGCGAAGGAACGCGACCCGGCCCGTGAGGTGGTCCTGGTCGAGGGCCGCGAGGTGGGCTGGGCCGCCTCGGGCCGCAACGGAGGGTTCTGCGCCGCGTCCCTCACCCACGGCCTCGACAACGGACTCAGCCGCTGGCCTGACGAGATCGGCACCCTGGAGAAGCTGGGCGCCCGCAACCTCGACGCGATCGAGGAGGCGGTCGCCCGGTACTCCATCGACTGCGACTTCGAGCGCACCGGCGAGATCGACGTCGCCACCGAGCCGTACCAGGCCGAGGAACTGACCGCCTGGCACGGCGAGATGCGCCGTCAGGGCCTCGCGTCGGGCACCGAACTCCTCGACACGGACGCGGTCCGCGCCCAGGTGGACTCGCCGGCGTTCCTCGCGGGGATCTGGGACCGTGACGGCGTCGCGATGCTGCACCCGGCGAAGCTCGCCTGGGGCCTCAAGCGCGCCTGCCGCTCCCTCGGCGTACGGATCTACGAGCACACGCCCGCGCTCTCGCTCACCCAGCGCGGCGCGGGCATGGGCGTCCGCACCCCCTACGGCCGGATCTTCGCGCGCCAAGTCGCCCTGGGCACCAATGTGTTCCCGTCGCTCGTCAAGCGGGTGCGGTCGTACACCGTGCCCGTCTACGACTACGCGCTGATGACCGAACCGCTCACCGACGAGCAGCTCGCCTCGATCGGCTGGAAGAACCGGCAGGGCCTCGGTGACGGAGCCAACCAGTTCCACTACTTCCGGCTCTCCGCGGACAACCGCATCCTGTGGGGCGGTTACGACGCGATCTACCCCTACGGTGGCCGGGTGCGCGCCGAGTACGACCACCGGCCCGAGACCTACGCGAAGCTCGCCGGGCACTTCTTCCGGTACTTCCCGCAGCTCGAAGGCGTCCGCTTCAGCCACGCGTGGGGTGGCGCCATCGACACCTGCACCCGTTTCTCGGCGTTCTTCGGCACCGCGCACGGCGGGCGCGTCGCCTACGCGGCGGGTTACACGGGCCTCGGCGTCGGCGCGACCCGGTTCGGCGCGGACGTGATGCTGGATCTGCTCGCCGGGGACCGCACCGAGCGCACCGACCTGGAGATGGTCCGCAAGAAGCCGCTGCCGTTCCCGCCCGAGCCGTTCGCGTGGGCGGGGATCTCCCTCACCAAGTGGTCGCTCGCCCGCGCCGACGAACAGGACGGCCGTCGCAATATCTGGCTCAGGACGATGGACCGGCTGGGCCTCGGCTTCGACAGCTGACCCGCCCGACCCCGGGGGCGTACGCCCTGGTCGGCCGGTGTGACCCAGATCACTACCGGCAAGTAGCGAAACCCGCGTAATGGTCCCCGCTGTCGGCCCTCTCCCTGGTGATCCGCACTTAGCGATCACACACAAGGGAGGTCGACATGACCGGGCCGACAGCCAAAGCGGCTGTGGAATGGCTGGTGTCCGTGACACCGGAGCCCGACGCCTGCCGCTGGGAGTGGGAGCGCAACCCCCTCGGGGTCGCCCTGCTCCCGGCCGGCAAGCTCTGGGACGTCCTCATCCTGCCGGGTGAGCTGGGGTACGCCACCCTCGATGTCCTCACCCGCTTCGTCGACCGTCCGGGCCCCGTGCTCGTCGACTTCGGCGACTCCCGGATGGGTTTCTTCGTGCCCTCGGGCACCGCCGCCCGCTGGGTCGGTACCGGGGTCCGCACGGTGGGCAGCGGTACCTGGATCGTCGTCCCGTACCCCGGGCGCGCGGCCACCGGAGGGGTGCGCTGGCTGATCGCGCCGGACGGCACCGGCACCCTCACCGACCCGGCGGTCCTGGAGCTGTCGATGCATGAGGCGGCGGCCGGGCCCCGCGTGACGGATTGATGCCAGAGGTCTTGACAACCGAATTGGTCTGGACCAAATTGAGCGCGCTCCGTCCCACGCCAAATCCCCCATGCCCGGAGGCCGTTGTGGACCGCACCAGACCACGCGTACGTCCCCCCGTACGCGGCTTCGTCCGCCCGAGACTTCTCGCCGTGCTCGCCACGACCGCACTGGTCGCCGTGTCCGGCATCACCATGACGCCGTCGGCCGCCCGTGCCGCCGATGCCGACCTGGCCCGCAACGGCGGATTCGAGTCCGGCCTCGACGGCTGGACCTGCACCGCGGGCAGCGGAGCCGTCGTCAACACACCTGTGCGCACCGGCACTTCGGCGCTCCGGGCGACCCCGGCCGGCAGCGACAACGCCCAGTGCTCCCAGACCGTCACCGTGAAACCCGACTCCCAGTACACGATCAGCGGGTACGTACGCGGGAGTTACGTCTACCTCGGCGCCTCGGGCACCGGCACCACCGATGTCTCCACCTGGACCGCGTCGGCCACCGACTGGCAGAAACTCTCCACCACCTTCCGCACCGGAACCGCCACCACCAAGGTCACCCTCTACACCCACGGCTGGTACGGAACCCCCGCCTACTACGCCGACGACATCTCCCTCGTCGGACCCGGCGTCGAGGCCGGACAGCCGCCGGCCGTCCCCACCGGCCTGAAGACGGGCACGGTCACCTCGTCCAGCGTCGCCCTCTCCTGGTCCCCGGTCACCGGCGCCACCGGCTACGCGATCTACCGCAACGGCACCAAGGTCCAGACGGTCACCGGCACTTCGGCGACCGTCAGCGGCCTGACCGCGTCCACCGCGTACAGCTTCCAGGTCGCCGCCGTGAACGACGCGGGGGAGTCCGCCAGGTCCGGGGCCGTCACGGCGACGACGGGCACGGGCGGCGGGGGCGGCCCGACCGACCTCCCGGCGCACGCCCTCGTCGGCTATCTGCACGCCAGCTTCGCCAACGGCTCCGGCTACACCCGGCTGGCCGACGTCCCCGACAGCTGGGACGTCATCGACCTCGCCTTCGGCGAACCCACCTCGGTCACCTCGGGCGACATCCGCTTCAACCGCTGCCCGCAGACCGAGTGCCCGAACGTCGAGAGCGACGCCGACTTCAAGGCCGCCATCAAGGCCAAGCAGGCCGCGGGCAAGAAGGTCCTGATCTCCATCGGCGGCCAGAACGGCCAGGTCCAGCTCGCCACCACCGCCGCCCGCGACACCTTCGTCACCTCCGTGTCGAAGATCATCGACGAGTACGGTCTGGACGGCCTCGACATCGACTTCGAGGGACACTCCCTGTCCCTCAACGCCAACGACACCGACTTCAAGAACCCCACGACCCCGGTGATCGTCAACCTCATCCAGGCCGTGAAGACCCTCAAGGCCAAGTACGGCGCCAAGTTCGTCCTGACGATGGCCCCCGAGACGTTCTTCGTGCAGCTCGGCTACCAGTACTACGGCACCGGCCAGTGGGGCGGACAGGACCCGCGCGCGGGCGCCTATCTCCCGGTCATCCACGCCCTGCGCGACGATCTGACCCTGCTGCACGTCCAGGACTACAACTCCGGTCCCATCATGGGCCTGGACAACCAGTACCACTCGATGGGCGGCGCCGACTTCCACATCGCCATGACCGACATGCTCCTCACCAGCTTCCCCGTCGCGGGCAACGCGGCCAATGTCTTCCCGCCGCTGCGGGCCGACCAGATAGCGATCGGCATGCCCGCGTCCGTCAACGCGGGCAACGGACATGTGGCGCCCGGCGAGGTCAACAAGGCCCTCGACTGCCTCACCAAGAAGACCAACTGCGGCTCATACACGACCCACGGCACCTGGCCCGCGCTGCGCGGCCTGATGACCTGGTCGATCAACTGGGACCGCTTCGGCGCCTGGGAGTTCTCGAAGAACTTCGACGCGTACTTCGGCTGAGACCGTCGGCGCCCCTGATATCTGACCCCGACACCGACCGCGACGGCCGGAGCCCCCGCACAGCGGGCTCCGGCCGTCGCGTCAGTCGTTCCTGAGCGTCTCTCAGAGAGCGAGTCCCGTGAGGACGAGGACGCGCTCGTAGGTGTAGTCGTCCATCGCGAAACGCACACCCTCGCGGCCCACACCGGACTGCTTGGCGCCGCCGTACGGCATCTGGTCGGCGCGGTAGGACGGGACGTCGCCGACGATGACGCCGCCGACCTCCAGCGCCCGGTGGGCCCGGAACGCGGTCTGCACGTCGTGCGTGAACACACCCGCCTGGAGGCCGTACTTGGAGTCGTTGACGGCGGCGAACGCCTCCGCCTCGCCGTGCACCTTCCGCACCAGGAGAACGGGTCCGAAGACCTCTTCGCAGGCGACGGTGGCACCGGCCGGTACGTCGGCGAGGACGGTCGGCGCGTAGGAGGCGCCGTCGCGCTTGCCGCCGGTGAGGACCGTGGCGCCCGCCGCCGCTGCCTCGTCCACCCAGGACTCGACGCGCTGCGCGGCGGCCTCGCTGACCAGCGGACCGACATCGGTCGTCGAGTCGGCGGGGTCACCGGTGACCTGGGCCTCGACCGCCGCGACGATCCGGGGCACGAGGCGGTCGTACACCGAGGCGTCGGCGATCACGCGCTGCACCGAGATGCAGGACTGGCCGCCCTGGTAGTTGGAGAAGGTGGCGATACGGGTCGCCGCCCAGTCCAGGTCCTCGTCACTCGCGTAGTCGGCGAGGACGACGGCGGCGCCGTTGCCGCCCAGTTCCAGGGTGCAGTGCTTGCGCGGCACCGAGTCCATGATCGCGTAGCCGACCTGCTCGGACCCGGTGAAGGAGATCACCGGCAGCCGCTCGTCCTGGACCAGGGCGGGCATACGGTCGTTGGCGACCGGCAGGATCGACCAGGAGCCGGCGGGCAGCTCGGTCTCGGCGAGCAGCTCACCGATGAGCAGCCCGGAGAGCGGGGTCGCGGGGGCCGGCTTGAGGATGATCGGCACACCGGCGGCGATGGCCGGGGCGATCTTGTGGGCGCACAGGTTGAGCGGGAAGTTGAAGGGCGCGATACCCAGCACGACGCCCTTGGGGAAGCGGCGCGTGAGGGCGAGGCGGCCCTGACCGCCGGCGTCCGTGTCCAGCCGCTGGGCCTCACCGCCGTTGAAGCGACGGGCCTCCTCGGCGGCGAACCGGAAGACGGAGACCGCGCGGCCGACCTCACCGCGGGCCCACTTCACGGGCTTGCCGTTCTCGGCGGAGATGAGCTGGGCGATCTCCTCGGTGCGCTCGACGAGCCGCTTCGACACATGGTCGAGGGCGGCGGCGCGGACATGGGCGGGGGTCGCGGCGAAGGAGTCCCGCACGGCGTGGGCCGCGGCGACCGCTTCCTCGACCTGGGCCTCGGTCGGCTCGCTGACCCGGCCGACCAGCCGCCCGTCCCAGGGCGAGGTGACGTCGAAGGCGGACTCGCCGGTGGCCTGGCGGCCGGCGAGCCAGAAGGCATGGGTGGAAGTCATTGTCGAGTCCCGGCCCTTCCGCGGGTGGTGTGTGATGGTCACCTTCACCGTAGGGGTGATGGGGTGCTGGGGCGTTTGTCCTACGCGGAGTGGTACGGCGACCGCGCTGGCCGGATTGTCGGTGTGGACCGCCTTATCGGTGCCGCCCGATAGGTACGGAGGCGGTCGGCCCTAACCGGTGCCGCTCGCCGTGGTCGTCTTCAGGGCCAGCCACAGCTCCATCCGGACATCCGGGTCGTCCAGGGAGCGGCCCAGGATCTCCTCGACCCGGCGCATGCGGTACCGCAGGGTGTGCCGGTGGACGCCGAGGTCCGCCGCCGCCGCGTCCCACTGCCCGTGCCGGGACAGCCAGGCCCGCAGCGAGGCCACCAGATCGCCGCGACCCTTGGCGTCGTGCTCGTACAGCGCCCGCAGCAGGCCGTCGGCGAAGGCCCGTACCGCGTCGTCGGCGAGCAGCGGCAGGACCGATCCGGCGGCCAGTTCCTCGTGTTCGACCAGGGCCCGGCCGCGCCGGCGGGCCACGGAGAGCGCCTGTTCGGCCTGTTTGTACGCGGTCGCGGCGGCGATCGGTCCGGCCGGCGCGGAGAGTCCGACGACGAGGTCCCCGCCCTCGGACACCACGGCGCCCGGTGCCGCCCCTCCCGACGCGGCCCCTTCGGCACCGCTGCCCGGGAGCGCCCCCGCGCCGATCCGGGTCGCCTCGACGGATTCCGCGTACCGCGTGCACGCCTCGACCGCCGCTCCTCCGTCCACCGCGAGAAGCAGCAGCCGGTCGCCCTCAGGGACGACGAGCACGGCCTCACCGGCCCGCGCGGCGGCGGACTCGACGACATCGGTGAGCGCGTCCAGCGGATCGTCACCGGAGCCGGCCACCGGGGCCGGGGCGGAAGCTGAAGCCGACGCCGAGGCCGAAACGGAAGCCGACGCGGACGACGACGTGTACGCCGACTCCGCGATGATCAGGCGGAACGGCGCGTCGAGCAGATCCCCGTACAGCCCGCCCGCGACGGCCCGCGCGTGATCCGGTTCCCCGGCGAGCAGCATCCGCAGCACGGCGCCGCCGATGCGTTGTTCGGCGGCGTGCAGGGAGCGGGACCGCTCGGTGGTGAGGGTGAGCAGGGCGATGGCGGAGTGCACGGCATAGCGCTCGGCGGTGCCCAGCGTGGAGGCGGTGCCCACGGCGAGCGCGGCGCGGGGCCGCCGTCCGGTGCCCAGCGAGTGCAGCTCCACCCGGTCCTCGGTCCCCGCCACGACGGCGCTCGCGGGCGCGGGGCGCTCCCGCAGCCGCTCCACGTCTGCGGTGAGCCTGCCGGCTCTGCGGGACGCCCAGTCGGGCGCGGTGGAGACAAGGGCGCCGGACGCGTCGTAGAGCGCCGCCCAGCCGTCGACCTGGGCGGCGAGCGCGGCGATCAGGCCGTCGGGTCCGTCGCTGAGGGTCTGTCTGGTCAGCTCGCGCTGGGCGGCGAAGCCGGCCGTGACGGAGCGGTACTGCTCCCGGGCGATGGCCTCGGACACCGCTTTGCTGATCGCGAGGAACGGGGTGCGGCGGGGCACGGCGAGCAGCGGCAGGTCGGCCTCGCGGGCGGCGGTGAGCAGGGCGTCGGGGATGTCGTCGTAGTGCACGCCGACGGCGAAGCCGAGCCCCACGACCCCGGCCTTGGAGAGCCGCTTCACATAGCGGCGCATGGCCTCGGGGTCCTCCGCGTCGAGCTTGAGCGCGGTGACGAGGAGCAGTTCGCCGCCCTCCATGTACGGCACCGGGTCGGCCAGCTCGCTGACGTGTGCCCAGCGGACGGGGGTGTCCAGGCGGTCCTCGCCCGCGCGCACGGTGAGCTTGAGCGCGGAGTGCTGGACGAGCGAGGCGAGCGTGGGGCGCATGGGACCTTCAGGTCGCGGAGGGCGTGCGATGGGGTGGGGGAGGGTGATCTTTTGGCCGTCGCGTATGAACGGCTGCTACCGATTCTGCCTCACCGTACGGTGTCACCCGCCCGGCCACCGCCCGCCCGATCTCCCCCGCCCGATCTCCCCCCGCCCGATCTCACCGTACGGCCCCCGGCGGCACCGCTCCTCACTTCCGCAGGTCGACCAGGAGCGGCGGCGCGTGTTCGCCCCGCACCGTCGTCAGCGAGAGCACGGCGTGTCCCGGCGGCACCGCGTGGGCCAGCTCGGAGGCGGACCACCGCTCCCGCTCCACCTGCCGTACGGTCACCGCGCGCGCGGTCACCGCGCGGCCGGTGATCACGCGCCGCAGGGCGTGCACGGTCTTGCCGAGCGGGGTCTCGGCGATGATCTGCCGGTCGGTGACGTCCCGGGCCTCGGTCCACTCCTTGCCCCACACCTCGGCGAAGTCCTGCCCGTCCCACGGGGTGAGCCCGGACAGCGCCATCCGGCAGCCGATCGCGCCGAGCAGCGGTCCGCGCAGCGTCCGGGGCACGTCGTCGAGGGTGCGCAGGGTCAGGACGGCCCCGGCGTGCGAGGACCGCAGCCGCTGGACGCCGCGTACCGCCTCGGGTGTGATGACGCCGGTCGCGTCGTCGATGACCAGGCAGGCGAACAGGGAGCGGTCCTCGCGGACGGCGACACTCGCGGTGAACTGGGCGAGAACCAGGCGGGCGAGGATGCGCGACGCGTCGGCGTGGCCGCGCTGGGGCAGGTCGATACGGACGCGTACGGGGTGGTCGAGGGCGCGCAGCGAGAAGGGCCGGCTCTGTCCCGCGGTGTCGAAGAATCCGGCGAAGGCGGGCCGGTCGAGCAGCGCCACCCGGTCCGCGAGTACGCCGCCGACGTCGCCGGGGTGGCCCGACTGCCGTTCGCGGGCGTCGAGTTCGCGGAGCATGGCGTCCTGCCCGGTCTCGGTGAGCGCCTTGCGCAGCGCGCCGAGCGGTCCCGGCGCCCCGTCCAGGAGGCCGCGGAGTTCGGGCACGGAGGGGAAGCGGCCATGCACCGCGCGGAAGGGTCCCAGGAGCTGGGCGAGGACGGTCGTGGAGCGCCTGCTGTCGCCGCTGGGATGCGGGTCCGCGAGGTCGCCGACCAGGGCCTCGGCGAGCACGGCGGCGGCCTCGTCGGGGTCGGTGGTGCCGCCGTACAGGTCGAGGTCGTAGACGGAGTCGGGGTGCCCGATCCGGACGACGACGTCATAGCCCTCGGTGGCGCCGAGTCCCGCGCCCGCCGCGCCGACCACGATGACGGCGGCGCGTCCGGCGAGTGCCTGGAGGCAGAGCGACTCGGTGAGCGGCCACACCACGCTGCCGGTCTTCCCGGATCCGGCCGGTCCGACGGCGAGCAGACCGGTACCGAGCAGATCGGGTCCGAGGGCGAGCCCGGCGCCCCGGTAGTGGTACGGGTTGCGGCTGTCGTCGGCGGTGGTGCCGATCCGGACCTGGGCCGTGAGCAGGTCGTGCCGGGCCGCGCGGCCGGGCAGGTCACGGGCGCCGGAGGGGTGCAGACAGGCGGCGGCGCCCTCGTCGGTGACGGCCCGGGTGAAGTCGGCCATGCCGTGCCGGCCGTTGCGCACGCCCTGCCAGGCACGGGCGATCCGGGCGAGGTCGACGTCACGCATCAGTCCGGTACGGGCGTCGGCGGCGAGCCGGTCGGCGGCGGCCCCGGCACCCGCCGCCCGCAGCTCGGGCCACTCGGCGGGGTCCTCTTCGGGCGCCGGGGGGCGTACGGGGACGGGTGGGGCGGCGCGGCGCCAGGCGGGCGGGCCGAAGCGGCGCCAGAGTTCCGCCCAGCGGCCGAGGCGGCCCACGGTGACCATCAGGCCGAAGGCGACGGCGCCGTAGTACGCGTAGACGACGACCACGGCGCCGAAGGAGTGCGGCTGGGCCCAGGAGTCGGGGATCGCCGCGTACAGGGGCAGCAGCCACCAGCCGCCGAGATAGCCGTTCCAGAGCAGGGACCAGACCAGCCAGCCCACCAGGAACGCGATCACCGCGCCGCTGACCAGTTGGCGGGCCGGGGTGACCTCGGGTTCCTGTTCGGGGCGCGGGGTGTGCAGCAGCCGCCATACGCCGGGGGCGGCTTCGGGGCGGGGCGCGCGCAGCCAGGCGAGGAAGTCGCCGCCGTCGGGAAGGGGCGGCAGGGCGGTACCCGCCTGGCCGGGAACGGTGCCCGCGGGGCGGGGTGGCCGGGCCGGCCTGGGCGGCAGCGCCTCCGCGCCCGACCCGTTCGGCGGTCCCGCCGGGCGCGGCACCGGTGTGGCGTGCGTACCGCGTGCGTCCTGCGTGCCGTCGGTGTCCATGGCCCTTGCCCCCTGACCTGCCGGTCTCCGTGTTGCGCGGTCGAACTGCGGTCAATCTAGTGCCCCCACGGGGGACTTCACCTGCTTACGCGCCACGGCCTGCGGGAATGCGCCGCCGCCGCGCCCCGCCCTGGGACCGCGAGGGACTATGTCCATGACGGACAACCTTCCGCACGAACAACTCCCTCATGGAGCATGCCCAGTCCTTGGGCCCGGCCCTAGCCTGCGGAAGAAAGCTGTGAAATCACCCCGACCCGCGTCCGCACCACCCCCCAGGAGCCCGACATGACCGCACTTCCGCAGGAGCGCCGCGTCGTCACCGCCATCCCCGGCCCCAAGTCGCAGGAGTTGCAGGCCCGACGCGTCGCCGCGGTCGCGGCGGGGGTCGGCTCCGTGCTCCCCGTCTTCACCGCCCGCGCGGACGGCGGCATCATCGAGGACGTCGACGGGAACCGGCTGATCGACTTCGGTTCCGGTATCGCCGTGACCAGCGTCGGCGCGTCCGCCGAAGCCGTCGTACGCCGTGCGTCCGCGCAGCTCGCCGACTTCACGCACACCTGTTTCATGGTCACGCCGTACGAGGGGTACGTGGCCGTCGCCGAGGCGCTCGCGGAGCTGACGCCGGGTGACCACGCCAAGAAGTCGGCGCTGTTCAACTCGGGCGCCGAGGCCGTCGAGAACGCCGTGAAGATCGCCCGCGCCTACACCAAGCGGCAGGCCGTCGTCGTCTTCGACCACGGGTACCACGGCCGGACCAACCTGACGATGGCACTGACGGCGAAGAACATGCCGTACAAGAACGGCTTCGGCCCGTTCGCGCCCGAGGTCTACCGGGTGCCCGTGGCCTACGCGTACCGCTGGCTGACCGGTCCCGAGAACGCGGGTGCTGAGGCGTCCGCGCAGGCCATCGACATGATCAGCAAGCAGATCGGCGCGGACAACGTGGCCGCGGTCATCATCGAGCCGGTGCTCGGCGAGGGCGGTTTCATCGAGCCGGCGAAGGGCTTCCTGCCCGCGATCCGGCAGTTCGCCGCCGACCACGGCATCGTGTTCGTCGCGGACGAGATCCAGTCCGGTTTCTGCCGTACGGGCCAGTGGTTCGCGTGCGAGGACGAGGGCATCGTGCCGGATCTGATCACCACGGCCAAGGGCATCGCGGGCGGTCTGCCGCTGGCGGCGGTGACCGGCCGCGCGGAGATCATGGACGCGGCACACGCGGGCGGTCTCGGCGGCACCTACGGCGGTAACCCGGTGGCCTGCGCGGGTGCGCTCGGCTCCATCGAGACCATGAAGGAGCTGGACCTCAACGCGCGGGCGCGACGGATCGGCGAGGTCATGAAGGCCCGGCTCGCGGCGATGCAGGAGAAGTTCGACATCGTCGGCGAGGTCCGCGGCCGGGGCGCGATGATCGCGATCGAGCTGGTGAAGGACCGGGCGACCAAGGAGCCGAACCCGGAGGCAACGGCGGCGCTCGCCAAGGCGTGCCACGCGGAGGGCCTGCTGGTCCTGACCTGTGGCACCTACGGCAATGTGCTCCGTTTCCTGCCTCCGCTGGTCATCGGCGAGGATCTGCTGAACGAGGGCCTGGACATCCTTGAGGGCGCGTTCTCGCAGCTCTGAGCGCTCTTCTGAGCCATGGGCCGCACCCATGGGGGCCAGAACCGCGCGCAGGGGACCCCGGTGCCGCACCCCATGCGGCCCCGGGAGCAGACGCTGTGAAGAACGTGTGCGAGGGCGATGGCGGGTGGCTCTTCCGGCTGTCGGTCCCTCATCCCCTGCCGTAGGTTTGGCGCAGATGAGAGAAACACCCCGCTCACAGGAGACTGTGGGCGACACCTGGACGTGGCCTCCCCAGCTGCGTTCGGGTCGTGCCTTCGCGCACACCCGCGGAGCATCCCGCTCCGGAATTCCTCACCGATCGGATGGCCGCCCGCCCCAAACCCCCCGGGGCGTGCGGCAAACCGATCAGTACGGCCGCTTCGGAACGCCCCCCCCTGTTCCGGGGCGGCCGTCGGCGTTCCCCGGCTCACTCGCTGTTCTCCTCGCCGCGCTCTTCACGGTCGTCACCTGGCAGGTGGCGGTCGGCGGCCCGCTGGCCCGCGCGGACGAGCGCTGGAGCCGCGCGGCCCTCGCGGGCCGGCTCCCCGAAGGTGTCGCCGAACTCCTCGCCGATCTCGGCAGCGTCGCCGTCGCCGTACCGGTCCTCGTGCTGGTCGCCGCATATGTGGCGTGGCGGGCGCGGGGTGCGGGCGTACCGCGCTGGTGGCGGCCGTCCGTGGCCGCGCTGGTGCCGATGGCGGCCGTGCCGCTGCTCGTGGTGCCGCTGAAGGAGCTGATCGCGCGCTCTGGCCCGCCGGTGATGGGCCCGGGAACGGGGTTCTATCCGTCGGGTCACACCGCGACGGCGACCGTGGCCTACGGCGCGGCGACCCTGCTCCTGCTGCCCTGGCTCGGCGGCGCCTACGCCCGCCGTGAACTGACGATCGCCTGCTGCGTCCTGAACCTCGGAGTGGGCCTCGGCCTGGTGCGCCGGGGCTACCACTGGCCGCTGGACGTGGTGGGCAGTTGGTGCCTGGGTGGACTGCTGGTGCTGGGACTGTGGTGGTTCCTCGGGTCCACCGGGTCCACCGGGTCCACCGGACGCGGCGGACGCGGCGGAGGACCCGCGCTCAGCGACGCTTCAGATTCCGGTCCAGGATCTCCCTGAGCCGGTCCACGTCCGCCGGGTCCTGGGCGCCGCGCTTCGGCAGCACCGCGACTCCCGCCGCGCGGTCGCCGCCCACCAGGGCGAAGACCCCGGGCGTTTCCAGGTACTCCCGGAACACCGTCCAGTCGAAGGCGAACGACCCCCGCTCGGCCGTGGTGACCGTGCCGCGTTCGTCGGCCACCATGCGGTGCTGCCCGTACGGCTCCACGACGCTGAACATCCGGCGGGCCATGGTGCGCAGCCCCCGTACGGTGCCCCAGGTCGCCGCGCCCACACCGAGCACCAGCGAGATGATCAACACGAGCGGCGAGGCATCGCTGAGGATCGTGTAGACGACCACGGCCACCCCCGCCACCAGCGGTGCCAGCAGCACCTGGGCCCGGCCCGCCGATGTCCGGCGGGCGCGCGCACGCAACGCCTCCTCGATGTCCGCGACCGTCGGCCGGTAGACGAACTCCACGGTCGCGCCGCCGTCCGGGTCCTGCTGCGAGAGATCCCCACCCCTGATGTCCATGAGGAGTGATCTTAGGGGGACGGCTGTGGGCCGAACGCCGCGCCAGGGCTGGCCCGGTGCGGGGGATTGGGGTAAATACGGAGGAGTAGAACCGGTCGGTAGCGCATCGGCCGAAAGCCCTGATCATCCGTGATGATCCCTGATCCTCACGGATTCCGTGTCCGACCGACTCGCGGCGAGGTGAGCCCCTCATGACCGCTCAGACCAATACCCCCACATCCCGACCTACCGTCACCGAGCGCGAAGCCCGTCAGGTGGCCGAGGCCGCGCGAGAACAGGACTGGCGCAGGCCCAGCTTCGCGAAGGAGCTGTTCCTCGGCCGGTTCCGCCTCGATCTGATCCACCCCCACCCGCTCCCCGCCGACGAGGACGTCCGCCGCGGCGAGAAGTTCCTCACGACACTCAAGGACTTCTGCGAGACGAAGATCGACGCCGCGCGGATCGAACGCGAGGCACAGATCCCCGACGAGACCCTCAAGGGCCTCATGGAACTCGGCGCCCTCGGCATGAAGATCGACCGCGAGTACGGCGGCCTCGGCCTCACCCAGGTCTACTACAACAAGGCACTCGCCCTCGTCGGCTCGGTCAGCCCCGCCATCGGCGCGCTGCTCTCGGCCCACCAGTCCATCGGCGTACCGCAGCCGCTGAAGCTCTTCGGCACCCAGGAACAGCGGGACACCTTCCTGCCGCGCTGCGCCCGCACCGACATCTCCGCGTTCCTGCTCACCGAGCCCGACGTCGGCTCCGACCCGGCACGCCTCGCCACCACCGCCGTACCCGACGGCGACGACTACGTCCTCGACGGGGTGAAGCTGTGGACCACCAACGGCGTCGTGGCCGATCTCCTCGTCGTCATGGCACGGGTGCCGAAGTCCGAAGGCCACAAGGGCGGCATCACCGCCTTCGTCGTGGAAGCGGACTCCGAGGGCATCACGGTCGAGAACCGCAACGCCTTCATGGGCCTGCGCGGCCTGGAGAACGGTGTCACTCGCTTCCACCAGGTCAGGGTTCCTGCCGCCCACCGCATCGGCCCCGAGGGCGCCGGCCTGAAGATCGCGTTGACCACCCTCAACACCGGCCGGCTCTCGCTGCCCGCGATGTGTGTCGGCGCCGGGAAGTGGTGTCTGAAGATCGCCCGCGAATGGGCGGGCGCCCGGGAGCAGTGGGGCAAGCCGGTCGCGTACCACGAGGCCGTCGGCGCCAAGATCTCCTTCATCGCGGCCACGACCTTCGCCCTGGAAGCGGTGGTCGACCTGTCCTCGCAGATGGCCGACGAGAACCGCAACGACATCCGCATCGAAGCCGCGCTCGCCAAGCTCTACGGCTCCGAGATGGGCTGTCTGATGGCCGACGAACTCGTCCAGATCCGGGGCGGACGCGGCTTCGAGACCGCCGAGTCGCTCGCGGCGCGCGGCGAGCGGGCGGTCCCCGCCGAACAACTCCTGCGCGATCTGCGGATCAACCGCATCTTCGAGGGCTCGACGGAGATCATGCATCTGCTGATCGCCCGCGAGGCCGTCGACGCGCACCTGTCGGTCGCCGGAGACCTCATCGACCCGGACAAGTCCCTCCAGGACAAGGCCAGGGCAGGCGCCAAAGCCGGCGGCTTCTATGCCCGCTGGCTGCCCAAACTGGTCGCCGGACCCGGCCAACTCCCGCGCTCCTACGCCGAGTTCCACCCCGCGGGACACACCGACCTGTCCACACATCTGCGGTACGTGGAGCGCTCCGCCCGTAAGCTCGCCCGCTCCACCTTCTACGCCATGTCCCGCTGGCAGGGCCGTATGGAGACCAAACAGGGCTTCCTCGGCCGGATCGTCGACATCGGCGCCGAACTCTTCGCGATGAGCGCCGCCTGTGTACGCGCCGAACGGCTCCGCACCTCCGACGACCACGGCCGCGAGGCGTACCAGCTCGCCGACGCCTTCTGCCGGCAGGCCCGGGTCCGCGCCGACGAACTCTTCGCCCGGCTGTGGACCAACACCGACGACCTGGACCGCAGGGTGGTCAAGGGCGTCATGAACGGTGCCTACACCTGGCTCGAAGAGGGCGTGGTCGACCCCAGCGGAGACGGCCCCTGGATCGCCGACGCCACTCCTGGCCCGACCGAGAAGGAGAACGTCCACCGTCCCGTCCACTGACGAGATCCGGCCCCCGTCCCGGCTCGGCGGCGCCCCCCTGACCCGAACGTGTTGGGGGCGCCCTGTCGGGGCGGGGGCCCGGTGCGGACACAATGGGGGGATGACCGACAGTCCTGCCCCACTCGCCGACCCGCATCTCGTCTTCGACCCCGTGGACGGACGCCGGGACATCGTCATCCTCGGCTCCACCGGGTCGATCGGCACCCAGGCCATCGACCTGGTGCTCCGCAACCCCGACCGCTTCCGGGTCACCGGTCTCTCCGCCGCCGGCGGACGCGTCGGGCTCCTCGCCGAGCAGGCGCACCGGCTGCGGGTCCGCACGGTCGGCGTCGCCCGCGAGGACGCCGCAGTGGCCCTGCGCGAGGCCCTGCGCGCGCTGTACGGGGCCGGGGAGCCGCTGCCCGAGATCCTCGCGGGACCCGACGCGGCCACCCAGCTCGCCGCGTCGGACGCGCACACCGTCCTCAACGGCATCACCGGATCCATCGGCCTCGCCCCCACCCTCGCCGCCCTGGAGGCGGGCCGTACTCTCGCGCTCGCCAACAAGGAGTCGCTGATCGTCGGCGGTCCGCTCGTCAAGGCACTGGCCAAGCCGGGGCAGATCATCCCCGTCGACTCCGAGCACGCGGCGCTCTTCCAGGCCCTCGCGAGCGGCACCCGCGCCGATGTACGGAAGCTGATCGTCACCGCGTCCGGCGGGCCCTTCCGCGGCCGGACCAAGGCTGAGCTGGCGGACGTCACGCCCGAGGCGGCGCTCGCCCATCCGACCTGGGCGATGGGACCGGTCATCACCATCAACTCGGCGACCCTCGTCAACAAGGGCCTGGAAGTCATCGAGGCACACCTTCTCTACGACATCCCGTTCGACCGGATCGAGGTGGTCGTGCACCCTCAGTCGTACGTCCACTCGATGGTCGAGTTCACCGACGGCTCCACGCTCGCCCAGGCCACCCCGCCCGACATGAGCGGGCCCATCGCCATCGGCATCGGCTGGCCCGAGCGGGTACCCGACGCGGCCCCCGCCTTCGACTGGACAAAGGCGTCGAGCTGGGAGTTCTTCCCCCTCGACACCGACGCGTTCCCGTCCGTCGGGCTCGCCCGGCACGTGGGGCAGCTCGCGGGAACAGCCCCGGCGGTGTTCAATGCCGCCAACGAGGAGTGCGTCGACGCGTTCCTGAACGGCGCGCTGCCGTTCAACGGCATCATGGAGACCGTCACCGAGGTCGTCGCCGAACACGGCACGCCGCGTACGGGAACCTCGCTCACCGTCGCGGACGTCCTCGAAGCGGAGACCTGGGCGCGCGCCCGGGCCCGTGAACTGACGGCGCACGCGACGGACAACACGGCGGAGGCTCGTGCATGACGACCCTGATGATGATCCTCGGCATAGTCGTCTTCGCGGTCGGGCTGCTGATCTCGATCGCCTGGCACGAGCTGGGGCATCTGTCGACGGCGAAGCTCTTCGGCATCCGCGTTCCGCAGTACATGGTCGGCTTCGGCCCGACGATCTGGTCGCGCAAGAAGGGCGACACGGAGTACGGCGTGAAGGCCATCCCGCTCGGCGGATACATCCGCATGATCGGGATGTTCCCGCCGGGCGCCGACGGCCGGATCGAGGCCCGCTCCACCTCGCCGTGGCGCGGCATGGTCGAGGACGCCAGGTCGGCGGCGTTCGAGGAACTGGAACCGGGCGACGAGAAGCGTCTCTTCTACACGCGCAAGCCGTGGAAGAGGGTCATCGTCATGTTCGCCGGGCCGTTCATGAACCTGATCCTGGCCGTCGCGATCTTCCTCGGCGTGATGATGACGTTCGGCGTGCAGACCCAGACCACCACGGTGAGCAAGGTCTCCGACTGCGTCATCCAGCAGAGCGAGAACCGCGCGAGCTGTAAGAAGAGCGACGAGGTCGCCCCAGCCAAGCAGGCCGGACTCAAGGGCGGCGACAAGATCGTCGCGTTCGACGGGCAGCCGGTCGACAACTGGTCCGCGCTCCAGTCCCGGATCCGCGACACCATCGGCCCGGCCACCGTCACGGTCGAGCGCGACGGCAAGCGCCTGGACCTGCACGCGACGCTCATCAAGAACCAGGTCAGCAAGACCGACGGCCAGGGCGGCTATGTCGAGGGCAAGTACGTGGACGCCGGATTCCTCGGCTTCACACCCGCCTCCGGCATCGTCCAGCAGTCCTTCGGCGACTCCGTGAACCGCATGGGCGACATGATGCAGAACGGCGTCGAGTCCCTGATAGCGCTGCCGTCGAAGATCCCCGCCCTGTGGGACGCGGCCTTCGGCGACGGTCCCCGCGAGGCGGACTCCCCGATGGGCGTGGTGGGCGCCGCCCGCGTCGGCGGTGAGGTGTTCACCCTGGACATCCCGCCGGAGAACCAGATCGCGATGATGCTGTTCCTCGTCGCGGGCTTCAACCTCTCGCTGTTCCTGTTCAACATGCTGCCGCTGCTCCCGCTCGACGGCGGGCACATCGCGGGCGCCCTCTGGGAGTCGCTGCGGCGGCACACGGCCCGTGTGTTCAAGCGGCCCGACCCGGGCCCGTTCGATGTCGCGAAGCTGATGCCCGTCGCCTATGTGGTCGCCGGGATCTTCATCTGCTTCACCATCCTGGTACTGATCGCCGACGTCGTTAACCCGGTCAGAATCTCCTGATCACGGATCATTCACGACGGCCGGACAGAATGTCTGTCCGGCCGTCCATCCATGCGGGGGACTCGGGGATGTGATGTCCGCCGTATCGCGCCGGTGCCGTAATCTCGGGGGTTGGAGCCCGCCGACGACGGGACCTTGATCCATACCTTGGGGTTGCACAGCAGATGACTGCGATTTCTCTCGGCATGCCGTCCGTACCGACGAAGCTCGCCGAGCGCCGGCACAGCCGGCAGATCCAGGTCGGCTCCGTGGCGGTGGGCGGGGACGCCCCCGTGTCGGTGCAGTCGATGACGACGACGCGTACGTCGGACATCGGGGCGACGTTGCAGCAGATCGCTGAGTTGACGGCGTCGGGTTGTCAGATCGTGCGGGTGGCGTGTCCGACGCAGGACGATGCGGACGCGTTGGCGACGATTGCGCGGAAGTCGCAGATTCCGGTGATCGCGGACATTCATTTCCAGCCGAAGTACGTGTTCGCGGCGATCGACGCGGGGTGCGCGGCGGTGCGGGTGAACCCGGGGAACATCAAGCAGTTCGACGACAAGGTCCGGGAGATCGCGAGGGCGGCGAACGACGCGGGTACGCCGATCCGTATCGGGGTGAACGCGGGTTCGCTGGACCGGCGGCTGCTCCAGAAGTACGGGAAGGCCACCCCGGAGGCGCTGGTGGAGTCGGCGCTGTGGGAGGCGTCGCTGTTCGAGGAGCACGGTTTCCGGGACATCAAGATCTCGGTGAAGCACAACGACCCGGTGGTCATGGTCAACGCCTACCGGCAGTTGGCCGCGCAGTGCGACTACCCGCTGCACCTCGGCGTGACGGAGGCCGGACCCGCCTTCCAGGGCACCATCAAGTCCGCGGTCGCCTTCGGTGCGCTGCTCAGTGAGGGCATCGGCGACACGATCCGTGTCTCGCTGTCCGCGCCGCCCGTCGAAGAGGTCAAGGTCGGCAACCAGATCCTGGAGTCCCTCAACCTCCGCCAGCGCGGCCTGGAGATCGTGTCCTGCCCGTCGTGCGGGCGTGCCCAGGTCGACGTCTACAAGCTGGCCGAAGAGGTCACGGCGGGCCTGACCGGCATGGAGGTCCCGCTCCGCGTCGCCGTGATGGGCTGTGTCGTCAACGGTCCCGGTGAGGCACGTGAGGCCGACCTCGGTGTGGCGTCGGGCAATGGCAAGGGGCAGATCTTCGTGAAGGGCGAGGTCATCAAGACGGTGCCCGAGTCGAAGATTGTGGAGACGCTCATCGAAGAGGCGATGAAGATCGCCGAGCAGATGGAGCAGGACGGCGTCGCGTCCGGCGAGCCCGAGGTCTCCGTCAGCGGCTGAGCCCGCCGCACCTCCTTCGTACCCTCAGTGGCTTGTGTGCCCCGTCCGCATCGCGCGGCGGGGCACCGTCATGTTCCGGTTCCCTTTCCGCGCACCTTCTTGACAGATCCGATGTCTCGCAGCACCTTGTTCGGGCATGTCGGCTGAGGAAAGCGCTCCCTACCCGTTGATGGCGGTTCACCGTCTTCGGATATGACGTCCAGCGCAGCCATTCATCGGATGACCAGGGAGGGTCCGTCCAGGCCGGCATCGACGCCGTCCACGTCAACGGAACCGAGGTGACCGCGTGACCCGCACCTCCCGCACCGGAACCACCCCCACCGGAACCGCTCGTACGTCCCGTGCCACCCGTACCTTCCGCAAGGGCCCCTTGTGGGCCGCCGTCCTCGCCCTCATCGCCGGGCTCCTCCTGGCCGTCACACCCGCGGCGCAGGCGCACGACCCCGGCCCCGGTCCCGCGCCCGCCGTCCCGCCCCGCCAGTCGATGCTCCGTGGCGCCACCGCCGGACTGTTCCTGCACTGGGGCATGTTCACGGCGCCCAAGCACTACACCTGCGAGTCCTGGGAGAAGGCCGTCACCGACAGCGGCTGGACCCCGGACTACTGGGTCGACGAGGCGAGGAAACTCAAGGCGAGCTACCTCGTTCTGGCGACCTTCCACTCCCGCCTCGGCTACGCACGCCCCTGGCCCTCCACCATCCCCGGCTCCTGCTCCACCGAGCGGGACCTCCTCGGCGAACTCGTGGACGCGGCCGAGGCCAAGGGCCTCAAGACCATCCTGTACATGACCGACGACCCCCAATGGCACGCCGAACAGGGCATCGAGACCCTCGACTCGGCCGCCTACTCCGCCTACAAGGGCAAGGACGTCGACCTCACCACCCGCGACGGCTTCGGCGAATTCTCGTACGAGAACTTCTTCGAGGTCATGCGCAACTACCCGAAGCTGGCGGGCTTCTGGATCGACAACGACAACGCGTACTGGGAACAGCACCGGCTCTACGAACAGATCCGTGAACTGCGCCCCGACATGACGCTGAGCAACAACAACGAGGACACCCCGATCATGGACATGGTGTCCCACGAGCAGAAGACGGGCATGACCCCGCCCTACGACCAGCCCGCCGCGATCTGGACCCCGATGCCCCGGCTCACCGAGTCCTGCTACAAGGTCCCCGACACCGGCTCCTGGTGGTACGACGGCCAGGACCGGCCGGTCAGCACCGGACTCAACGTCGGCCGCTATGTCGCCAACGCCGGCACCTCGATCCGGTCCCTGATGGACCTGACGGCCATGGGCGACGGCAAATTCCCCCCGAAACAGCAGGCGTTCACCGACTTCATGCGGGACTATCTGCCACCCATCTGGGAATCCCTGCACGGAGTCGACGGCGGCGGATACATGTACGGAGGCATGCAGCCCGGTGCCTGGAGCGACGGCGCCTACGGCTATGTCACCGTCAGCCGGACCCGCCCCACCACCCAGTACCTGCACGTGACCACCAAGCCCACCACCGGTGACCGGATACGCCTCCGGGACAACGGCTACCGCGTCCAACGCGTCACCGATCTGCGCACCGGGAAGCGGTTCCCCTTCGACCAGCGCGACGGCACGCTCACCGTCCGGTCGGTGACCGACTGGGACCCGTACGACACCGTCCTGAAGGTCGAGACCCGGCCGCACCGCGAAGGCGTCCACCCCACCGGCTCCGTCAACGCGAGCGAACCCGCCCTCACCGACGGCGACTTCACCACCTACTGGGACAACGAGGGAGCGCTTCCCGCCTCGCTCACCCTCGACCTCGGGCGCGTGCAGCAGGCCGCCTACCTCGGCATCAACCAGCGCGAGTGGTCGCCCACGTACAACAGGGAGACCTTCGGGCGCCTGGAGGACTCCGCCCGCATCAAGGACTACACCGTCTCCGTGAGCAATGACGGCACCACCTGGCGGCAGGTGAAGGCCGGAGTCCTGGAGAGCGCGCGGGGTATCCGCTTCATCGACCTCGGGAACAGCGGTGTCCGCGCCCGATACCTCCGGCTCGACGTCGCCACCACCTGGTCCGCGCCCACCGTGCCCCGCTACTACCGCCAACTCCAGATCGACGAGATCCAGGTCGGACACGGCTACCCGAGGACCCGCGACTGACCCCTCACCCGCGCTCCCCTCGCCGGCGGTGCGCCGCCCGGTGGCTCAGGTCACCGGGCGGCGTCCCACAACCTCGCCAGGTACAGTGCGGAGACCAGCAGACCGTATGGTGAGGCCCCCGCGAACGTGTTGACTCAGACCACCACCAGGGTCCTCGAACCGAGTGACCTCGACGCAGCGCTCGCCGTGCTCGACCGCGAGCCGGTGGCCAACGCCTTTGTCATGTCGCGCGTCCAGCTCGCCGGGCTCGACCCCTGGCGCCTCGGCGGCGAGATGTGGGGCTGGTACGAGGACGGCATGCTGGAGTCCCTCTGCTACGCGGGCGCCAACCTCGTCCCCCTGTGCGCCACCCCGCGCGCGGTGCGCGGCTTCGCCGACCGGGCCCGCCGGGCGGGCCGCCGCTGCTCCTCGATCGTCGGCCCCGCCGAACCCACCGCCCTGCTCTGGCGGCTCCTCGAACCGAGCTGGGGCCCCGCGCGCGAAGTACGCGCCCACCAGCCCCTGATGGTCACCGACCGGCTCCCCGACGACATCGCCCCGGATCCGTACGTCCGCCGCATCCGCAAGGACGAGATGGAGACGATCATGCCCGCGTGCGTGGCCATGTTCACCGAGGAGGTCGGTGTCTCCCCGCTCGCCGGTGACGGCGGTCTGCTCTACCAGGCCCGGGTCGCGGAACTCGTGGGCGCCGGGCGTTCGTTCGCCCGCGTCGACCAGGACGGCAAGGTCGTCTTCAAGGCGGAGATCGGCGCCGCGACCTCGCAGGCGTGCCAGATCCAGGGCGTGTGGGTCGCCCCCGAGTACCGGGGCCAGGGCCTCGCGGCACCCGGCATGGTGGCCGTCCTGCGCTACGCGCTCGCCGATGTCGCACCCGTCGCCAGCCTCTACGTCAACGACTTCAACACGGCGGCACGCTCCGCGTACCGGCGCGTGGGGTTCCAGGAGGTCGGGGCCTTCATGAGCGTCCTGTTCTGACCCGCCCGTACCACGGGGCACGCCCGTGCGGCCCGCCCCGCCGTACCGCCACCGAGGTAGTCTCCCCGGCATGCTGCGCTTTCCCGGGTCCGGCTCCCGCACCCCCGACGACGACGTCTTCCTCGGGCCGCTGGACCTCGCGGCACGCGTCGACGAGGCACTGACCGTGCAGGCACACGCCTTCGGACTCAGCGACGACGAGATCAGCGTGCGGCGCCAGATCGTGCTGCGGCACATCACCTACCCCGGTGCCCGCGCGCTCGGCGCCACCCGCGCGGACGGCCGGCTCGTCGGGTTCGTCTACGGCATGCCCAACGACCGCGCCCACTGGTGGTCCACCGTCGTCCAGCCCTATCTGCGGACGCAGGGGTACGACGGATGGCTCGACGACTCCTTCGTGATCACGGAACTCCATGTCCACCCCGGCTACCAGAACCGGGGCATCGGACGCGGCCTGATCACCACCCTCACCGACGCCGCCGCCCAGCCCCGCTCGATCCTCTCGGCCATCGACACCGAGAGCCCGGCCCGCGCCCTGTACCGCTCCCTGGGCTACCGCGACCTGGCCCGCCAGGTCCTGTTCCCGAGCGCCCCGAAACCGTACGCCGTCATGGGCGCACCGCTTCCCCTGCTGCGCCGCCAGGAGCCGTACGGGTAACAACCGATTTCCTCGGGCCCGGCGGCCCCGGCTAACCTCCTGCCCATCACCCTTTCGCAGCAGGAGTTCACCATGGCCCAGGTCCAGCGCATGTCCCGCTTGATGATCAAGACGCTGCGCGACGACCCGGCGGACGCCGAGACGCTCAGCCACAAGCTGCTGGTCCGCGCCGGTTACGTACGCCGCAACGCGGCCGGTATCTGGACCTGGCTGCCGCTCGGCAAGAAGGTCCTCGACAACATCTCGCGCGTCGTCCGCGAGGAGATGGACGCCATCGGCGCCCAGGAGGTCCTGCTCCCCGCCCTGCTGCCCAAGGAGCCGTACGAGGCGTCCGCGCGCTGGGAGGAGTACGGCGACCTGCTCTTCCGCCTCAAGGACCGCAAGGGCGGCGAGTATCTGCTCGGCCCGACGCACGAGGAGATCTTCACCCTCGTCGTCAAGGACCAGGTCGCGTCCTACAAGGACCTGCCCGTCATGCTCTACCAGATCCAGACCAAGTACCGCGACGAGGCCCGCCCCCGGTCCGGAGTGCTGCGCGGACGCGAGTTCCAGATGAAGGACTCGTACTCCTTCGACACCACCGACGAGGGCCTCGCCGAGGCGTACGGGCTGCACCGCGAGGCGTACCAGAAGATCTTCGCGCGCCTCGGCCTCGACTACCGCATCGTCTCCGCCGTCTCCGGCGCGATGGGCGGTTCGGCGTCCGAGGAGTTCCTCGCGCCCGCCGCCGCCGGTGAGGACACCTTCGTGGACTGTCCCGCCTGCGACTACGCCGCCAACACGGAGGCCGTCACCTTCCCGCTCAAGCCGGTCGACGGCGCCGCGCACGGGCCCGTCGAGGAGCTGGACACCCCCGACACACCGACCATCGAGTCCCTCGCCGAGCACCTGGGCGTCCCCGCGTCGGCCACCCTCAAGAACCTCCTCGTCAAGGTCGACGGCGAGATCGTCGCCGTCGGTGTCCCCGGTGACCGCGAGGTCGACCTCGGCAAGCTCGGCGAGCACCTGGCCCCCGCCGTCGTCGAACTGGTCACCGCCGAGGACTTCGAGGGCCGCGACGACCTGGTACGCGGCTACGTCGGCCCCCAGGGTCTGGAGAAGGTCCGCTACATCGCCGACCCGCGCATCGCCCCCGGCACCTCCTGGATCACCGGCGCCAACAAGAAGGACACCCACGCGCGCGACGTGGTGTGCGGCCGGGACTTCGAGGTCGACGACTACCTGGACGTCGTCGTGGTCGAGCAGGGCGACCCCTGCCCCGCCTGCGGCACCGGTCTCAAGCTGGACCGCGCCATCGAGATCGGCCATATCTTCCAGCTCGGCCGCAAATACGCGGACACCTTCCAGCTCGACGTCCTCGGCCAGCAGGGCAAGCCGGTCCGCGTGACCATGGGTTCCTACGGCATCGGAGTCTCGCGCGCCGTCGCGGCCCTCGCCGAGCAGACCGCGGACGACCAGGGACTGTGCTGGCCCCGGGAGATCGCACCCGCCGACGTCCACGTGGTCGCCGCCGGCAAGGCCCTCCAGACGGAACTCGCCCTGGACATCGCCGAACGCCTCGCCGCCGCGGGCGTACGGGTCCTTGTCGACGACCGCGCCGGAGTCTCCCCGGGCGTCAAGTTCACGGACGCGGAACTGATCGGAGTCCCCACCATCCTGATCGCGGGCCGCCGCTCAGCGGAACAGATCCTGGAACTGAAGGACCGCAGGACGGGAACCCGAGAAGAACTGACGGCAGAAGAGGCCATCACCAGGCTGACCGTCTAACCTTCCCACCCCACGTGCCGGGCGCCCCGAAAGGCAAGGTCAGCCCGGCACGGGGGTGCGGGAGGTCACAGCCACCCCGAGAACTCCAACAAAAGCTCCGCATCCCGCGAACGCCCCACGCGAAGTGCCCGTACACCGGACTCCACGGCCCGAAACAGCGCCCACCCCCGCACCCGCTCCTGATCAAGATCCAACGACTCCGCGAGCCGCTTCACCCGCCGCCGAGTGATCGAGGCCCCCGACGGCGAAGCGATCACATCCTCGACCCGGTCCCGCACCAACCGCGCCAGATCGAAGGCGCACTCACCCACCACCGGATCAGGCCCCACGGCCAGCCAGGGAAACCGCTCCCCGGCCAACACCTTGCTCTGCCGAAACGTCCCGTGCAGCAACCTCAGCTCAGACGGGGCGGCCAACAGTTCGTCCCGCGCCACGAGCGCCGCATCGACCAGCCCCCGAACCTCCGCGTCGGCGGACCCCCGCATCGCCTCGGCCTGCCGCCCGGTACGGTCCGCCACGCTCTCGAAGGCATGGACGCGCTCGTCGGGCGGCTCCACCCACAGCCGCCGCAGCGTCCCGGCCGCCTCCAGCATCGACTTCGCCTCCGGCAGCGACCGCACCGAGACATCGGGGTGCAGCCGTTCCAGCAGGAGCACACCGGGGGAGCCGTCGTCGTCCGGCAGCAACCGCACCGCACCGGCGCCGTTCCAGTGCGCGAGGGCCGCGCGCTCGCTCTCCGGGCGGCACCGGGCCGGCGCCAGTTTCAGTACGGCCGGGGTGCCGTCCGCGCGCCGCACCAGCACCACG
The DNA here is from genome assembly GCF_042886315.1 of Streptomyces sp. NPDC058001. Taxonomy (NCBI): domain Bacteria; kingdom Bacillati; phylum Actinomycetota; class Actinomycetes; order Kitasatosporales; family Streptomycetaceae; genus Streptomyces; species Streptomyces sp. NPDC058001. The sequence goes on from NZ_JBHVQT010000012.1 coordinate 319,408, forward strand.
ACACTGCTGCGGCCCCCGGGCACATGCACCCGCTCGACGGTCAGCCCGCCCCGCTCGACGGCCTCTTCGACGCTCTTGCCGAGCGAATCCAGCCACGCACGTGTGCCGTCCGCGTCGGCGGAGCCGTCGTTGAGTGTGTACCGCGCCTCGCCGAGTGCCCTTGTGAGGCGCTCCGGCGGTTCGAAAGCCATGAGTGCGTGCGGTCCTTCCGGGCGGCACAGCGGTACGGCCGTGCTACGTCTGTGGGGTCGTCGTCGCCTCAGGGTCCGGGGTGCCGGCCCGCTCGGCGAGACCAGGGAAGGCTACGCTGCCGCCCCGCCAGCGCACCGCCCGCACCGCCGCGTCCCGCAGGGCGTCCGCCGCCGCCCGCCGCCGCTCACCCCCGGACGCCCGCACCAGATCCGCGTACACCCCGGCGATCCGCTCCTCCAGATCCGCGGCGAGCCGGGCCGCCGCCGCCGCGTCCGGTACCGGGAACGGCAGCGCGTACGCCGCCGCCGACGGCTCCGGCCGGCCGCCCAAGTCCCGTACCGCGCGGGAGAGTTCGTCGCGCCGGGCGCGATGGGCGTCGTAGGCCGAGCGGGCGTCGTCCGACCGGCCCTCGCGGATCCGGCCACCGACGACGCCGTAGCCGTAGACCGCCGCGTGCTCCGCCGCGAGCGCCGCCTGGACGGCCTTCAGCTCCGCCTTCTTCGCCTTGTCGCCGTCCGTACTCGTCCCCGGGGTCTTCGTCGCGGTCCGCGTCACGTCCGTCACTTGTCGTCCTCCGTCAGCAGATACGCGTGCGCGGCGCCCGCCGCCGCCACCGACGCCAGCAGTCGCGCGTCCTCACCCGGCAGTTCCAGCGACTGCGTCACCCGCCGGTCGGCCGTCTCGCGCTCCGCGGTCGCCAGCCACGACAGCGCTTTGCGCGGATCGGCCGGCACGGAAGCAGCGGACGGCGAAGGGGAAGGGGACGCGGTCGCGGCCGTCAAGGACACCGGTGACGCGGACCCTCGGGGATCCCGTTGCTTCTTCGGCTCCTCGTGCCCGAACGCCTCCGCGTGCCGCGCGACCTCGGCCCGTAGCGGAGCCAGCCGGTCCGCGAGTCCGGGATGCGCCGCGAGCACCGCGTCGTACCGCTCGGCCAGCGCGACGCTGTCCCGGGCCGCACGCGCGCGGGCCCGTGCCAGGGCCGAGGGGCGGCCCGGTCCGCCGTCCGGCGACTCGTCCTCCGAGCAGCCCGTGAGCAGCACGGCCCCGGCGCCCGCGACCCCCGCGAGCAGACTCCTACGGCGCGGCCCGGACCGGGAGCGCGACGGCATGGTGAACGACACGGCAGACGTCCTCTGGGACTCGCGAAGGGGTGACGGAAGGGAAAGCGGAGGGAAAGCGAAGGCAAAACAGAGGGAGTGCGCAAGGGCGTGCGGAAGAGTGATTCGGCGTTGATCACGGTACCCGGGAGGTCCCGGTCGGTGGACGGCAACACCCTCCGCGACCGGATACCCTTTGACCTGACACAGGACCTTCCCACAACAGCACACGCGGCCGAGGAGTCACCCGGATGAGCACCACCCAGAGCGAGAGGCTGCGGGAACTACTGGAACCGCTCGTCAGCTCCCAGGCCCTGGATCTCGAAGAGATCACAGTGACCCCGGCCGGCAAGCGACGTGTGCTGCGCATCGTGGTGGACTCCGACGAGGGCGTGCTGCTGGACACCTGTGCCGAACTGAGCCGTGAGATCTCCGACCGGCTCGACGCGAGCGACGCCATGGGCTCCGGTGAGTACGTCCTCGAAGTGACGTCCCCAGGCGCCGACCGCCCGCTCACCGAACACCGGCACTATGTGCGCGCGGTGGGCCGCCTGGTCAAGTTCCAGCTCCACGACGGCGGTGAACTCGTCGCGCGCGTGCTCACGGTCGACGACGACGGGCTCGACCTCGAAGTGCCCGGTGTCAAGGGCCGCAGACCCACATCGCGCCGGCTCGACTTCGACGCGGTCGCCAAGGCGCGCGTGGAGATCGAGTTCAGCCGCAAGCACGACCAGAACGACACGAACGACCAGAACGACGAGAACGAAGAGGCAGAGGAGGCGTAGCCGTGGACATCGACATGAGTGCCCTGCGGGGCCTGGTGCGGGAGAAGGAGATCTCCTTCGACCTGCTGGTCGAGGCGATCGAGTCGGCCCTCCTCATCGCGTACCACCGCACCGAGGGAAGCCGCCGGCACGCGCGCGTGCGACTCGACCGCGAGACCGGTCATGTGACCGTCTGGGCGAAGGAGGACCCCGCCGAGCTGGAGGAGGGCCAGGAGGCCCGCGAGTTCGACGACACCCCCTCCGGGTTCGGACGGATCGCCGCGACGACCGCCAAGCAGGTCATCCTCCAGCGGCTGCGCGACGCCGAGGACGACGCGACCCTCGGCGAGTACGCGGGCCGTGAGGGCGACATCGTCACGGGCGTCGTCCAGCAGGGCCGCGACCCGAAGAACGTCCTGGTGGACATCGGCAAGCTCGAAGCGATCCTGCCCGTGCAGGAACAGGTGCCCGGCGAGGACTACCAGCACGGCATGCGGCTGCGGTCGTACGTCGTCCGGGTGGCGAAGGGCGTACGCGGCCCGTCCGTGACCCTGTCGCGCACCCATCCGAACCTGGTGAAGAAGCTCTTCGCCCTGGAGGTCCCGGAGATCGCCGACGGTTCCGTCGAGATCGCCGCCATCGCGCGCGAGGCGGGCCACCGCACCAAGATCGCCGTACGGTCGACGCGGTCCGGGCTCAACGCCAAGGGCGCCTGTATCGGCCCCATGGGCGGCCGGGTCCGCAATGTGATGGCCGAGCTGAACGGCGAGAAGATCGACATCGTCGACTGGTCGGACGACCCCGCCGAGATGGTCGCCAACGCGCTCTCGCCGGCCCGGGTCTCCCGCGTCGACGTCGTGGACCTCGCGGCCCGCTCCGCGCGCGTGACGGTGCCCGACTACCAGCTGTCGCTCGCCATCGGCAAGGAGGGCCAGAACGCCCGCCTCGCCGCCCGCCTCACCGGCTGGCGCATCGACATCCGCCCGGACACCGAGCAGCCGGAAGACCAGGGCTGACGACCCGCGGATCCCGCGCCGGGGCACATGTCCCGGCCGCGATCCGTCGAGATCACGACAGTATGGGACCGGCAAGTGTTCGAACCTTGCCCCAAAGGGGTGAGGTCCGTACGGGGAGGTAGACTAAAGCGTGTCTGGCCGGACGCACACCCGGGTGTGCCCTGAGCGAACCTGTGTGGGTTGCCGGGAGCGAGCGGCCAAGAGCGATCTGCTGCGGATCGTACGGATCGAGGACGCGTGCGTCCCTGATCTTCGCGGTACGCTGCCCGGCCGGGGTGCATACGTTCACCCCGTCCCGGTCTGTCTCGACCAGGCGGTGCGCCGTCGGGCTTTCACCAGGGCTTTCCGCGCCCGGGGACAGCTCGACACGGAAGCGCTGCGCCAGGCCGTCCAGGACAGTTGCTGACGCAGGCAACACCAAGGCAACACCGAAAGACGTGCCGTACGGAACCCCCGTGCGGTTCTGGTACCTCGCGAGTCGGAAGTAGGTCGAGATTGCGATGAGCACTCGATGAGTACGCGATGAGTACGCCCATGAAGTAGCGACGGTCCGGCGTAACCCGGACCTAAAAGGAGCGAAGTGGCTAAGGTCCGGGTATACGAGCTCGCCAAGGAGTTCGGGGTGGAGAGCAAGGCCGTCATGGCCAAGCTCCAAGAACTCGGTGAATTTGTCCGTTCGGCGTCGTCGACGATCGAGGCGCCCGTAGTACGCAAGCTGACCGACGCTTTCCAGCAGGGCAACGGCTCCGGCAAGTCCGGCGCGCGTCCCTCGGCCCCCAAGCAGGCCGCCCCCAGGCCCGCCGCGCCGTCCCCGGCGCAGGCGGCACGTCCGGCTGCCCCCAGGCCGCCGGCGCCCAAGCCCGCCGTGACCGAGCGCCCCGCGCCGGCCGCCGCGGCACCCAGCACTCCCGCGGCACCCTCCGCAGGGCCCCGGCCCGGCCCGAAGCCGGCTCCCAAGCCCGCTCCGGCCGCCCCGGTCGTCCCGGAGTTCACCGCACCCCCGTCCGCACCGGCCGCGCCCGCCGCCCCGGCGGCCCCGCGCGCCGCGGGACCCGCCCGTCCCGGCGGCCCCAAGCCGGGCGGTGCCCGTCCGGCGCCCGGCCAGGGTGGTCAGGGTGGCGGCCAGGGTCGTGGCGACCGTCAGGGCGCCCCGCGCTCCGGCGGCCAGGCCCCGCGTCCCGGCGCCCGCCCCGCGGGCCCGCGTCCGGGCAACAACCCCTTCACGTCCGGCGGCTCCACCGGCATGGCGCGCCCCCAGACGCCCCGTCCCGGCGGCGGCGCCCCGCGTCCCGGCGGCGGCGGTCCCGGCGGTCCCGGCGGCCAGCGTCCCCAGGGCGCGGGCCAGGGCGGTCCCCGCCCGCAGTCCGGTCCCGGCGGCGCGCGTCCCACCCCGGGCGGCATGCCCCGTCCGCAGGCGCCCCGCCCCGGCGGCGGCCCCGGCGGCCCCGGTGGCAACCGTCCGAACCCCGGCATGATGCCGCAGCGTCCCGCTGCCGGTCCCCGCCCCGGCGGTGGCCCCGGTGGCGGCGGTCGCGGACCGGGCGGCGCGGGCCGCCCCGGTGGCGGCGGCGGTGGCGGCGGTCGTCCCGGAGGCGGCGGCGGCTTCGCCGGACGCCCGGGTGGCGGCGGCGGTGCCGGTGCCGGTCGTCCCGGTGGCGGCGGCGGCTTCGCCGGTCGTCCCGGCGGCGGTGGCGGCGGCTTCGGCGGTGGCGGCGGTGGCCGTCCCGGCTTCGGTGGCCGTCCCGGCGGTCCCGGTGGCCGCGGTGGCACGCAGGGCGCCTTCGGTCGCCCCGGCGGTCCCGCGCGTCGTGGCCGCAAGTCGAAGCGGCAGAGGCGCCAGGAGTACGAGGCCATGCAGGCCCCGTCGGTCGGCGGCGTGATGCTGCCTCGCGGCAACGGCGAAGCCATTCGCCTGTCGCGCGGTGCCTCGCTCACCGACTTCGCGGAGAAGATCAACGCCAACCCGGCGTCGCTCGTCGCGGTCATGATGAACCTCGGCGAAATGGTCACCGCGACCCAGTCCGTCTCCGACGACACGCTGGAAATGCTGGCGACGGAGATGAACTACACGGTCCAGATCGTCAGCCCCGAGGAGGAGGACCGCGAGCTTCTGGAGTCCTTCGACCTGGAGTTCGGCGAGGACGAGGGCGGCGAGGAGCACCTGGTCTCGCGTCCCCCGGTGGTCACCGTCATGGGTCACGTCGACCACGGCAAGACCCGCCTCCTCGACGCCATCCGCAAGACGAACGTCATCGCGGGCGAGGCCGGCGGCATCACCCAGCACATCGGTGCCTACCAGGTCAGGACCGAGGTCAACGGCGACGACCGCAAGATCACCTTCATCGACACCCCGGGTCACGAGGCGTTCACCGCCATGCGTGCCCGCGGTGCCAAGTCGACCGACATCGCGATCCTCGTGGTGGCGGCCAACGACGGTGTGATGCCCCAGACGATCGAGGCGCTGAACCACGCCAAGGCGGCCGACGTGCCGATCGTGGTCGCGGTCAACAAGATCGACGTCGAGGGCGCGGACCCGACCAAGGTGCGCGGTCAGCTCACCGAGTTCGGCCTGGTCGCCGAGGAGTACGGCGGCGACACCATGTTCGTCGACATCTCCGCCAAGCAGGGCCTTAACATCGACAGCCTCCTGGAGGCCGTCGTCCTCACCGCGGACGCCTCGCTCGACCTGCGGGCCAACCCGGAGCAGGACGCACAGGGCATCGCGATCGAGGCCCGCCTCGACCGGGGCCGCGGTGCCACCGCGACCGTCCTCGTCCAGCGCGGCACCCTGCGCGTCGGCGACACGATGGTCGTCGGCGACGCCTACGGCCGCGTGCGCGCCATGCACGACGACCAGGGCAACACGCTCCACGAGGCCGGACCGTCCACACCGGTCCAGGTCCTGGGTCTGACCAACGTCCCGGGCGCCGGCGACAACTTCATCGTCGTCGACGAGGACCGCACGGCACGCCAGATCGCCGAGAAGCGGGCCGCCCGCGAGCGCAACGCCGCGTTCGCCAAGCGGGTGCGCCGCGTCTCCCTGGAGGACCTGGACAAGGTGCTCAAGGCCGGCGAGATCCAGCAGCTCAACCTCATCATCAAGGGCGACGCGTCCGGTTCGGTCGAGGCCCTGGAGTCCTCGCTGCTCCAGCTCGACGTCGGCGAAGAGGTCGACATCCGGGTCCTGCACCGCGGCGTCGGTGCGGTCACGGAGTCGGACATCGACCTGGCGATGGGCTCGGACGCCATCGTGATCGGCTTCAATGTGCGCGCCGCGGGGCGCGCCCAGCAGATGGCCGAACGCGAAGGCGTGGACGTCCGCTACTACTCGGTCATCTACCAGGCGATCGAGGAGATCGAGGCGGCCCTCAAGGGCATGCTCAAGCCGGAGTTCGAAGAGGTCGAGCTGGGCACGGCGGAGATCCGCGAGGTCTTCCGCTCGTCCAAGCTGGGCAACATCGCGGGTGTTCTCATCCGCTCCGGCGAGGTCAAGCGCAACACCAAGGCCCGACTCCTGCGCGACGGCAAGGTCATCGCGGAGAGCCTCAACATCGAGGGCCTGCGCCGCTTCAAGGACGACGTCACCGAGATCCGCGAAGGCTTCGAGGGCGGTATCAACCTCGGAAACTTCAACGACATCAAGATCGACGACGTCATCGCGACGTACGAGATGCGCGAGAAGCCGCGCGTCTGAGCGCGCGGCGGCTCTGGCTGCGGTAGCTCTCCGTAGCTGACGCATCCCGGTCCGGGGCCGGTCGGCGGGAAGATAATTCCCGTCGATCGGCCCCGGTCCTTGCGTGTACGGTTCTGATGTCCCTGCCAAGCGGTTGGCGGGGCCCTTGAACCCGAACCGGCGGGACATCCGGGCATACATGTATGTGGGGACACTGTCCTTCGATCTGCTCCTCGGCGATGTTCGCTCGCTGAAGGAGAAGCGCTCTCTCGTCCGCCCGATCGTCGCGGAACTCCAGCGGAAATACGCGGTGAGTGTGGCGGAGACCGGCAACCAGAACCTGCACCGCAGGGCCGAGCTGGGCGTCGCGGTGGTCTCCGGGGACACCGGGCATCTCACCGACGTACTCGACCGGTGCGAACGCCTGGTCGCGGGACGCCCCGAGGTGGAACTGCTCTCCGTACGACGCAGGCTCCACAACGACGAAGACTGAACACATCAGCAACAACAAGCAAGGCTCAAGAAGGAGACGGACCAGTGGCCGACAACGCGCGGGCGAAGAGGCTGGCGGACCTCATCCGGGAGGTGGTGGCCCAGAAGCTCCAGCGCGGGATCAAGGACCCGCGGCTCGGTTCGCATGTGACCATCACGGACACCCGGGTCACGGGTGATCTGCGGGAGGCGACCGTCTTCTACACGGTGTACGGGGACGACGAGGAGCGGGCCGCTGCCGCGGCGGGCCTGGAGAGCGCCAAGGGCGTCCTGCGCTCCGAGGTGGGCCGCGCCGCGGGTGTGAAGTTCACCCCGACGCTGGCCTTCGTCGCCGACGCCCTGCCCGACACCGCCAAGACCATCGAGGACCTCCTCGACAAGGCGCGCGCCTCCGACGAGAAGGTACGCGAGGCATCGGCCGGCGCTCGGTACGCGGGCGACGCCGATCCCTACCGCAAGCCCGAAGACGAGGACGGCGAGCCCGGCGCGGACCGTGACAAGGACGGCGACGCGGCGGGATGACCAGCAAGAACACCACGCCCGACGGCCTTGTCATCGTCGACAAGCCGTCGGGCTTCACTTCGCACGACGTGGTCGCCAAGATGCGCGGGATCGCGCGGACCCGCCGCGTCGGCCACGCCGGCACGCTCGACCCGATGGCCACCGGGGTGCTCGTCCTCGGCGTGGAGAAGGCGACCAAGCTCCTAGGCCATCTCGCGCTCACCGAGAAGGAGTACCTCGGCACGATCCGGCTCGGCCAGGACACCGTCACCGACGACGCCGAGGGCGACCTCATCTCGTCCACGGACGCCTCGCACGTGACCCGGGACGCCATCGACGCCGGGGTCGCCAAGCTGTCCGGCGACATCATGCAGGTGCCGTCCAAGGTCAGCGCCATCAAGATCGACGGCAAGCGCTCGTACAAGCGGGCCCGTGACGGCGAGGACTTCGAGATCCCGGCCCGCCCGGTCACGGTCTCCTCGTTCGCCGTGTACGACGTCCGGGACGCCGTCGCCGACGACGGCACCCCCGTGCTCGACCTGGTCGTCTCGGTGGTCTGCTCCTCGGGTACGTACATCCGCGCCCTCGCCCGTGACCTCGGCGCCGATCTCGGCGTCGGCGGGCACCTCACGGCGCTGCGGCGCACCCGGGTGGGCCCGTACCGGCTGGACGCGGCACGCACCCTCGACGTGTTGCAGCAGGACCTGATCGTGATGCCGCTCGCCGAAGCGGCGGCGGCGGCCTTCCCCCGCTGGGACGTCGACGCCCGCAGGGCCCGGCTGCTCCTCAACGGCGTCCGGCTCGACATGCCGGACACCTACGCGGGCGCGGGGCCGGTCGCGGTCTTCGACGCGGACGGGCGGTTCCTGATGCTCGCGGAGGAGTCCAAGGGCAAGGCGAAGAGCGTGGCCGTCTTCGTCTGACGGCTTCTGACGCCTTCTGACGGCTTCGCGGTACCCGTCGCGTCGGCGGGCCTTTTCTGTGGAGCGGCGGGTGGACTTGTCGTCCGCGCGCCGCTCCACCGTCCCCCTCCTCCAGGATGTATCCGACAGGCCCGTTCCGTTCACCCCTTCGAGCGGGCGCTCGGAGTGAACCGAGGGAGCGGAAGGGGGCGCGTTCGTTCCGCGCCCTGTCCCGGTGATCACCGCACGCCTACCGTCGGAAGAACGGGGCGCTGCGGGAGGTCGACATGACGGTACGGGACCTGCCCTCCGAAGAGCGGGGGGCGCCGGACCGGAGTCTGGTCCGGATCTGTGATCTGGCCGGGCGTCCCCGGGGGGTGGGCTTCGCGGCCGACGACCACGGCACGGTGGTCACCGCCCATGAGACCGTCGACGGCCTGCCGCGCATAGTGCTCCACACCGCCGACGGCCGTACCTGTGTGGTCACGTCCGACGCCCTCGTTCCGCTGCCCGCCGCAGGACTCGCCCTCGTCCGCACCGAGGGGCTCGCACTCGTGCCGCTTCCGGTGACCGTACGGGACCGGATTCCCACCGGTACGTATGTGCGTATCGCGGCCGGCGGCTGGCGTGAGGCACGGGTGCTGGGGGCGACCCCGGTGACGTACACCGCGACCGACCGCTTCCATCTCATCGGCTCCGCCGTGGAGTTGGCGGTCGGTACGGCCGGGAGCGACGCGCTGCGGCTCGGCGGGATCGCGGCCGGGGGACCGGTCATCGACGCCGGGACCGGGGCGGTGATCGCCGTCATCGGCACGGCACTTGAGGCGGGGCGCAGCGCGGCGGGGTTCGCGGTACCGCTGCGGAACGTGGAGACGGAGGAGGTCCCGGGCGAGGAGTCGGCCGGGTCCGGCGCGCTGAGGGACCTGCTCGCCGTGAACGCCGCGACCGTACCCGCGTACGGGCCGGATCTGAATCTCGCGGGCGTCCTGCATCTGACGACGATGTCGACCGGCTCGGACGGACCCCGCCCGCCCCTGACCCGTACGGTCGAACGACCTGATGTCACCCGGGAGTTGGCGGAGTTCCAGCGGAGCGGTGCGGGTGCTCCCTTGGTGCTGGCGCTGGTCGGCGCTCCCGGCTCCGGCCGTACGACCGAACTCGTCGCCTTCACCGCGCGCCGGTCCGGCGGTACGGAACCCGCCCCCACCCTGTGGCTCCGGGGCGCCGACCTGCACGCCGACGACGACTCGATCGCGGACGCGGCGCGCCGCGCGCTGACCCGGGCGGCCCGGATCGCCGGGACGGCACCGGGTGTGCGACCGGACCCTGCCGGGGGTGGTGCGGGAAGCGAGCGGCCCGCAGCCACGAAGGGCGGGCGGGAGTGGGGGGTCCGTGGGGCCGGTGCGCACCGGGCGTCGGCCGGTGCGCGGCGGGGCGGGGGGTCCGGGCCTGAGGCGTTCGAGGTCGACGGGAGCGGGGTGGCCGATGGGGTGCGGCCTGCCGACCTCGGGGACGTCTCTCCCGAGCGGATCGCGTCGGTCGCCCGGGATCGCGGGCGGCCCCTGGTGCTGGTCCTGGACGGGCCCGAGGAGATGCCGTCCGCGCTCGCGCGGCGCCTGGCCGACTGGACCGCCCGCAGCGTCGCGTGGCTGCGCGAGCACGGCGCCCGGCTCGTCCTGGCCTGCCGCGCCGAGTACTGGGAACAGGCCGGGGCCCACCTCCCCGCCAACCTCGCCACCCGGGTCCCGCTCGGCGACCTCTCCGACACGGAGGCCCGCGAGGTCCGTGCGCGGCTCGGCATCCCGGACGGAACGCTGCCGCCGGACGACGCCCGACACCCGCTCACCCTCGCCCTCCTCGCCGAGGTACGGGCCGCCGTACCGCCCGGCACCGCCGCCGGGCGGCCCGACCGCGACCAGGTGTTCGCCGCGTACCTCGATCTGATGTGCCTGCGGATCGCGGTACGCCTCGCCGCCCCGCTCGGCCTGCGCGGCACCGCCGTCGGCCGGCTCGCGGCCAAGGTCTCCGGGCAGGTCCACGAGGCGGCACGGAGCTGTCTCGGGCCCGGACAGGGCGAGTTGGACCGGATGACCTTCGAGACGGTGTTCCCCTGGCGCACCGGCTGGGCGTCGGCGGTCCTCACGGAAGGGCTGCTCGTCCCGGCGGGCAGCGGCTTCCGGTTCGCGTACGAGGAACTGGCCGACTGGATCCAGGGGGCGCACCTCGATCTGGACGGGGCCCTTGAGGCACTGGTGCGGCGGGGGAGCGAGGTCTCGGCGCCGCCCGTGCCACGGCACCGGATCGGGCCCGTCGTCCAGGCGCTGTTGCTGCTCGGCAGGGAGCGGGGGGAGGCGCAACTCGCCGTACGGTTCGGCGAGTTGACAGCGGCGCTCGCCGAGGCACCTCCGCAGCCGTGGCCTCCGGCGCGGTCCCCGGCCGGCCCGGAAGCGTCGGAATCGGTCCGCGTGCCGGCGCAAGCCACCGCTCCCGAGGCGGAGTCGGTCGTGACAGCGGCGCCCGTACAAGTGGCCGCCCCCGACTCCCTCTGGTGGGCCACCCGCCTCCTCTCCGGTGTCCTCCTCCAGGTCCGGGACGCGACCCCGTACCTCGAAGTGCTGCGGGACCTCGCCGACCGGATCGCCGCCGGGCGCCTGCCCCGCGCGCGGGACGTGTTCGGCCCGGCCTTCTGGTGTGCGCTGCGGATGCCGGACGGGGAGCGGCTGGACCTGCTGCGCAGGCTCGTCGTGGCGGACGCGCCGCAGGACAGCGGCGCCCGGACTCCCGGCGCCCCGCAGCGTTACCTCGATGCCGCCGCCGCCCTCCTCGTCGCCGACCCGGCCGCCGTCCAGCCGGGGCTCACCCGCTGGTTCGCCGACGAACGGCCCCTGCGGGCCGCGCCCGACGCCACCGTGGCGACCGCCGCCCAGGCACTGCTCCACACCCACCGGCACCGCGCCATGGACGACCTCGCCGAAGCCCTCGTCGCCTGTGCGCATCCGCGCGCCGACGAACTCCTCACCGCGTTCGCCGAGGAGGAGCCGTCCGCGCTGTGCCGTGCCGTCGACCGGTGGGCCCACGACACCCGCACGGACCGGCACGTCGCCGCCGCCGCGTACGGCCTCAAGGTCGTCCCCTACGCCACCGGGGACGCCGACCGCGATCTGCTCCGGTACACCGCGCTCACCCTGCTCGCCCGGCGGTCGGGCCGCACCCTGCACGGCGCCGCCCTCGCCCTCCTGGTCCGCGACCCGCGGACCCGTGCCCGCCATCTGCCGCGCGCCCTGCACCGGTTCGCGGCCGGGGACGCGCACCTGTCCGCCACGGCCCTCGCGCCCGCGCTCGGTACGCATCCGGAACCGGTACTCGCCGCCTTCGCGGAACGGTTGCGGGACGCGCCCCCGCGGATCGTGGCCGACGCGCTACGGACGCTCGCCGAGGTCACCGCGGACGGCCCGGCCCGCCGGGTCGTCGCTCTCGTACGGGGCCTGCTGGCACGGCGGCCGGAGCTGGCCGGGCCGGTGGCCGGGTTCGTGGAGCTGCGCCTTGAGCACGGCCCCTCCGCGCGGACCATGGTGTTCCCGCTGGTGGCGGAGGCTCTGCACAGCGGCTCCCCGGCGGTGCGGGCCGCGCTCGCGCCCGTACTCGCGGCCCTGGGCACCCATCCGTCGCGCACGCTGCGCGGCGAACTCCTGGAGACCCTGCTCGGACCCGAACGGGAACCGGAGGTCCTGACCGCCGTGCTGCGCACCCTCGCCGACGACGCGGCGGCGCGCGGTGAGGCCCGGACCCGGGAGTTGGTGCACCGCGTCGGCATCGTGCTCGTCCGTACGCCTGAGGGCGCCGTCGCCTTCGACCGGACCCTGGTCGAGCGCGCCCGCGCGGTCCCCGGATTCGCCGCGCTGACCGCACGCTGGCTCGCCGAAGCGCCCCAGGAGTGGGCGGCCCTCGTCGGTCCCAGCGCCCGCCGCACCATCGAGGACCTGGCGGACGTACGTGTACCCGCCTGACCGCTGCCCGTCTGACCTCTGCCCGTCTGACCTCGCGCCGGGAGCGTGCGCCGGGAGCGTGCGCCTCGTCACAGCACCATGCCGATGCCGGTCGCGGGCACCGGGCATGGCACTCTTAGACCTGCGGATTCGGCGGGCCCCATGACCCGCCGTACACCATGATCCGGACACATCACCCGGACACATCAAACGGCACAGGTTCTACGAGGAGCGGTCACAGTGCAGCGCTGGCGTGGCTTGGCGGACATCCCCGAGGACTGGGGGCGCAGCGTCGTCACCATCGGGTCCTACGACGGGGTCCACCGCGGGCACCAGCTGATCATCGGCCGTGCGGTACGGCGCGCGCGTGAGCTGGGCGTTCCGTCCGTCGTCGTCACCTTCGACCCGCACCCCAGCGAGGTCCTCCGCCCCGGCAGCCACCCTCCGCTGCTCGCCCCGCACCACCGGCGTGCCGAACTGATGGCCGAGCTGGGTGTCGACGCGCTGCTGATCCTGCCGTTCACCACCGAGTTCTCGCAGCTGTCGCCCGCCGACTTCGTGGTGAAGGTACTGGTCGACAAGTTGCACGCCAAGGCCGTCGTCGAGGGCCCCAACTTCCGCTTCGGACACCGGGCCGCCGGCAATGTGACGCTCCTGGCCGAGCTGGGCGCCGACTACGACTTCGAGGTCGACGTCATCGACCTGGTCGTCCGCGGTGAGGCCGGCGGCGGGGAACCGTTCTCCTCCACGCTGACCCGACGGCTGGTCGCCGAGGGTGACGTCGAGGGCGCCGCCGAGATCCTGGGTCGCCCGCACCGCGTCGAGGGCGTCGTCGTACGGGGTGCCCAACGCGGCCGTGAACTGGGCTTCCCCACCGCCAACCTGGAGACCCTCCCGCACACCGCCATCCCCGCCGACGGTGTCTACGCCGGGTGGCTGAACGTCGGCGACGAGGCGATGCCCGCCGCGATCTCCGTCGGCACGAACCCGCAGTTCGACGGCACGGAACGGACCGTCGAGGCATACGCGATCGACCGCGTCGGGCTTGACCTGTACGGGTTGCACGTCGCCGTCGATTTCCTGGCCTTCGTACGGGGGCAGGCGAAGTTCGAGTCGATCGAGGCGCTGCTTGTGGCCATGGGGGACGACGTGAAACGGTGCCGCGAACTACTGGCGTAGAGCCTGACCCGTCCACCGCGGGCCGTCGCGGACACCGCCGGACTCCCACCGCCGTGGCGGATCGCCGTTGCGGCAGGAAGAAAGAAGGAACCGCTCGCGCGGGGCGATGCCCTGGCGGGCTGCGGCGGGAATTGCCGCTTGTGCGCGGTGGTGGCCTGGTGGGTTGCGGCGGGAACAGTCGCTCGCGCGGGGGCGGTGCCCTGGCGGGCTGCGGCGGATGGACAGGGCCGCTTGTGCGGGGCGGTGGCCTGGCGGGCTGTGGCGGGAATTGGCGCTTGTGCGGGGCGGTGCCCTGGTGAGTTGCGGCGGGAACAGTCGCTCGCGCGGGGGCGGTGTCCTGCGGGCTGTGGCCGGTGGAGAGGGCCGCTTGTGCGAGGTGGTGTCCTCAGGGTTGCGGTGGGCAGAGTCGCTTGTGCGCGGCGGTGTCCTGGTGGGTTGTGGCGGGAATTGTGGCTTGCGCGGGGTGGTGTCCTGCGGGTTGTGGCGGGTGGAGAGCCGCTTGTGCGGGGCGGTGCCCTGGCGGGCTGCGGCGGGAATTGGCCTTAGCGCGGGGCGGTGCCGTACACGTTCCTGACGGGCATGTTCGGTCCCCCGACCCCCCGACCCCCGTACCCCCTACTCCCCCCTCAGCGACCCCGCCCAATGACAGGCCACCTGTGCCCCGCCTCCCCCGCTCAGGATCGGCAGATCCTCCGTGCGGCATGCGTTTGCCACCTCTGCCCGGTCCGCCTCGCCGGATGTCAGGATGTGGCAGCGGGCGTGGAAGCGGCATCCGGAGGGGATGCGGGACGGGTCCGGGGGCTCGCCGGTGAGGATTATCGGGGGGCCCTCGGCCTCCGGCAGGACGGACAACAGCGCCTGGGTGTACGGGTGTCGAGGCGCCGTCAGGACCTCCTCCACCGCACCTGTCTCCACGATCCGGCCCAGGTACATCACCGCAACGCGGTCCGCGATGTTCCACGCGAGGCCAAGGTCGTGCGTCACCACCAGTGCGGACAGGCCGAGTTCGTCCCGCAGTCGCAGCAGCAGGGCCAGGATCTCCCCGCGTACGGAAGCGTCGAGGGAGGCCACCGGCTCGTCCGCGACGATGAGTTCGGGCTCCAGGACGAGCGCGCCCGCGATGACGACCCGCTGCCGCTGCCCGCCGGACAGCTCGTGCGGATAGCGCAGGAAGAACCGCTCCGGAGGCCGCAGCCCGGCCCGCGACAGCGCCTCGGCGACGGCGGCCCGCTCGTCCCCGCCGTACCCGTGGATCCGCAGCCCCTCGGCCACCGCGTCGTACACGGTGTGCCGGGGATTGAGCGACCCGCTCGGGTCCTGGAGCACCAGTTGCACCCGCTTGCGGTACGCCTTCAGGGCGCGGGCCCCGTAGTCGAGGGGCTGTCCACCGAAGGTCACCCGCCCGGACGTGGGCGGCACCAGACCGAGCAGCGCACGGGCCAGCGTCGTCTTGCCGCAGCCCGACTCGCCGACCAGCGCGACGATCTCACCGGGCGCGATGTCGAGGTCGACCCCGTCGACGGCCCGCGCCGTGGCGGCCCCGTGCCGGCCGGGGAAGGTGACCCGTAGCTCACCGGCGCTCAGCAGCGGCTCGGCGGCCGGGTCCGGCACCGGTTCGGTGCCCGCCGACGGCGCTGCGGGGGTGGTGGTCATGACGTGCTCCTCGCCTCTTCCGTGGCCGGCCCGGTACCGCGCTCACCGGCGGATTCCCCGGCGGATTCACCCGCGGAGTCACCGGCGGATTCCGCCGCCTGCTCCGGCACCGTCGCCCCCACACGCACACACGCGGCACGCCGCCCCGCGACCCCCGCGTCCCGCAACGCCGGGTCGTCCGTCGCGCACGACTCCAGCGCGACCCCGCACCGGGGATGGAACGCGCACCCCGCGGGCAGCGCCGAGGGATCCGGCGGATCACCGGGCAGCCCGCGCGGCGCGAACCGCGACGCCGGATCGCCGATGCGCGGGAACGCGGCCGACAGCGCCGTGCCGTACGGATGCCGCGCGTCCTCGTAGACCTCCCGGGCCGGTCCCTCCTCGACGACCCGGCCCGCGTACATCACGGCGAGCCGGTCGCAGGTGTCGGAGAGGACCGCCAGGTCGTGGCTGATCATCACCAGGCCGAGGTCCTGCTCGGCGACGAGCTGTTCGATGAGGCGCAGGATCTGCGCCTGGATCATCACGTCGAGCGCCGTCGTCGGCTCGTCGGCGATGACAAGCCGGGGATCGCAGGCCAGCGCCATCGCGATCATCACCCGCTGCCGCTGTCCGCCGGACAACTCGTGCGGATACGCGTCCAGCCGGGCGGCGGGCAGCCCCACCTGCTCCAGGAGCGCCCCGGCCCGCTTCCGCGCCGCGCCGGGCGTCGCCTTCTTGTGCAGCAGGATCGGTTCGGCGATCTGGTCACCGACCCGGTGCACGGCGTTGAGGGAGTGCATCGCGCCCTGGAAGACGATCGAGGCACCCGCCCAGCGCACCGCCCGCACCTGGCCCCACTTCATGGCGAGTACGTCCTCGCCGTCCAGCAGGATCTGCCCGGAGACCCGGGTCCCGGCGGGCAGCAGCCGCAGCAGCGCCAGCGCCAGCGTCGACTTGCCGCAGCCGGACTCGCCCGCGATGCCGAGCTTCTGACCCGCGTCCAGCGTCAGACTCACCCCGCGGACGGCGGCGGCCCCGCCCGCGTACGTCACTTCGAGGTCCCGTACGTCAAGCAGCGCAGGACTCATGAGGCCACCCCCAGCTTGGGGTTGAGAACGGACTCCACCGCGCGTCCGCACAGCGTGAAGGAGAGGGCCACCGCCGCGATCCCCAGACCCGGCGGCACCAGATACCACCAGTGCCCCGAGCTGACCGCGCCCGCCTCGCGCGCGTCCTGGAGCAGCCCGCCCCAGGAGGTGACGGTCGGATCGCCGAGGCCGAGGAAGGCGAGGGTCGCCTCGGCCAGGATCGCGCTGGAGATACCGAGCGTGGTCTGCGCGAGGACCAGCGGCATGACGTTCGGCAGGACGTGCCGGCTCATGATGTGACCGTGGCCGCCGCCGAGCGCCTTGGCGCGCTCGATGTACGGCCGGGACTCCACCGCCAGTGTCTGGGCGCGCACCAGCCGGGCCGTGGTGGGCCAGGTGGTCACGCCGATGGCCAGGATGATCGTGCCGAGGGAACGCGACATCACGGTGGCCAGCGCGATGGCGAAGACCAGCGTCGGCATCACCAGGAACCAGTCGGTGACCCGCATGATCACGGTCGCGTACCAGCCGCGGAAGTGCCCGGCCGTGATGCCGATGAGAGCGCCGATCGCGACCGAGAGCACCGCCGCGAGCAGGCCCACCATCAGGGAGATCCGGGAGCCCCACAGCACCAGACCGAACAGATCGCGGCCGAACTGGTCGGTGCCCAGCCAGAATTCACCGCTCGGACGCTCCATCGGCCCGCCCGGCGCGTTGGTGACGCTCTGCACGTCGGAGCCGACGGTGAGCGGCGCGGTCAGCGCGATCAGCGCGAAGGCGACCAGCGCGGCCAGGCCGATCAGACCGGACCGGTGGGTGCGGTACTGCTGCCAGAAGCGGGCGACGGAGTGCCGTCTGCGCTGCCAGGCCAAAGCCCGTGGTGCGCGCGGTCCCTTCGGGCTTCCGGCCGGTGCGGCGGTGTCCGCCGCGGTGGGCGGGGTGATCTCGGTCGTCATCGGCCCACCCGGGGGTCGAGCAGCGGATAGATCAGATCGGCGAGGGTGTTCATCACGATCACCGCGGCGGCGAACACGAAGAACAGGCCCTGCACGAGCGGCAGATCGGGCACGCTCAGCGCCTGGTAGAACAGCCCGCCGAGGCCCGGCCAGGAGAACACGGTCTCCACCAGGATGGTGCCCGCGACCACCCGGCCCAGATTGACGAAGATCAGCGTCACGGTCGGCAGCATCGCGTTCGGCACCGCGTGCCGCCGCCGGACCAGATCGTCCCGCAGCCCCTTCGCGCGCGCCGTCGTCAGATAGTCGCTGCCCATCTCGTCGAGCAGCGCGGAACGGGTCACCAGGAGCGTCTGCCCGTACTCGACCGCCACCAGCGTGATCACCGGAAGGACCAGATGGTGCGCGACATCGAGGACGTACGCGAAGCCCGTCTCGCCGCCCGACTCCATCCCGCCCGTCGGGAACAGACCGGGGATCGGCCCCATGCCCACCGAGAACACGATGATCAGCAGCAGCCCGAGCCAGAACGACGGCACCGAGTACAGGGTCAGCGCGAAGCCGGTGTTCAGCCGGTCCCCGAGCTTGCCGCTGCGCCAGGCGGAGCGCGTACCGAGGAAGATCCCGAGCGCGGTGTAGAGGACGAAAGCGGTACCCGTCAGCAGCACGGTGTTCGGCAGCGCCTCGGTGATCTTGTCGATGACCGGGGCGCGGAACTGGTACGAGGTCCCCAGATCGCCGGTGAGCGCCTTGCCGCAGTACTCCGTGAACTGCTGCCACATCGGCAGATCGAGCCCGAACTCCCGCCGGTAGGCGGCGAGTTGCTCGGCCGACACCTGGCGCCCGCCCGTCATGTACTTGACCGGGTCGCCCGGGATGAGCCGGAACAGGAAGAAGCTGGTCACGAGCACGGCGAGCAGCGAGACGGCCGCGCCGACCAGCTTGCCCGCCACATAGCGCAGATACGCGGTAGTGGTGCGCGCCCGCGGACCGCGGGCCGACGGCCCGGCCTGGGCCGGGCCGTCGGGCTCCACGCTCCGCACGAGCGCCGAGGTGCTGTCAGTTGCCATGGCGTCCGGTCCGCCTGTCCCGACTGTTCACGTGGTTCACGGTCCTGTGGTTATTCACGGTCTTCCGCGGTGGATCGACGTCGCATCGCGAAGAACCCGGCGACACCCGCGAGGACGACGACAGCCGCGACGATCCCGATGATGACGCCCGTGGAGCCGGAGTCGCCGGAGGACTCACCGGAAGCGGCCGGAGTCGCCGACCACCAGCTCCAGTAGCCGTCCTGCCCGTAGATGTTCCCCGCGGCCTCGGGCATCGTCGTGATCGACTTGATCTGGTCGGTGCGGTACGCCTCGACGGCGTTCGGGTACGCCATGACGTTCATGTACCCGAGGTCGTACAGCCGCGATTCCATCTGCTTGACGAGATCGGCCCGCTTGCCCTCGTCGTACTCGGCGAGCTGCTGGGCGTAGAGGTCGTCGTACTGCTGGTCGCAGATGAAGTTGTCCGTGGCGCCGGTGTCCTTCGGCGTCGCCGGGAGCGCGCCACAGGTGTGGATCGACAGGACGAAGTCCGGGTCCGGGTTGACCGACCAGCCGTCGAACGCGAGGTCGTACTCGCCGGCGAGCCAGGGGTCGGTGACGTTGTCACGGCAGTCCACGGTCAGACCGATGCCGAGTTCGCCGTACCACTCCTGGAGGTACTTGCCGATCGCCTTGTCGTTCGGGTCGGTCGCGTGGCACAGGATGCGGTACGTGATCGGCTTGCCGTCCTTGCCGAGGCGCTTGCCGTCACCGTTCTTCTTGTACCCGGCCTGGTCGAGGAGCTGCGCCGCCTTCTGCGGATCGTGGGCCAGCTTCTGCTCGTCGGACGGCTTCCAGTAGTACGTCGGGAAGCGGGGCGGGATGTAGCCCTCGCCCAGCACCGCGTGCCCCTGGAAGACCTTGTCGATGATGGTCTCGCGGTCGACCGCCAGGAACAGCGCCTGCCGTACCTTCTGGTCCTTCAGGGACGGGTGTCCGTCGCCGAACTTCTGGCCGTCCTTCGACTGCGCGCCGGGATTGGTCGCGAGGGCGTAGAAACGACGGCCCGGCGCGTCGTTCACCTTGATGTCCGACTGGCTCTTCAGCGCCGTCGCCTGAGCGGGCGTCAGCCCCTGGACGAAGGACACCTCGCCCTTCTGGAGCGCCGCGACGGCCGCGTCACCGTCCTTGTAGTACTTGAAGAGCAGCTCGTCGAACTTGGGGGCGCCCCGCCAGAACGTCTTGTTCGGTTCGAGCTTCACATAGCTGTCGGCCTTGTAGTCCGTGACGACGAAGGGGCCGTTGCCGACGATCGGGAAGGTCTTGTCGTTGTTGAACTTCGAGAAGTCGTCGACCTTCTCCCACACGTGCTTCGGCACGATCGGCACATCGAGCGCGGCCATCGTGGCCTGCGGCTTCTTCAGCTCGATGACCAACTCGGTGGGGCTGGGCGCGGTGACCGTCTTGAAGTTGCCGACGAAGCTGCCGTTCGCGGTGGCGGCGCCCTCGTCGGTCATCATCTTGTTGAACGTCCACGCGGCGTCCTCGGCCGTGGCCTGCTTGCCGTCCGACCACTTGGAGTTCTCACGGATCGTGTACGTCCAGGTCAGCTTGTCCGGCGACGGCTCCCACTTGGTCGCCAGACCCGGGACGGCGTGGTTGTCCTTGGGGTCGTAGTTGGTCAGGTAGTCGTACATCAGCCGGCTGATGCTCGTACTGACCAGACGCGTGGCGAGGAACGGGCTCAGCGAGTCGACGCTCTGCGAGACCGCCACCGTGAGCGTGTTCTTGCCGTCGCCCGCGGCCTGGGCCTGCTCGGGCGCCGGGTTGAGGGGCGTCGCGAGGCCCGCCGTCAGGGTGAACGCCGCCGCGCCGCCGGCCGCGAGCAGCCGCAGACCGCGGCGGCGGGCGCGACCGGGGACGCGGGCGCTGTCGGGAACGCTGTCGCGGGGGCCTCGCCGAGCACCACGTGCCCGGAGGCGTACGGGGGATCTGCCGTGCTGATCTTGTGTGTCCATGGGTCGGTGACCTCGCGTCATCGCTCGCGCAGGGATGTCTGATGGATCATGAGACGCCAGCTGGTGATGTGTGTGTCTATCAGCGCCGGTCTGCACGCGTCAACGGCGGGTGAACCCCATGTGGCCTGCGGAAATAACGAGTTGACCGGCATTTCACGCACATTGGTAGAGACCACTGAAGCCCCCCAGGCCACGGGATGGCGGCGCACCGCGCCCCAGGTCTCGGTATGCGGTGCGACGCGGCACGACGAGGGCCCGTACCGGTGGTCGGTACGGGCCCTGGTGTCGGACTTGTGTGCGGCGTACAGCGTCGGTGGCGGAGCTCGGCTACTGCTGCGGGGGCGGCGGCTGGTGGGGCTGCTGCTGGGGGTGCCCCTGTCCGTGTGGCTGCTGCGGTTGCTGCGGTACGGGCGCGTGCAGCCCGCCGGGCGGTACGGGTTGACCGGGCGCGGGGTGGCCCGGGGCCGGCTGGTTCGGGTTGAAGGGCTGCCCGGGGGCCGGCCGGCCGGGCGCGGGCTGGTACGGCTGTCCCGGCTGGAACTGGCCTGCGGGGTACGGCGGTTGCTGCCCCGGAGCCGGTTGCTGGGGAATCGCCTGCGGCGTGGGCTGCTGCGGCTGCTGCCAGGCCGGGGGCGAGCCAGGGTAGCCGTACCCCGGCGGAGCCTGACCGGGCGGGAGCTGACCGGGCGGCAGTTGGCCGGGCGGCGCCTGACCGGGCTGGGGTTGCTGCTGGGGCTGCGGTTGCTGGGGATGCTGAGGCTGCGGGTGCTGGTACTGCCCTGGCGGGACCTGGCCCGGCTGGGCGGGACCCTGCTGCTGGTGCCCCGGCATCGGCGGCGCCAACTGCGGCGGCGGATTGCCGTCCGACGTCCACAACCCCTGGACCTGCTGCGCCCGTACGAAGTCCTCGGCGACCATCGCGGACAGATTGAAGTACGCCTCGCGGACCTTGGGCCGCATCATGTCGAGGTCGACCTCGGCGCCCGCGGACAGATGCTCGTCGAAGGGCACGACCACCACACCGCGGCACCGCGTCTCGAAGTGGCTGACGATGTCATCGACCTTGATCATCTTGCCGGTCTCCCGGACCCCCGAGATCACGGTGATGGACCGCGACACCAACTCCGCGTACCCGTGCGCGGAGAGCCAGTCCAGTGTCGTACTGGCGCTGCTCGCACCGTCCACGGACGGGGTCGAGATGATGATGAGCTGGTCGGCGAGGTCGAGCACACCACGCATCGCGCTGTAGAGGAGACCGGTGCCCGAGTCCGTGAGGATGATCGGGTACTGCTTCCCGAGCACGTCGATCGCGCGCCGGTAGTCCTCGTCGTTGAAGGTCGTGGACACGGCCGGGTCGACGTCGTTGGCGATGATCTCCAGACCGGAGGGCGCCTGCGAGGTGAACCGCCGGATGTCCATGTACGAGTTGAGGTACGGGATCGCCTGGACCAGGTCGCGGATCGTCGCACCGGTCTCCCGCCGCACCCGGCGGCCGAGCGTGCCGGCGTCCGGGTTGGCGTCGATCGCGAGGATCTTGTCCTGCCGCTCACTCGCGAGCGTGGCACCGAGCGCGGTGGTCGTGGTCGTCTTGCCGACACCGCCCTTGAGGCTGATCACGGCGATGCGGTAGCAGGACAGGACCGGTGTACGGATCAGGTCGAGCTTGCGCTGCCGCTCGGCCTCCTCCTTCTTGCCGCCGATCTTGAACCGCGACCCACCGGCGGCGGGCCGCCCGCTCTTGGGCTTCTGCCTCTTGGTGTTGAGCAGCCGGTCCGACGACAACTCGACGGCGGCCGTGTACCCCAGCGGCGCCCCTGGATGCGTCCGCTCCCGCTGATCGTGCTGCACGGCCTGCGGCCAGGCGGCACCGGCACGGGGGTCGACCGGGGGTTGCTGGGGCGGCTGGGGCTGCGACGGCTGAGCGGCCTGGGCCGGCGGCTGACCGTGCTCCTGGCCGGGGTTCGGCTGACCGGGCACCTGCGGCGGCACACCCTGCTGCGGGAACCCGTAACCGCCGGGCTGCTGCTGCGCCTGCGGGGGGTACGGGGCCGGGGACTGGCCCTGCGGGGGGACCGGCTGCTGCGGTTGGGCGTGTGGCTGTGGCTGTACGGGGGCCTGCTGCTGCGGCGGCTCGTGGGGTGCCGGGAGGTTACGGGCGACCGGGGCCGGAAGGTTCGGCGTACCGGGCTGGGGCTGGGGTGTCTGCGGGAACCCGTACCCGCCGTGCTGCGGCTGGGGCTGGGGTGCCTGAGGGAACCCGTAACCGCCCTGCTGGACAGGCGAGTTGGCGGCACTGGGCTGCGGGAACCCGTAACCGGCGGGCGGGACGGGCGCGTTCGGGTCGACCGGCGGCGTACCCGGGGTGGGGAATCCGTATCCACCGGGCCCCGGGGGCGCCGGGGCAGGGGTCGGATCCGGGGCCGGGGTCTGCTGCGGGGGCTGTGGAGTGGGCGTCTGCTGCGGGACCGGCGCGGCCGGCGCACGCCAGGCCGACGGCGCCGGCTGCGGGGCCTGCGGCTGGAACGGCGCCTGCGGAGGCTGCGGTTGGGCGACCGGCTGCTGATACAGAGGAGCGGGCGCCTGCGGCTCCGGGGTCTGCGGCTCGGGCGGCTGCGGCGTGTAGGACGGCGGCGCCGGCGGCTGTACGGGCGGCTGAGGGGCCTCGGCGCGTACAGCGTCCACGGGCCGCGCGTGCGGCACCGGGGTGTCGGCGGGCGGAGTGTCGGCCGGAGGCGCGTCCGTGGGCCACTGCCCTGCGGGCGCGGGCGCGGCGGGCTGGAAGGCGGGCGGCAACGGAGGCAGCCCACCTTGCGCGACGGGCGGCGGCGTCCACGCGGGCGGCGCGTCCCGGACCGGCTCGGGCGCCGGTACCTGGTCCTGGACGTCGTCCACCACGGCGTCGGCGACCTCGCCCTCAGCGGTGTCCGCGTCGGGCTCGTCGTCCGGGACGGCGTCCTGCGGCACGCTGTCCCGTACCTCGGGCTCATCCGTGTCGTCGGTGTGGTCGGTGTTGTTGTGAATGTCGTCGTCGGCGGCGACGAAGTCAGCGGCTTCGTCGTCCTCGGCGGGGGCCTCGACCTCGTCGTCCTGGTCGAGTTGGTGGTCGGAGGCGTCGGATTCGCTCGACGTGCCGGACGCGTCGACCTCGACCTCGACCTCGGGCTCAGGCTCGGGCTCGACGGCGGGCTCGGAAACGGCTTCCTCGGCACCATCGCCCCCGGACACCCCGGATTCCTCAGGCTCCCCGGCAGGCTCGTCCACGGTGGCCCGCTCGGCGATCTCCCGCTTCAGCGCCACGGCCGAGAACCGCATCGTGCTACCGCTCTCCAGGTCACCGGAGGCGGAGTCACCGTCGTTGTCGTCGACGGAGTCCGGTACCGAGGGAGCCACGTCCGGCGCGGGACGGGTGTCGGGCACCGGATTGAACCCGAGCCCCATCGGCAGATTCGGCACCGCCGTAGCGCTCCCCGCATCGGCGGAAGGACTCGCCACCGAGGTAACGGAAGGCGCCGAGGGAATCGAGGGAGCCGAAGGAACGGAAGGCGCAGGCGCGACCGGCGGAACCGGCGCGGGCGGCACCGGCACTGGCGGAAGGGGCACCGGCGGAAGGGGCGTCACCGGAGGAGCGGAAGCCACCGGGGGAGTGGGCGGCTCGGAAGGCGTCTCCCCGGCACTGCCCGAAGCGTTCTGCGTGTACCAGGCGGGCGACGCGTGATCCAGGGTGAACTCGCCCGTCATCTCGGCCGCGGACTCGGCGTCGGGCCGGTCATCGTCGGGTGTGGCCCACCCCCCGCGGTTCCCGTCCCGGTCGCTGTTCACAATTCCTCCTGGTGGTCGAGCACCCTCAAGCCGTCATGGGGCGACCGCTCTCCGCCGTCAGAGACCGCCGGATCCGACAGATCCGCCGGGCTCTCCCCCTGGGGGACACCGGCAACCCGTCGTCAGGTTCCACCGATGCGCCCGGACCCAGCCTAATCACCCCGGGCACCCCGGGGGCAGGCCCGTCGGGCCCTGTACGCCGCCCGTTACGTCACAGCCTGCCCAGAAGACATGCGTACACGCACCAACACGGTGGACAAAGGCGACAGTTGAGGGCGACAGGCGCACAGCCGGGCGCCAACAGGAAGACTTCAGAAGGCCGATACGACGCCGCTCGCCACCCGAACCCGCGCCCTACTGCGCGGGCCCCCCGTTCTGCGGAGCCGGCCCCAGGTCGAACTCGCCGTCCCGCGCGCCGAGTACGAAGGCCCGCCACTCCGCCTCGGTGTACCGCAGCACGGTCTCCGGATCGACCGACGACCGCATGGCCACGGCGCCCTCCGGCAGATACGCGATCTCGACGCGCTCCTCGTGCTCCTCGGTGCCCGGCGCGCTGAGCCACTCGACACCGGAGATGTCCAGCCCGTACAGCTCGTCCTTCTCGCGCTCCTTGCGCGCCCTGACGTCCTCGTCCTGCCCCTGCGACTCGGCCATGCTCCCGCGACCCCTCTCCCGTACCGTTTCCGGTAGTGCGGTATTTCCAGCAGGCACCCTACTGGGCGCCCCGGACCCGCCACGGGGAGTTACCGGAGCCCGGCGAGAGGCGCCCACCCGCCCTGGTACCCTGTGTAACGGCCGTTTGTGTGCGCACCCTCGGAATCCACAGGATCCCGGAGGCCGCAGCCGACGGATCCCAGCCTCCCGAGTCATGGAAGCTCCCCTGAGATGTGGACCAGGGGCACTTGGTGGCCTCACGAAGACGAACAACGAGGAGTACGCGTGTCGCTCGACGCCGCTACGAAGAAGCAGATCATGACCGAGTTCGCCACCAAGGAAGGTGACACCGGCTCCCCCGAGGTCCAGGTCGCCATGCTGTCGCGCCGGATCTCGGACCTGACCGAGCACCTCAAGACCCACAAGCACGACCACCACTCGCGTCGTGGTCTGCTCATCCTGGTCGGTCAGCGCCGTCGCCTCCTTCAGTACCTGGCGAAGAAGGACATCACGCGCTTCCGTGCGCTGGTCGACCGCCTCGGCATCCGCCGTGGTGCGGCGGGCGCCAAGTAGCACGCCGTGAAGGGAGCGGTCCCCCACGCAGGGGGCCGCTCCCTTCGCCGTTGTGTACGGCCCGGACGACCCGTACGACGCCACCGCACCCGCTCTGCGTGCGGAGTGTCACCGCGGCTTTGTAGTCTGGTCGCACAACGCAATACCGAACGAGGAGAAGCGCCCCCGGCCGCCGCCGGTCCTCGGTAGTGGCCCCCGGGAAGAAACACGACCCCGGGTGCTTCGATCGAAGACCGGCCCGCACACAAGGCGCGCTTCTCCGCCACCGTCCCCGCCACACGGGCAAGGGACGAAGACGAGGAGATATCACTAGTGGAGAACGAGACCCACTACGCCGAGGCCGTCATCGACAACGGCACCTTCGGCACCCGCACCATCCGCTTCGAGACGGGCCGCCTGGCCAAGCAGGCCGCCGGTTCCGCCGTGGCGTATCTGGACGACGACACCATGGTGCTGTCGGCCACCACCGCCTCCAAGAACCCCAAGGACCAGCTCGACTTCTTCCCCCTCACGGTGGACGTCGAGGAGCGTATGTACGCCGCCGGGAAGATCCCCGGTTCCTTCTTCCGGCGCGAGGGCCGGCCCAGCGAGGACGCGATCCTCACCTGCCGCCTCATCGACCGCCCGCTGCGCCCGTCCTTCAAGAAGGGCCTGCGCAACGAGATCCAGGTCGTCGCCACGATCATGGCGCTCAACCCCGACCACCTGTACGACGTCGTCGCGATCAACGCCGCGTCCGCGTCCACGCAGCTGGCCGGTCTGCCCTTCTCCGGCCCGATCGGCGGCGTCCGCGTCGCGCTGATCCGCGGCCAGTGGGTCGCGTTTCCGACGCACACCGAGCTTGAGGACGCCGTCTTCGACATGGTTGTCGCGGGCCGCACCCTGGAGGACGGCGACGTCGCGATCATGATGGTCGAGGCCGAGGCCACCGACCACACGATCAAGCTCGTCGAGGGCGGCGCCGAGGCGCCGACCGAGGAGATCGTCGCCGCCGGTCTGGACGCCGCCAAGCCCTTCATCAAGGTCCTGTGCAAGGCCCAGTCGGACCTCGCCGCGAAGGCCGCCAAGCCGACCGGTGAGTTCCCGATCTTCCTGGACCACCAGGCCGACGTCCTGGAGGCCCTCACGGCCGCCGTCCGGGACGAGCTGGCCCAGGCGCTGACCATCGCGGGCAAGCAGGAGCGCGAGTCGGAGCTGGACCGCGTCAAGGGTCTGGCCGCCGAGAAGCTGCTCCCGCAGTTCGAGGGCCGCGAGAAGGAGATCTCCGCCGCGTACCGCTCGCTGACCAAGTCCCTGGTCCGTGAGCGCGTCATCAAGGAGAAGAAGCGCATCGACGGCCGCGGTGTCACCGACATCCGCACCCTCGCCGCCGAGGTCGAGGCCATCCCGCGCGTGCACGGCTCGGCGCTGTTCGAGCGCGGCGAGACCCAGATCCTGGGCGTCACCACGCTGAACATGCTCCGCATGGAGCAGCAGCTCGACACCCTGTCGCCGGTGACCCGCAAGCGCTACATGCACAACTACAACTTCCCGCCGTACTCCACCGGTGAGACCGGCCGCGTCGGCTCCCCGAAGCGCCGCGAGATCGGTCACGGCGCCCTCGCCGAGCGCGCGCTCGTACCGGTGCTCCCCACGCGCGAGGAGTTCCCCTACGCGATCCGCCAGGTCTCCGAGGCCCTCAGCTCCAACGGCTCGACGTCGATGGGCTCGGTCTGCGCCTCCACCATGTCCCTGCTGAACGCGGGCGTGCCCCTCAAGGCCCCCGTCGCCGGTATCGCCATGGGTCTGATCTCGCAGGAGATCGACGGCCAGACGCACTACGTCACCCTCACCGACATCCTCGGTGCGGAGGACGCCTTCGGTGACATGGACTTCAAGGTCGCCGGCACCAAGCAGTTCGTGACCGCCCTCCAGCTCGACACCAAGCTGGACGGCATCCCGGCGTCGGTCCTGGCCGCCGCCCTGAAGCAGGCCCGCGACGCGCGTCTGCACATCCTCGACGTGATGATGGAAGCCATCGACACGCCGGACGAGATGTCTCCGAACGCCCCGCGGATCATCACCGTCAAGATCCCCGTGGACAAGATCGGTGAGGTCATCGGCCCCAAGGGCAAGATGATCAACCAGATCCAGGAGGACACCGGCGCCGACATCACGATCGAGGACGACGGCACCATCTACATCGGTGCCGCCCAGGGTTCGCAGGCCGAGGCCGCGCGCGCCACGATCAACTCGATCGCCAACCCGACCATGCCGGAGGTCGGCGAGCGCTACCTGGGTACGGTCGTCAAGACCACCACCTTCGGCGCGTTCGTGTCCCTGCTCCCGGGCAAGGACGGCCTGCTGCACATCTCGCAGATCCGCAAGCTGGCCGGCGGCAAGCGCGTGGAGAACGTCGAGGACGTGCTCGCCGTGGGCGCCAAGGTCCAGGTCGAGATCGCCGAGATCGACTCCCGGGGCAAGCTGTCGCTGATCCCCGTGGTCGAGGGCGAGAGCGACGACGACGCTCCCTCGGACAAGAAGGACGACTCCGACAAGTGACGTCCCGTAGTCCTCGCGCGACGGCCCGTGTCTCCTCGGAGACGCGGGCCGTCGCCCGTACCCAAACCCTGCTCCCGGGCAAGGACGGCATCGGCACGGTCCGCCGTACGACCCTGCCGGGCGGCCTCCGCGTCGTCACCGAGACCCTGCCCTCCGTACGCTCCGCGACCTTCGGCATCTGGGCCCACGTCGGCTCCCGCGACGAGACCCCCTCGCTGAACGGCGCGACGCACTACCTCGAACACCTCCTCTTCAAGGGCACCAAGAAGCGGTCGGCGCTCGACATCTCCTCCGCGATCGACGCGGTCGGCGGCGAGATGAACGCGTTCACGGCCAAGGAGTACACGTGCTACTACGCACGCGTCCTCGATACCGACCTGCCGCTGGCGATCGACGTCGTCTGCGACATGCTGACCGGCTCCCTGATCCTCCAGGACGACGTGGACGCCGAGCGCGGAGTCATCCTCGAAGAGATCGCGATGACCGAGGACGACCCGGGCGACTGTGTGCACGACCTGTTCGCGCACACCATGCTCGGCGACACCCCCCTCGGCCGCCCGGTCCTCGGCACCGTCGACACGGTCAACGCCCTCGGCGCCGACCGCATCCGCCGCTTCTACAAGCGGCACTACGACCCGACGCACCTCGTCGTCGCCGCCGCGGGCAACATCGACCACCACACGGTCGTACGCCAGGTCCGCGCCGCCTTCGACAAGGCCGGCGCGCTGGAGCGGACCGACGCCCAGCCCATCGCACCCCGCGAGGGCCGGCGCGCGCTGCGTACCGCGGGCCGCCTGGAACTGGTCGGCCGCAAGACCGAGCAGGCGCATGTCGTCCTCGGCATGCCCGGTCTGAGCCGCACCGACGACCGCCGCTGGGCACTCGGCGTCCTGAACACCGCACTCGGCGGCGGCATGTCCTCGCGCCTCTTCCAGGAGGTCCGCGAGAAGCGCGGCCTCGCCTATAGCGTGTACTCGTACACCTCGGGCTTCGCCGACTGCGGCCTCTTCGGGGTGTACGCGGGCTGCCGCCCCAGCCAGGTGCACGACGTGCTCAAGATCTGCCGCGACGAACTCGACCAGGTCGCCGAGCACGGCCTCTCGGACGACGAGATCGGCCGCGCCATCGGCCAGCTCTCCGGATCCACCGTCCTCGGCCTGGAGGACACGGGCGCGCTGATGAACCGCATCGGCAAGAGCGAGCTGTGCTGGGGCGAACAGATGTCCGTCGACGAGATGCTGGTCCGGATAGCCGAGGTGACCCCGGACGACGTCCGCGCGGTGGCCCGCGACATCCTGGGACAGCGCCCGTCGCTCTCGGTCATAGGCCCGCTCAAGGACAAGCAGGCCGCCCGCCTGCACGAAGCGGTTTCCTGAAGCCCCGAGTCGCCCAACTCCCCTTAAGGAACAAGCACATGAGCAAGCTGCGCGTGGCGGTCATCGGCGCCAAGGGCCGTATCGGCTCGGAGGCGGTACGCGCCGTGGAGGCCGCCGACGACATGGAACTGGTCGCGGCGCTGGGCCGCGGCGACAAGCTGGAGAGCCTCGCGGACAGCGGTGCGCAGGTCGCCGTCGAACTGACCACACCCGGGTCGGTCATGGGCAACCTCGACTTCTGTGTCCGGCACGGCATCCACTGCGTCGTCGGCACCACCGGCTGGACCGACGACCGCCTCGCACAGCTCAACACCTCCCTGGCCGCCGCACCGGGCACGGGTGTCCTGATCGCCCCGAACTTCTCCATCGGCGCGGTCCTCACCATGAAGTTCGCGCAGCTCGCGGCGCCCTACTTCGAGTCCGTCGAGGTCATCGAGCTGCACCACCCGAACAAGGCCGACGCGCCCAGCGGCACCGCCACCCGGACCGCGCAACTCATCGCCGCCGCCCGCGAACGGGCCGGAAGCGAGCCGCAGCCCGACGCCACGGTCACCGCGCTCGACGGCGCGCGCGGCGCGGACGTCGACGGGATCCCCGTGCACTCCGTACGGCTGCGCGGGCTCCTGGCCCACCAGGAGGTGCTGCTCGGCGGCGAGGGCGAGACGCTCACCGTGCGCCATGACTCGCTGCACCACAGCAGCTTCATGCCGGGCATCCTGCTCGGAGTGCGCCGCGTCGTGGAAACCCCGGGCCTCACCTTCGGCCTGGAACACTTCCTGGACCTCGGCTGACCCTGATGCGCGCGAAGATCACCTACGCCGTCACGGCGGCCGTCCTCGTCGGCTACTTCGTCCTGGTCGGCAGCCGCGGAGTGCTGCTCATCCAGAACGGCACCCCGCTCACCGTCACCTTCGGCCTCGCCGTCCTTGTGCTCCCGGTGATCGGCGTCTGGTTCCTCTGGAAGAACACCCAGTTCGTACGGAACGCCAACCGGCTCGCCACCGTCCTGGAGGCCGAAGGCGGGCTACCCGTCGACGAGTTGGTCCGCACCCCCGGCGGCCGGATCGACCGCGACTCGGCGGACGCCGTGTTCCGCAAGCGCAAGGCGGAGACCGAGGACACCCCCGACGACTGGCGCTGCTGGTTCCGGCTGGCGGTCGCCTATCACGACGCCCGCGACACACCCCGCGCCCGCAAGGCCATGCAGCGGGCGATCTCCCTGCACGACGGAAAACCCCTCAGCGTCTGACCCGCGGAGCGCCGGACCCGGACCCTGACCCGCCGACGCTCCTCGGCCGCGGCGCTCCTCAGTCTCGACGCTGCTCAGCCGCGGTGGTACTCCTCCGCCCACACCTCGACGGTGTCCGCCGCCCGCTCGAACGCCTCGGGGCGCGCGAGGAAGTCGGCGTTGTGCGTCGTCAACAACGGCGCCGCCGCTTCACCCCGCCGATTCCCGCGTACGAGAACGAGTGCCTGCCCCTGCACGGTGCGCGGCAGCCCCAGCCACCGCACGGGCTGCTGGACCGTACGCACCTCGGTGACCTGAGTCCACGGAAGAGTCTTCGTGCTGAGGAACCCCACGCGGCGCAGGCCACGGGCGCTCACCCAGACCCCCATCCGCAGCAACCGCA
Source organism: Streptomyces sp. NPDC058001 (assembly GCF_042886315.1). NCBI lineage: Bacteria > Bacillati > Actinomycetota > Actinomycetes > Kitasatosporales > Streptomycetaceae > Streptomyces > Streptomyces sp. NPDC058001. The sequence continues at coordinate 350,535 of NZ_JBHVQT010000012.1, forward strand.
GCGCGGCGACGATGATCAGTAGGGCGCCACCACCACAGGCCGCCGCGCCGGACAGACCGCCCGCGAAGGCGATGATCACCGCGGCGAACAGGACATATGAGGCGAGCAGCAGCAGGAGCGCGGCGGCCCCCACTCGCCACGGGCCTGGTCGATAGGGCCGGCGCCAGCGGTCACGGTCGTCGAACGGCAGCGCGATGTCGTCCGCGGCCTCGTCGAAAGCGCGGTCGGCCGTCAGAAAGGGCAGGGGCACGACTGGTCCTCACTCAATCCACGCACGGGCTGTGCCCGGTGAGGCTACCGAGCCGTGACCATGCCTACCACCCTGGGGGGTCCGGACGAGTCAGCGATTGTTCGACGCCTCGGAGTGCTGCGTCCTCGCCGGTGACTGATCGAGTGAGAGGGCGGGCAGCCCGAAGACCAGGGCGCCGACCAGGCCACCGACCAGGGTCAGGCCGATCAGGGAGCGGCCGGCTATCTGACTCGCCGTGGCGCGCTCGCGGGGCGGCGGTGTGACATTGCTGCGGAACTTGTCGGCTTCGGCGATGAAGGCGAACGGAACGGGCTCGCGCCGACGGAACATGGGAAGCACTTCTCCTCGGGTGTCGAACGGGACACTGTCACCCATACAGACGCTCGAACCTCGCGAGAGGTGCCCTGTTTCACCGAATTCGCAGAAGTTCGCCGAAGTTCGTCGGCGTTCCGTGATGTTCGGGGCTGTTCGGTGCGATCAGCGGGGCTATGTCGGCGCTCGCGGCCGAACGACCGATTGTCAGCGCCGGGTCGTAGAGTGGGCGCCGCCCGATGGACGTGATGGGAAGGACCCCCCAACCGTGACCCAGACCCCGGCCGACGATCTGAAGCCGAGCTTCCGCAGCGATGTCTCCGTCGAACTGGTGAAGCATGCGGCGACGGACTCCGACGTGCTGTTCGCAGCCCGTGTCTCCACCGTCGGAGAGCAGTCGCTGGACGAGCTGAAGAAGGACCCGGAGCGCTCCAAGGGCCTGATCAACTACCTGATGCGCGACCGCCACGGCAGCCCCTTCGAGCACAACTCGATGACCTTCTTCATCAGCGCCCCGATCTTCGTGTTCCGCGAGTTCATGCGCCACCGCGTGGGATGGTGCATCGCGGGTGACACGGAGATCACCCTGGAGAGCGAAGCGGGAAACCTGCGCCGGCGGACCATCGCCGAACTCCACAAGCTCTGGCACCTCGGCGTCGAGGACCGCCTCCCGCACTCCGCGGGCGGCGTGACCTGGCACAGCCGGGCAGGCAAGTGGATGGCCCAGGTCGGGCGCGGTGGGACCAACCACTACCTCGGGCTGTACGAGAGCCGCGAGGCGGCCGAGTCGGCCGTCGCGGAATTCCGCGAACAGCACCCGAGCACGCGTCTGCGCAAGCTCGAATCAGTGCGTCGCAACCACGTCCGCTGTTACGACGAGGAGACCCTGCTCGCCCAGCGGGCCAGGATCGTCGACGTGATCGAGTCCGGCGTAAAGCCTCTGATCAAGATCACCACGGCCTCCGGGAAGACGCTCCGCTGCACCGTCGACCACGCGGTGTTCACCCCTGAGGGTTGGTGCAAGGCAGGCGAACTCACGGTCGGGGACGCCGTCATGGCGGCCGGCACCGCTCCCCGCCCCTCGCAGGCACTCATCCCGCCGAGCCTGCGGCGTGGCATCGGCGTATGGACCTCCATGCAGCGGCAGAGGCTGATCAAGGAAACCGACACCTGTCACCTCTGCGGGCAGGGCTTCCCGCGCGATCAGCTCGCGCTGGACCATGTCGTTCCGGTCGCGGGCGACCTGACCCAGGCCCTCGACGAGAAGAACCTCGCCCCGGCCTGTGAGCCCTGCCATGCCGTGAAGAGCGCCGGTGAGCAGGCACTGGCCCAGCGCGGCGGCAAGATCGCCAAGGCCGTTCCGGACCCGGTCGTCGCCATCGAGGCGGACGGCGAGGAGATGACGTACGACCTTTCGGTGGAAGGGCCCTGGCACAACTTCCTCGCCAACGGCATCGTCGTGCACAACTCGTACAACGAGGAGTCGGGCCGCTACCGCCAGCTGGAGCCTGTCTTCTACGTGCCGGACGAGGCCCGCAAGCTGGTTCAGGAGGGCCGTCCCGGCAAGTACGTCTTCGTGGAGGGCACGCAGGCGCAGCAGGAGCTGGTCGGCCGGGTCATGGAGGACTCGTACCGCGAGGCGTATGAGGCGTATCAGGAGATGCTCGCCGCCGGTGTCGCGCGCGAGGTGGCCCGCGCGGTCCTCCCGGTCGGCCTCTTCTCATCCATGTACGCCACATGCAACGCCCGGTCGCTCATGCACTTCCTCGGCCTGCGCACCCAGCACGAACTGGCGAAGGTGCCGTCCTTCCCCCAGCGGGAGATCGAGATGGTCGGCGAGAAGATGGAACAGCACTGGGCGGCGCTGATGCCTCTGACCCACGCGGCCTTCAACGCCAACGGACGCGTGGCGCCGTAACCCTCAGGGCACCCTCACGGCACAGATGTACGGATCAGCACGGCGAAGTGTCCGTATTGCGGCATTTCTAGAAGTTCATCTAGCCTGATCAAACGGACCCGGCACTGCTTGAACCCCCGAGCAGGCAGTGCCGGGCTCCTCTTCCCCGTCACGTCCCGGCAGCTCTTTGTCACATCGACCGGCGTTTTGTCGGACCCGCCCGCATCCCCCGAGGGGGGACCCCGTGCTGAGCAGCGAGTAGCGTATTACCCATGGCTCCGACCTCCACTCCGCAGACCCCCTTCGGGAGGGTCCTCACCGCCATGGTCACGCCGTTCACGGCGGACGGCGCTCTCGACCTCGACGGCGCGCAGCGGCTCGCCGCCCATCTGGTGGACGCAGGCAACGACGGCCTGATCATCAACGGCACCACCGGAGAGTCCCCGACCACCAGCGACGCGGAGAAAACGGAGCTGGTCCGAGCCGTACTGGACGCGGTCGGCGACCGCGCCCACATCGTCGCCGGAGTCGGCACCAACGACACGCGGCACAGCATCGAACTCGCCCGCGCGGCCGAGAAGACCGGTGCCCACGGCCTGCTCACCGTCACGCCGTACTACAACAAGCCCCCGCAGGAGGGCCTGCTCCGGCACTTCACGGCTGTCGCCGACGCCACCGAGCTGCCCGTCATGCTCTACGACATCCCCGGCCGCAGCGGCGTCCCCATCAACACCGAGACACTCGTCCGGCTCGCCGAGCACCCACGGATCGTCGCCAACAAGGACGCCAAGGGCGACCTCGGCCGCGCGAGCTGGGCCATCGCCCGCTCCGGCCTCGCCTGGTACTCCGGCGACGACATGCTCAACCTCCCGCTGCTCTCGGTCGGCGCCGTCGGCTTCGTCTCCGTCGTGGGCCATGTCGTCACACCCGACCTGCGCGCTCTCCTCGACGCGTATTCCTCGGGCGACGTCCAGAAGGCCACCGAGATCCACCAGAAACTGCTCCCCGTCTTCACCGGCATGTTCCGCACCCAGGGCGTCATCACCACCAAGGCCGCACTCGCCCTCCAGGGCCTGCCCGGCGGTCCGCTGCGGTTGCCGATGATCGAGCTGACGCCCGAGGAGACGGCCCAGCTCAAGATCGATCTGGCCGCCGGCGGGGTACAGCTGTAGGTACAGACTTCACAACTGAATACGCACCACCGCGGGCCCGAACCCCACATCGGCCCGCGTCCGACCACCGACAACTGCTTATGCACGAACGACATGCGCGCCACGTGCCACGGGTACGTGGCGCGCATGGTCAGGAGAGTCTTTTGAGTCATCCGCACCCTGAACTCGGCGCCCCGCCCAAGCTCCCGGCACGCGGCCTTCGGGTCACCCCGCTCGGTGGCCTCGGCGAGATCGGCCGCAACATGACCGTCTTCGAGTACGAAGGCCGCCTGCTGATCGTCGACTGCGGAGTGCTCTTCCCTGAGGAGGAGCAGCCCGGAATCGACCTGATCCTGCCGGACTTCACATCGATCAGAGACCGCCTCGACGACATCGAGGGCATCGTTCTCACCCACGGCCACGAGGACCACATCGGCGGTGTCCCCTTCCTCCTCCGCGAGAAGCCGGACATCCCGCTGATCGGCTCCAAGCTGACCCTCGCGCTCATCGAGGCCAAGCTCCAGGAGCACCGCATCCGTCCGTACACCCTGGAGGTGGTGGAGGGGAACCGGGAACGGATCGGACCCTTCGACTGCGAGTTCATCGCCGTCAACCACTCGATCCCGGACGCCCTCGCGGTCGCCATCCGCACCCCCGCGGGCATGGTCGTCCACACCGGCGACTTCAAGATGGACCAGCTCCCGCTGGACCGCCGCCTCACGGACCTGCACGCCTTCGCACGGCTGAGCGAGGAAGGCATCGACCTTCTGCTCTCGGACTCCACGAACGCCGAGGTCCCGGGCTTCGTACCGCCCGAGCGGGACATCTCCAACGTCCTGCGGCAGGTCTTCGCCGGCGCCCGCAAGCGCATCATCGTGGCGAGTTTCGCCAGCCATGTCCACCGCATCCAGCAGATCCTCGACGCGGCCCACGAATACGGCCGCCGGGTCGCCTTCGTCGGCCGCTCGATGGTCCGCAACATGGGTATCGCCCGGGACCTCGGCTATCTCAAGGTCCCGCCGGGTCTGGTGGTCGACGTCAAGACCCTCGACGACCTCCCCGACCACGAGATCGTCCTGGTCTGCACCGGCTCACAGGGCGAACCGATGGCCGCCCTGTCCCGTATGGCCAACCGCGACCACCAGATCCGTATCGTCCAGGGCGACACGGTGATCCTGGCGTCGTCGCTCATCCCCGGCAACGAGAACGCGGTCTACCGCGTGATCAACGGCCTCACCCGTTGGGGTGCCAACGTCGTCCACAAGGGCAACGCCAAGGTGCACGTCTCCGGCCATGCCTCAGCCGGTGAACTGCTGTACTTCTACAACATCTGCAAGCCGCGCAACCTGATGCCGGTCCACGGCGAATGGCGCCATCTGCGCGCCAACGCCGAACTCGGCGCCCTCACCGGCGTCCCGCACGACCGGATCGTCATCGCCGAGGACGGAGTCGTCGTCGACCTCGTCGAGGGCAAGGCGAAGATCGTCGGCAAGGTCCAGGCGGGATATGTGTACGTGGACGGGCTCTCCGTCGGCGATGTCACGGAACCCGCGCTGAAGGACCGGCGCATCCTCGGGGACGAAGGCATCATCTCGGTCTTCATCGTGATCGACTCCAGTACCGGGAAGATCACCGCGGGCCCGCACATCCAGGCCCGTGGCTCCGGCATCGAGGACTCGGCCTTCGGTGACGTCATGCCGAGGATCCAGGAGGTTCTGGAACGCTCCGCGCAGGACGGCGTGGTCGAACCCCACCAGATGCAGCAGCTGGTCCGCCGCACCCTCGGCAAGTGGGTCTCGGACAACTACCGTCGGCGGCCGATGATCCTTCCCGTCGTGGTCGAGGTCTGACCGGGACGACCGTCTGACCTGCGTGACCAGACGTGAACTGGGAGCGGGGCACCCCGATTTGCATCGGGGCGCCCCGCTCCAGTACGTTTACGGCTCCGCCTGGACGGGAACCCGACACGCTCGCGTGAACCGGACACCTCGATCGGGACGGAAATTCCGACTCAGAGTCTCTGATAAAGTCGGGCCCGCCGGAAAGAAAAGCGCGTAAAGCGCTTGACTGGAAAGCGGCCGAGGAAATCAGAACCGAAAGGGTCTGATAGAGTCGGAAACACCGAAGGGAAGCCCGGAGGAAAGCCCGAGAGGGTGAGTACAAAGGAAGCGTCCGTTCCTTGAGAAC
>NZ_JBHVQT010000013.1:0-350654 GCF_042886315.1 Streptomyces sp. NPDC058001
AGTTTCCGCATGGCGTCAGCCTCCTGTGAGTCGGTATTCGGCGTACAGACCAGCACGGCGCGCAAAACTCATCGGTCAGGCCACACTGCCGCAGTAAATACCGGATTTACTGCGGCGGAGCCGTGCATTGACACACGATGCGGAGGACGGCACGTCCACGCCGATGCTGCTGGCCCGCTCCCGCCATGCCTCCGTCCGTTCGCTGGAACGCTACGCCCGTCCCGGAGTCGATGCCGTCGCCCGTCATGTCGCCGAGCGTGACCCCGCCGCACATCGCCGGACGTGACGGCCCTCCGGCTTCGAGCTTGTCGACGTCCGCCCGGTCGGCCGGCAGAAGCGCATTCCCTGGTCAGTGAGGCCCAGGGACGCGACCCCGGGTCACAGCAGTGAGCGGGTGAGCCATACCACTTCGCCGTTGTCTTCCGTGGATACGTGATCGCGCTCGAAGTCGAGCTTCTCCAGGACACGGAGCGACGGTGTGTTCCACGCACCGACGGTCGACCAGAGCCGTTTCCGCCCGGTCGCGATGGCGGCATCGAGCACCGCGCGGGCCGCCTCGGTGGCGTAGCCACGCCCGTGCGCGCGCTGGAACAACTCGTACGCGATTTCAGGCTCCTCCAGGGTGGAGCGGCCGATGATCAACCCGCAATAACCGATGAAGTCGCCTTCGTCACGGCGCTGGATGGGCAGCAGGGCAATTCCCGTCGTCGCCGTCGCAGCGAGGAGTTCCGCGATGGACGTCCGGATGTGCTCAACCGTGGGCGTCCCGTTGCCGCGTTCGGAGAGGAGGGCACAGAACTCAGCGGCGTCCGACTCGACCCACGGCCGCAGAATCAGCCGCTCGGTCTCAAGGTGGAACGACATCGTCTCGTACGTAGACATGGGCCCTACTCTCCCCCATGGGTCACCACGAGCTACGGCTGGCCGTCACGTCGCCGTCTGCTCGATCCGGTGGTTGAGGACGTCCGTGAGGTAGTCGGCGTCGAGCGTGAGGCGGACGATGTGGTGGTCCGAGATGTCTGCCGGGACCTCGATGACGTCCACGTCGGTGACTGCGCCGAGTAGGGCGGCGGAGGTGTAGACGCGGTCGATTCGGGCGTCCGGGCCATGTGTTGCGCAGGCGTTCACCGTGTGGGACACCGCGTCGTCCGTGCCGCCTTCCGTCGTCGCCCAGTGGCGGGCGACGTCCTCCAGGCCCGCTGTGCGCAGCACCTCGTCGGGGCGCGTGTCCATCACCCGTGTGCCGTCGGGGCCGTAGTGCGAGCGGTGAAGGCGGTGTGGCTGGTCGGCGATGGCCTTCAGTTCCGGCAGCGGTACGTCGCCCTCCACCCCCGGCACCGGGTACGAGTTGTTGTCGCCGGCCATGAGCGCGGGCATCCGTACCGTTTCACCGTCCGGCCTTGTCCACTTCTTGTCGGCCCACACGGTGAGCCATTCGGTTTCGGCGAGTCGGTTCGCCGACGAGGCGTAGTTGAGGTGGTACGAGGCCACCGCGATCGGCATGGACTGGCGGCCCGCCGGTGTGAACCGAAGGGTGAGCGCGGTCGGCGGGAGCAGCCACATGGGGCCGGTCAACGGCCACTCCCGCACCGGCCGGAACGTGGCGGGGTCGGCGAAGACCGCGGTGCAGGCACCGGGACCGAGCCAGCCGCGCATACCTAGCACGTCCTCCAACTCGTACATGATCTCGTTGCCGTTGGCGTCCGCTCCCCACATCTCCTGCCGTAACACGAGGTGCGGGTCGAGAGACGCCAGTACCTCGTGGGCGTGGACGCGCATGGACTCGTCGCCCGCGCCGTTCCGCTCGTAGTTCCAGGACAGCACGGTGATGTGCCCGTTCTTGCTGTTCTTACTGTTCCTACTGCTGCGCTCGTTGCTCATGACTTTGTGGCTCCTTCATTTCGTGTATCCGTAGAAACGGACCCGCTCGGGGTGGCCTATCGGCAGGTCAGGGGCGCGGGCTCCCCACTCGACCAGCCAGGCGTCCACGCCCGTTGGGCGGATCAGGCGGACACGCGGTACGGGGAATCCGGCGCGCCCTATCAGTGCCGTGCGGGCGGCCAGCGCCACCGTCACGGAGGCCCCTATGTCTATGAATCCGCCGCGCCGACATCCGCCTACCGGCACCGCCAGCAATGGGACCCGGTAGACGCGGACGGCGATGCTCCCGTTCAGCAGGTCGATGTCGTGAAGGCGGGAGGCGACGAACTCGTAGTCGTAGGCTTCGTGGGCTGGTAGCACGTCGATCGCCAAGGGCTGGACGCCGCTCGGACCGCCGTCAGCGGGTGGCGCGCTCACGGCATCTCCTCCAGCAGCTCATCGAGCAGTCCCGCCACGGTCACGGCGAGGCGCCGCAGATATCCGAGTGCCAGGGTGAACTCGTGCGGAACCCGCTCTTCCAAGAGGCCACGAGAAGCCTCGACCGTCCCGGGACTCACCCCACTGTTCGTCTGCCGCGCCACACACATCACCCGGCGGAAGACTGTGTGGAGGCGTGGGGTCAGCTCCGCGATGTCGGCTGCGGTCAGGTCGGCGTACGGGCCGAGCACGGCCTCAAGGTCTTCGAACACCTCGTCGGCCACGGGCACTTCGGGTGACTCCAGCAGGAACCGTTCTCTCATTTTGGCCAGGATCACGGCCGTGACCCGGCGGTCGGCCCGGCGCACTGGCGTGGCCGTCGTCATCGGTTCGTCCCCGTGGGCCTGGTGAGAACGCACCAGGTGGCCGTGCCGTCCGCGCTCACTCCCCAGGAGGTGGCCAACGCGTCTACCAGGAACATCCCTCGGCCGTTCTCGTCATCGCATCCGGCGGTACGGACCTGGGGCAACTGGGAGGAACCGTCGCGCACTTCCAGGACGAGGAACTCCGTTCCGATGACGAGCCGGAAGGCGACCTCGGGGCCGGTGCCGTGCCGTAAGCCGTTCGTGACGAGTTCGCTGATCAGTAACTCTGCGTCGTCAACGAGGTCCGAAAGTCCCCACGCGGACAGCTTTTTGGCCCCGATCCGACGGAGGTCTCCGACCCGGACAGCGGTCGAACTCGACACGTCCGGGGCACCGGTTACGTACCCGCGTTCGATGGAAAGGGAGAGGTCTTCCAGGATGGCCGGCACGGGGTCCGACGGGTCCGCGAAGCGCAGTATCGCGACAATCTCCGGGCCCAGAGTGGTGACACCCATGCCTCGTTCCTCCGCAGGTCAGAGGGGCAGCGCGAGAGGGAACCCGCCTAGCCCGTAGATCGGATTCACCACTTCACCGCCCGCGATCACGCCGACCCAACTACCGTGACGGGTGGGCTGGTTCACCTGCAACCGGATCTGTGTTGAAAATTCGGCGTGGACGAAAGTGGACTATGCGCGAGCCTGCACAAGGGGCTGTCGGACCGGAGCACGAGGTGCAACTCTCCGCACACGCCACCGCGAGATCGGCACAGGAACACAAGGAGGGCGCACAAGTGGCAGCGAAGCGTGGGGCGACCGGTAGGCGCCTCGAACTCGGGCTCCGGTTACGGGGCATCCGAGAGAGCATCTTGGTCAACGGCAAACCGATGACCCGCAAGCAGGCCATACAGGGCACCAAACTCTCGGAGGCCGCACTCCAGCGCATCGAGACGGGAAGTCTCAACTTCCGCAACGTGGGCGACCTGAAGAAGCTCTTGGCCAAGTACGGGGTGGACGACGAAGAAACCATCGAGACGTTCGTCGACCTGAACCGCGATGCGACCAGCCACGACTGGGTGACGCAGTACCGAGGCCACATGCTGCCCGCGATGCAAGGCTTCGTGGGTATCGAAGCCGAGGCCGAGGAGATCCGGGCCTATCACCCGCAGATCATCCATGGGCTGCTCCAGACCAAGGCATACGCTCAGGCGATCTTCGAGATCGAGAAACCGCTCCAGGAGACCACCAGCGAGTTCATCCACTACAACGTGGCGCTGCGTATGGAACGCAAGCAGCGGGTGCTGACCCGCGAGCCCAAGCCGGTCAAACTCTGGGTCATCCTGGGCGAGGCGGGCCTGCGAAGCACCGTCGGTGGTGCGGACGTCATGCGTGAGCAGTACGCAGAAATCACGAGGCTGTCCGCACTCGGCAATGTCAAAATCCAGGTGTTGCCCATCAACGGTCTGGGGTACCGCGCGACTAACGACCTGGCCATCCTCGAACTGGGTGCTGGGCTGCCCCCGATGGTGCAGGTGGACAACCCCTGGGGGGCGGTGTCAACGTCGGACAAGCCCGGCGAGGTAGCACGGTTCACCAGGCGGTTCGACTACATGATCGCCTCGGCCCTTCCGCCCGAGGACACACCGGATTTCATGCAACGACTGGCAGGAGAGTTGTAGAGCCATGAACACTCACATCCCCGCCTCTGAGCTGGCCCCCGAAGATGCCTGGTACAAGTCGTCGTACAGCAGCGGCTCGGGCAACAGTTGCGTCGAGATTGCCAGCCGACTCCAGAGGCATGCCGACATCCTCGTGCGAGACTCGAAAGACAAGCACGGCCCGGCCATGCACATCAGTCGGGCTGGGTGGGACGGACTCTTGGATTTCGTCCGCACGAACGAAGGTGACTCGGCCTGACCTGAACCGTGCTCGACTCCAAAGGTATGGAGGCGATGGATACTCACATCCCAGCCCCTGAGCTGGCACCCGAAGATGCCTGGTACAAGTCGTCCTACAGCGACAGCACAGGCACCAACTGCGTCGAGATCGCCGACCTCACCGCTACCCACGGAGTGCTCGGTGTTCGCGACTCCAAGGATCCGAGCGGCCCAGCCCTACGGTTCGGCCCGGCCGAATGGTCCTCCTTCGTCGGCCTCATCCGCACCGGCAAGGTCTGAGCGGTCACGAACTCCGGCCGCACGCAAGCCGATGGCCCTCCTCCGGCGATGACCATGAGGGGAGGGCCATCGGTATTCGCCAGGCAGGAAATTGAAGGAGTTGCCGTGTCCTACCGTGGATTGATCCTCGACTTCGGCGGGGTCCTCACCACCCGTATGAAGCTCAACGGGGACGCCTTCGAGAAGTCCGAAGGGCTCGCACCCGGCACCTACTTCGCCGCTCTGGGCCGGCACCCGGAGGGGATCCGCGTCTACGCCGACCTGGAGGTGGGGCGCGCCACCCAAGACGATTGGAACCGGGTCATCGGCGGCATCCTGGGAATCGACCCCACCGACCTGATGCGACGGGCGCTCGCCAACTTGCGCCCCGAACCGGTGATCGTAGACGCGGCCAGGCGGGCCCGTGACGCCGGAATCAGGACCGCCCTGCTGTCCAACAGCTTCGGCCTGGAGCCGTTCAATCCGTACGAGGAGCTGGGCATACTCGGCGACTTCGACGCGGTGATCCTCTCCGAGCTGGAACGGGTGCGGAAGCCCTCCCCCGCCATCTACCAAAGGGCCCTCGACGACCTGGAGTTGACCGGACCCGAGTGCGTCTTCGTGGACGACCACGCCCCGAACCTGCCCCCGGCCGAGGCACTGGGCATCACGACGATCCACCACACGGACCCCGACGCCACGGCAACCCAACTGAACGCCCTGTTCAGTCAGTAGGCAACCAAGACGGAACTGGCCGGGGCGCATCCGCACACAGTGACCCTTTCCCGGTAACCAGTCGCCGCTCGCTGTGATCGCCGCTGCCTCCGTGTCCCTGCTGTCTCCAAGTCCGGGCAACCGTAGGGCCCCTGGTAGGAACGATCTTGCGACAGAAGGATCCGGCCGAGGGGCCTCACGGGCCGACCAGTGTCACATACACCGCCGTGCTCGATGTCCGACGTTTCACCGCCGAGCACCTGTCGGCGAGGTCGCCGCCTGACTCCCCGACATCACCCCGTCCGCGATGGCAAAGTGACCGGTGACCTGGTGCTGCTGATCGGCACCTCGGCGTGGGCGGAGTTCGCCGGTGCGGTGAGGTTGCCTGCTTTGGTATGGAAAGACGACCTATTCGGACCTGCTACCGATGCCATGATCGGCACCCTTAGTATCCGTATGGCTACCCGACGTAGGGGGTCGCTGTCCTGTCAATCACCGTGTCCTGACGGAGGTTTCAGCATGCCCCGATTCCGTAAGAAGCTGGCGGGAGCCGCAGTAGCCGCGGCTCTCTGCCTGCTCGGCGCCGGCGCGTCATCGTCCGCCCCGGCCGCAGCAGCAGGCAGCTTGCAGTGGGTCGCGCTCGGTGACTCCTACACCGCCGGCGCCATCCCCGCAGCGGGCGACACCTTCGAGGAACCCCGCGACGGCTGTCAGCGCACCACCGAGTCCTACCCCGAGGTCATCAGGCGGGACCTGGGCTCGCTGGTCCACCTACGCAACGTCAGCTGCGGCAACGCGACCATCGCCGACGTCTACCGCGAAGAGCAGACGCCGATCGGTTACGAGCTGCACATCCCCGGCGTGATCGACAAGCACGACCCCGACTACCCCTTCGCTCCGGTCCCCCCGCAGATCGACGCCCTGTCCCCCTCCACCGACCTGGTCACCGTGGGTGTCGGCGGCAACAGCCTCGGCTTCGGCGAACTCCTTGGCAAGTGCATCGAGCTCGGTCCCCAGGGATCCGTCGGCTCCAGCCCCTGCAAGGACCACTTCGAGGCGAGCATGCCAACCCGCCTTGAGACCGTCCGCGCCGAGTACGACCGGATGCTGACGGCGATCCACGCGAAGGCACCCTTCGCCAAGGTCATCACCGTCGGCTACCCGACGGTCATCCCCGACGACCCCGCCAACTGCCTGTACGGCAACCTCCTGCAGTTCTCCACCATCCGCCACGCGGATCTGAACTGGCTGCGGAAATCGGCTCTTGAGCCGCTCAACGCCGTCATCCAGCAGGTCACCGCCGCGCACGGCGACCGTTCCGTCGACATCTACTCCTCCAGCAAGGGCCACAGCGTGTGCGCTCCCGGCCAGCAGAAGTGGGTGGAAGGCATCCTGCAGCGCCTCCAGCCCCCGACCTGGGCCCTCGTCCACCCCAACGCCCGTGGCCAGGCCAACGCCGCTGCGCAGGTCGAGGACGCGATCCTCGGCGGCTGACCGTCGTACGCCGGACAGCTTGAGGCGTCCGCCGCACCCTCCGGTGGGTTGCGGCGGACGCCGCGTTTCACCCGACCTTGTGCAACTCCCCGTCCGTGAACACCGCGACATCACTTGGTCCATTCGCCTCTTCTTGGTCCAGCCGCTGACGGCTGGCCCATTCGATCGGCCAGCCGTCCGGAGTGGAAATGACCTGTACGTTCCCGCCGTGACGGCGGTGCTTCCCGCACCACCACAGGTCCGCGCCATTGGGCCCGGGGGAGCGTACGGACTACGGTGCCGTCCAGGTTCAGGTGCGTCAGTCCGGCTGTTTTCGCCCGCTCCAGCGCGGTGTGCAGATCCGGCGCCCCGGCCGCCAGGGCGGTCAGTCCTTCGTGCAGGTATCGGTAGGCGGTGGAGGACGACAGGCCGTTGTCACGGGCGAGTTGGGCCAGGCGGGTGCCGTCAAGGAACCAGCGCAGGATGAGCACGGCCTGCCGGAAACAGCCCAGCGCACGCCGTCCCCGGCGAGTGCCGATCGCCGCACGGTGGTCGCGCAGCAGCCGGGCCGGATCCTTCTGTCGCAAGATCGTTCCTACCAGGGGCCTTACGGTTGCCCGGACTTGGAGACAGCAGGGGCACGGAGACAGCGGCGATCACAGCGAGCGACGACCGGTTACCGGCAAAGGCTCAGTGTGCGTAACCGGCACACCATGTGCGCCCGTACGCCCTACCGGCCCCTGCACGACGCCGCTACCGTCGTCCCTCCCGTCGGTACGCAGGAGTTCCCATGGGCCACAGCACGCAGGACTTAGGGGCCGTCATCCGCGGCGCCCGCATCGCCCTCCGCCTGACGCAGAAACAACTCGGCCGCATGGTCGGCTACTCGGCGTCGGCGATCTCCCGGATCGAGGGCAACAAGATGCGGCTGGACTCCCACGTGGTGCCCCGCATGTCCATGGCGCTGGGCATCCCGCCCGGGTGGCTGAGCGGTGCAGGTGTGGCCGAGGGACCCACGATCGCTACGGTGGCCACCGGGTGTATGCCGGATGAGGAGGATGCGGTGCGTCGCAGGGAACTACTGACCGGGACACTGGCAGTCGGGGCAACGGCCATCGTCGGTACAGGCACAGCGGCAGCACTGCCGACCTCCGACCTGGAGGATGTCATTTTCAGACTGCCGAGCGCCGAACCGGTACCCCTTGCGTCCCTGGTGTCCCAGACCGCCGCCGCGCGCCAGACGTTCACCGCCGCACGCTACGGCGACCTCGGCCGTACGCTGCCCGTCCTGCTCGCCACTGCCGAGGCGACGAGGGATGCCGCCGGCGGCCGGGCGCGTCAGCAGGCGTCCGCCGTACTCGCCCGCGCGTATGTGCTGGGCGCGGAACTCGCCTCGAAGCAGCATTCCGACGCGGCCTGGGTCGCGGCCGACCGCGCCCTGTCCGCCGCGCGAGCCAGCGGCATGCCGGTCCCCGTAGGAGAGGCATCCCGCGTCCTGGCGATCACCATGCGCCGGTCCGGCCGCTGATCCTCCGCCGTACACCTCCTCACCCGCCGGGCAGCCGAACTCGACACCACCGAGGCACGGACCGCAGCCGTACGAACCACGCTGCTGCTCACCGCCGCGTACTCGGCGGCGGCCGGAAGAGACCGTGCGACAGCGCTCGCCCTGCTCGATGAGGCCGCGGAAGATGTCGAGCGCTGTTCTGAGACGCCCGGCGGCCTGTTCACGGTCGACGCCACCCGCACCCAGGTCGACGTCTACCGCATCGGTGTCCTCAACACCCTCGGCACCCCCGATGAGGGCGTTCAGATCGCAGCCGGCCTCAACATCGACTGCGTGCCCACGGCCGAGCGCCGCGCGCGGGCCTGGACCGACACCGCTCGCATGTGGCACGCCCTGGGCGACGGACAGCAGACTTTCGCCGCCCTGCGCCATGTCGACCAGGCGGCACCGCAGGAGGCACGACGCCCGGCTCTCAGGGCGTTGACGTCAGACCTTCTGTACGGACCCGCCCGAGTCCAGGGCCTTCGCGAGTTCGCCGTACGCACGGGGGCGCTGGTCGGAGAACCGTGATCGACAACCCGCGCTCCGGCGACCGAGGAATACCCGAACCAAGGCCGACGGCCACATCATTTCCGTCCCGGTCGGCGGCCCGATCCGGCACTGAGGTCGCCGCCCGCGTTCGCCTCGCCGGGACCAGGGGCCGCACGTGATGTACCGGCGCCCCTGAGTGGATCGGGGTGTCCGCGAGGGATCTTCGGTGAGTCACCGCGTTGCGCGGTCACCTTGAGCAACTGCTCGCCGAGCAGGGCCGGCTCGGGGCCGTCATCGCCACGGTCAGGCGCACCATCTCGGAGCTGGAATCGACGCAAGGAGGCCGACCATGCCCACGGTCAACCGCCGTACCGTTCGGGTACATCGCGCCACGGCGCCCCAGCCCGGGTCCGCCACCACCGAGGCACGTCACAAATCGATGGCCGAGCGTGCGAGCGAGCGTCAGAATCACCGTCCATGGAACCTGTCTCACTGACGACACAGCGCCTGCTCCTACGCCCGCACGGCCCCAGCGACGAGGACGCTGTCTTCGCCGCTTGCCAAGATGCCGACATTCAGCGGTGGACGGACTTTCCCCATCCGTACGAACGTCAGCACGCTTCCTTCTACTTGCGCGAACTGGTGCCACGTGGCTGGCACGACGAAACGATGTACCACTTCGCGGTGGAGGACCAGGAAAGCGGAGAGCTGGTGGCATCCGTCAATGTGCATCGCCACGCTGACACATGGGGGATCGGGTACTGGACCGTGGCAGAGCATCGAGGTCGAGGCTATGCGACGGAGGCGGTGCTCGCCCTGGCCACGTGGTCCTTCACGGAACGAGGAGTCCAGCGCCTTGAGTGGAGAGCGGAGGCGGGGAACTGGGCCTCCTGGGCCGTGGCAGAGAGGGTCGGCTTCGTCAGAGAAGGCACCCTGCGTGCGGCGCAGGCCAGCAGGAACAGCCTCAGGGACACTTGGATCGGCGCTCTCCTGCCCACCGACCTCGGTCTCCCCTTCGCCCTCCCATACTGCCCCGCACAGAGCGATCTTCCAGGGTGACGCACAGGCGTCCGCAACCCAGAGCCGCCAGAGCGAGGTGCCCCAGGCGCGGCACCCCAGGCCCCGTCCAGCACTCTCGCAACAGGCCCGAGGCGTTCTGTCCCGGGAGGTCGTGATCCCTCCCGGGATTCGTCCCCGTGATCAACGAGCTCCTGCAAGCACCCGGTTGATCACAACCTCGAACAAGGCCCTAGAAAACCGACTCCGCCTCGTCCATCCGGTCCTTCGGGACCGTCTTGAGTTCCGTGGTCGCCTCGGCCAGCGGCACCATCGTGATGTCGGTACCGCGCAGCGCCGTCATGCGGCCGTGGTCGCCCCGGTGGGCGGCCTCCACCGCGTGCCAGCCGAAGCGGGTCGCGAGGACCCTGTCGTACGCGGTGGGTGTGCCGCCGCGCTGGACATGGCCGAGGATGACCGGCTTGGCCTCCTTGCCGAGGCGCTCCTGGAGTTCGAAGGCGAGCGCGGTGCCGATGCCCTGGAACCGCTCGTGACCGAACTGGTCGATCTCGCCCTTCTGGTAATCCATGCTGCCCTCCACCGGGTGGGCACCCTCGGCGACGCAGATCACCGCGAACTTCTTGCCCCGCGCGAACCGCTCCTCGACCATCTCGACCAGGTCGGCCGGGTCGAAGGGCCGCTCGGGCAGACAGATGCCGTGCGCGCCCGCCGCCATCCCGGACTCCATCGCGATCCACCCCGCGTGCCGGCCCATGACCTCGACGACCATCACCCGCTGATGGGACTCGGCGGTGGTCTTGAGCCGGTCCATCGCCTCCGTCGCGACGCCGACGGCGGTGTCGAAGCCGAAGGTGCGGTCGGTGGACGAGATGTCGTTGTCGATGGTCTTGGGGACACCGACCACCGGCAGCCCCGCGTCGGCGAGCATCCGCGCCGCGGTCAGGGTGCCCTCGCCGCCGATCGGGATGAGCACGTCGAAGCCGATCTCGCCGGCCAGGTGAACGACGTTCTCGCAGGCCGCGCGGAACCGGTCGCGCTCCAGGCGTGACGAGCCGAGGATGGTGCCGCCCCTGGCGAGGATGCCGCTGACCGCGTTCAGGTCGAGATGCTGGTAGCGGCCGTCGAGGAGTCCCGCGTACCCGTCCTCGAAGCCGATGACGTCGTCGCCGTAGTGCGTGACGGCGCGGTGCACGACCGACCGGATCACTGCGTTCAGGCCAGGACAGTCGCCGCCTGCGGTGAGAACTCCGATACGCATCGTGCTGTGTCTCCTGCTCGCTGGTCACTTGGTCTGCTGACGGTCCCGATGAGCCGGTCCGATTGTTTCACGGCACCCCGGCCGTCGCCGATTCCGTCCCCTGACGGACCCCCGTTGTTCGGCGGGCGTTTAAACGATACGCGCAGGTATTGTCAAGAGGGCCCGACAGCGACCATACGGGAACACGTGTACGAAAACCCGAAGACCCGCATACGACGACCCCCGCACGAAAGCCCCCGTACAAAGACCCCCGTACAACAACACACCTACGAAACGGAGAGCACGCGTGACGCGGAGCGTGTACGTGACCGGGATCGACCGGGGCGACGGCCGTCAGGTCGCCGAGCTGGGGGTCATGGAACTCCTGACCCGCCAGGTCGACCGCGTCGGGGTGTTCCGCCCCCTCGTCCATGACGGACCGGACCGCCTCTTCGATCTGCTGCGCGCCCGCTACCGGCTCTCGCAGGACGCGTCCACCGTGTACGGCCTCGACTACCACGAGGCATCCGCGCTCCAGGCCGAGCGCGGCACCGACGAGCTGGTCTCGACGCTGGTGGACCGCTTCCACCGGGTGGCCCGCGACTACGAGGTCGTCCTCGTGCTCGGCACCGACTTCGCGGCCACCCAGCTCCCCGACGAACTGGCGCTGAACGCCCGCCTCGCCAATGAGTTCGGCGCCTCCGTGCTCGCGGTCGTCGGCGGCCGTGGCCAGAACGCCGAGTCCGTACGCGCCGAGGCCCGCAACGCGTACCGCGCTTACGAGGTCCTGGGCTGCGACGTCCTCGCGATGGTCGTCAACCGGGTCGCCCCCGAGGACCGCGACGAGATCCACGAGCGGCTGGAGTCCCGGCTTCCGGTGCCCTGCTGGGTGCTGCCCGACGAACCCGCGCTCGCCGCGCCGACCGTCGCGCAGATCACCCACGCGCTCGGCGGCGAGGTGCTCCTCGGCGACGACTCGGGCCTCGCCCGTGACGCGCTCGACTTCGTGTTCGGCGGCGCGATGCTGCCGAACTTCCTGAACGCCCTGACCCCGGGCTGTCTCGTCGTGACCCCCGGCGACCGCGCCGACCTCGTGGTGGGCTCGCTCGCCGCGCACAGCGCCGGCACGCCGCCGATAGCCGGCGTGCTGCTCACCCTCGGTGAGCGGCCCAGCCCGGAGATCCTGACCCTCGCCGCCCGGCTCGCCCCCGGGACGCCGGTGGTGTCCGTCGCCGGGACCAGCTTCCCGACGGCCACCGAACTCTTCGGCCTGGAAGGCAAGTTGAGCGCGGCGACCCCGCGCAAGGCGGAGACCGCGCTCGGCCTGTTCGAGCGGTACGTCGACACCGCCGACCTGCTGAAGCGGGTGTCGGCGCCCAGCAGCACCCGGGTCACGCCGATGATGTTCGAGCACAAACTGCTGGAGCAGGCCCGTTCCGACCGGCGCCGGGTCGTCCTTCCCGAGGGCTCCGAGGAGCGGGTGCTGCGCGCCGCCGATGTCCTGCTGCGGCGCGGGGTGTGCGATCTGACCCTGCTCGGGGATGTCGAGCAGATCCGCAAGAAGGCCGCCGACCTCGGCGCCGACCTCGCGGACGCCCAGCTCATCGACCCGCAGACCTCGGAGCTGCGGGACCATTTCGCCGTGCTCTACGCCGAGCTGCGGGCGCACCGGGGCGTGACCGTCGAACTCGCCTACGACGTGGTCGCGGACGTGAACTACTTCGGCACGCTGATGGTCCAGGAGGGCCTGGCCGACGGCATGGTGTCGGGCTCGGTGCACTCCACGGCCGCCACCATCAGGCCCGCGTTCGAAATCATCAAGACGAAGCCCGACGCGTCGATCGTGTCGTCGGTGTTCTTCATGTGCCTCGCCGACAAGGTCCTCGCGTACGGCGACTGCGCGGTGAACCCGGATCCGGACGCCGAGCAGCTCGCCGACATCGCCATCCAGTCGGCCGCGACCGCCGAACGGTTCGGCGTCGAGCCCCGGATCGCGATGCTGTCGTACTCGACGGGCACCTCGGGCTCCGGCGCGGACGTCGACAAGGTCCGTGACGCCACCGCGCTGGTGCGTACGCGCCGACCGGATCTGATGATCGAGGGCCCGATCCAGTACGACGCGGCCGTGGAGCCGACCGTCGCGGCGACCAAGCTGCCGGGCTCGAAGGTCGCGGGACAGGCGAGTGTGCTGATCTTCCCCGACCTCAACACCGGCAACAACACGTACAAGGCCGTGCAGCGGTCGGCGGGCGCCATCGCCGTGGGGCCCGTGCTCCAGGGGCTGCGCAAGCCGGTCAACGACCTCTCGCGCGGCGCGCTCGTGCAGGACATCGTCAACACGGTCGCCATCACGGCGATCCAGGCCCAGACCCCCTCCGACTGACCGCCCCCCGACCATCACCTCAGCAGAACAGAAGGCACCCCACCCGTGACCGAGCACCGCGTGGCGCACCGCGTCCTCGTCCTCAACTCCGGCTCCTCGTCGCTGAAGTACCAGCTGCTCGACATGCGCGACAGCTCCCGGCTCGCGGCCGGTCTGGTCGAGCGCATCGGCGAGCACACCTCGCGTCTGGTGCACACGCTGTTCGTGGACGGCGCCGAGCGGCGGGAGCGCACCGGACCGATCGGCGATCACGACGCGGCGCTGAAGGCCGTCGCCGACGAGTTGGCGGCCGACGGGCTCGGTCTGGACTCGCCGGAGCTGGCGGCGATCGGTCACCGGGTGGTGCACGGCGGCCGGCAATTCACCGAGCCGACGGTCGTGGACGACGCCGTACTCGCCGAGATCGAGCGGCTGATCCCGGTGGCGCCGCTGCACAACCCGGCGAACCTCACCGGCATCCGCACCGCGCGCGCCCTGCGCCCCGATCTGCCGCAGGTCGCCGTCTTCGACACCGCGTTCCATACGACGATGCCGGAGTCGGCGGCCCGGTACGCGATCGACGTGGAGACCGCCGACGCCCACCGCATCCGCCGCTACGGCTTCCACGGCACCTCGCACGCGTACGTCTCGCGCCGCACGGCCGCCCTCCTGGGCAAGGAGCCGTCCGAGGTGAATGTGATCGTGCTGCATCTGGGCAACGGCGCGTCGGCGTCGGCGGTGCGCGGCGGGGTCTGTGTGGACACCTCGATGGGCCTGACGCCCTTGGAGGGCCTGGTGATGGGTACGCGCTCCGGGGACATCGACCCGGCGGTCGTGTTCCATCTGAAGCGGGTCGCGGGGATGGCGACCGACGAGATCGACGACCTGCTGAACAAGCGCAGCGGCCTGGTCGGGCTCTGCGGCGACAACGACATGCGGGAGATCCGCCGCCGTATCGACGAGGGCGACCGGGCGGCGCAACTCGCCTTCGACATCTATGTGCACCGACTGAAGAAATACATCGGCGCCTATTACGCGGTACTCGGCCGGGTGGACGCGCTGGTGTTCACGGCGGGTGTCGGTGAGAACGCGGCGCCGGTACGGGAGGCTGCCGTGGCGGGCCTGGAGCAACTGGGCCTGGTGGTCGACGGCGGGCTCAACTCCGCACGGGACGGCGGGGAGCGGCTGATCTCGCCCCCGGGCGCCCGGGTCGCCGTCGCCGTCGTGCCGACCGACGAGGAACTGGAGATCGCCACGCAGACCTATGCCCTCGTGCACGGGAAGTTGGCCACCGTTTGCGCAGTTCCCCGCGCCCCTGACGGGGCACGACCCCGAACGCGCCCCTGAAAGGGGCGCGGGGAACTGCGCGACCGGCCACGGAGGGCCCGCACTGTGGAGCGGCTGAGCGCCACGGAGCACGCCCGCGCACGCTCCCGACCCGGGCCGCGCACGCCCTCTACTGAGCACAGTCCCGCCCATTTGTATCTTCCGCCAGACGGAATATTCCGTAGCGAAACAAACCGATAGGATCCGCCCTATGCGCCGTTCCAAAATCGTCTGCACGCTGGGCCCCGCCGTCGACTCGTACGAGCAGCTGAAAACGCTCATCGAGGCCGGAATGAATGTGGCCCGTTTCAATATGAGCCACGGATCCCACGAGGAGCACAAGGCGCGGTACGAGCGCGTCCGCCAGGCCGCCGGGGACACCGGCAGGGCCGTCGGCGTCCTCGCCGACCTCCAGGGCCCCAAGATCCGTCTGGAGACCTTCGCCGAGGGTCCCGTCGAGCTGGAGCGCGGTGACGAGTTCGTCATCACCACCGAGGACGTCCCCGGCGACAAGTCGATCTGCGGCACCACCTACAAGGGCCTGCCCGGCGACGTCCAGAAGGGCGACGCGGTCCTCATCAACGACGGCAACGTCGAGCTGAAGGTCACGTCCGTCGACGGCACCCAGGTCCGGACCATCGTCATCGAGGGCGGTGTCATCTCCGACCACAAGGGCATCAACCTGCCCGGCGCCGCGGTCAATGTGCCCGCGCTGTCCGAGAAGGACATCGACGACCTGCGGTTCTCGCTGCGCATGGGCTGCGACATGGTCGCGCTCTCCTTCGTCCGGGACGCCGACGACGTCAAGGACGTCCACAAGATCATGGACGAGGAGGGCATCCGGGTCCCCGTCATCGCCAAGGTGGAGAAGCCGCAGGCGGTCGCGAACATGCTGGACGTCGTGATGGCGTTCGACGGTGTGATGGTGGCCCGCGGTGACCTGGCCGTCGAGTACCCCCTCGAAAAGGTCCCGATGGTGCAGAAGCGGCTCATCGAGCTGTGCCGCCGCAACGCCAAGCCGGTGATCGTGGCGACCCAGATGATGGAGTCGATGATCACCAACTCCCGTCCCACGCGCGCCGAGGCGTCCGATGTCGCCAACGCCATCCTGGACGGCGCGGACGCGGTGATGCTGTCCGCCGAGTCGTCGGTCGGCGCGTATCCGATCGAGACGGTCAAGACCATGTCGAAGATCGTCGTCGCGGCCGAGGGCGAGCTGCTCTCCAAGGGCCTTCAGCCGCTGGTGCCCGGCAAGAAGCCACGTACACAGGGCGGTTCGGTGGCCCGCGCGGCCTGTGAGATCGCGGACTTCCTGGACGGCAGGGCCCTGATCGCCTTCACCCAGTCCGGTGACACGGCCCGCCGCCTTTCCCGTTACCGCGCGGCCCAGCCGATCGTCGCCTTCACCACCGATGAGTCGACCCGCAACCAACTGACGCTGAGCTGGGGCGTGGACGCCTATGTCGTCCCGCACGTCGACAACACCGACGCGATGGTGGAGGTGGTCGACGCCGAACTGGTCAAGCTGAACCGCTTCAACGACGGCGACATCGTCGTGATGACCGCCGGTTCGCCCCCCGGCGTGGCCGGCACCACCAACATGGTCCGCGTCCACCACCTGGGCGGCGGCGAGCGGGCCTGACCGGTCCCCGGCCCGTTTCCGCGTACGACACTCTTCGCGTACGACACCGAGGGCGCCCCCTGCGACAGGGGGCGCCCTCGGTGTTTCTGCGGCTCCCGGAAAGGTCTGGTGTCCTGACGGGCCGGTTCCGCGCTTCAGCCGGTGAACGACCGGTCGTCAGCCGGTGATCGACTGGTGCAGTCCCGGAATGGTCAGATCCCCGCCGAACTGGCCGGCCTGAATGATCTTGACCTTGGTGAAGTACGCGATCGGGATGTCGAGCGGCGGCGGGTGCTCGGGGTCGAACACGATCGGGATCAGCCCGAAGAGGTTGCCTTCGAGGCGTTCCGTGTACATCGTCACGCGGCCGTTGCGGATCGTGGACGTGGACCCCTTGGCGGCCTGGACGTGGTACCTCTTGCCGCCGGGACCGTCCACGATCTGGTGCAGGTCGCCGATGTCGACGCCGTCGTCCGCGGTGAACTTCAGCGCCTGCTTGGTCTGTCCGTTGGGCATCGTCAGATTCACGACGCCCACGTAGTCGAGGCCCTTGAGCAGCAGCGAGCTGGCTTCCAGGTTCCACGGCTGGTTCGGAATGGTGGCCGGGGGCCGCTCGGCGTCGCCCGCGACCTTGTCCTCGACCACGCAGGGGAACGGCTTCTTGCCGTTCTCGTCCGGTGCCAACGGGTCGGACGCGCTCGGCGTGGGCGTCGGTGTCGCCGACTCCTTGGCCTGGTCCGCCGTGTCCTTGGCGGCGTCGGCGGCGTCCTTCGCGGCGTCGGTGACCTTGTCGACCGTGTCCTCGACCGGCTTGGTCACCTTGTCCAGGCCGCCCCCGTTGTCCTGCGGGTCGTCCTTGGTGTCCTTGGCGGGCGCGCTCGCCGACGGGGTCGGGGTCGGGCTCGCCGACTTCTTGTCGCCGGGCGTGAGCAGGTCACTGATGGCGTCGCCGAGGCCCAGCGGGTCGAGCGGGTTCGTCGTCTTGGACGGCGAGGGGCTCGGCGCGGGGTCCTTGGCTCCGGACTCGGCCGGCGCGGACGGCTTGGGCGTGGGGCTGGTGTCGCCATCGGAACCGGAACCTGAATCCGGGTCCGACGGACCGCTCGACGGACCACCCGACGGATCACCTGACGCACCGCCAGACGACGGCGAAGGCGTGGGCGTGGCCCCGTCCTTGGCGTCGTCCTTGCCGGTGTCGTCCTTCTGGTCCTTCTTGCCGTCCGCCTTGCCCGCCTCGTCGGGCGCCGTGACACACGGGCCGTCCTGGAACGGGTTCTTGGGCAGCGGCTTGGCCTGCGCCAGTGTGGGGGTGAGGCCCATTCCCATGAGGACGGCGGTCGGCATCGCGGCGATGGCTATCGCCTTGCCCGCGGGAACGTGCAACCGGGTCAGGAAAGGCTTCTTGGGCGCGGCGTGCCGCGGCCCGGTTCTCGCACGGGACTCACCTCCCGTGTCCGTCCCGTGGTGCACCTCGTCAGCCGGCACGGTGCCTCCCGTTCGTCCCGTCGTTCGGGCTCGTTCCTGACAGATCGCCGGGCTCGCCGCCCAGGCCGTTCACTGCCCCGGCGGTCGCGGGCTCCGGGTCGATGCCGGTGGCGGTGTGCTTCGCGAGCGGCTCCGGCGCCTCGTCGCTGCCGGGGGCCCAGGAAAGGCTGAGGGCGCCGCCGATCAGGGCGAGCAGGAAACCTATGACGAAACCACCGAAGTTGGAGACGACCAGGGAGACCAGGGCGAGCAGGATGGCGGCCACACCCGCGAAGATCCGCGAGTGTTTCTGGTACCACATGGTCAGGCCGAGCACGACCAGCAGCACGCCGATGATGAGCGAGCCGGCGCCGGTCGGCGTCCCCATCCGGATCGTCAGGGTGCCGAGCGTGAGGTTCGCGTACGGGAAGTACATGATGGGAATGCCGCCCAGCAGCGTCAGCAGACCACCCCAGAATGGGCGCTGACCGCGCCACCCTCGGAACGATCGGCGCATCCGGCCGAGCCTGTCGCCCAACCCTGTGTGCGCTTCGGCGCTCATGTCGTACAGCTCCTCGGGTATGGCGTTGGTTCTGTGATCGTGCGGATGCGGGCACGGGGACGGCCCGGGAAGTGACCCGTGCGCCCCCGCGCCCGGCCGTTCAGCACGGCGAGTGCCTCAGGGCGCCGAAACGCCTAGTAGCACTCGTGCTTGCCCTTCTGGACCTTCATACTGAGGCCGGAGAGCTTGAAGGTGCCGGCGGTGGTCGCCCACGCACGCTGCTTGACGTCGGTGAACGTCACCGACTCGGCCTGCTGCGCGAACGAGTCGGGGACGTACCTGTCGCCCTTCGACGGGCCGGGGCCCTTCGTCGTGCTGTCGACCGACACGCCGATGTCGACCTTGTTGAAGGTCGCGTTGGCCTGAAGGTCGTCGGCGTCGATGTAGAGCTTGTTGGCCTCGACCTTGGGGCCACCGGGCTTGCCGGCCGTGAGCGTCATCGACACGTCGCCGAAGACCGGCACCGGGACGACGACCGACTGGCACAGGTTGGTGATCGTGGCGTCCTCAAGGCCCACGACGGCCACCGGGTGGGCACCGGACTTACCGGTGTCCAACGACCCGTACTGAACGAATCCGGTGCCGTCCAGACGGTCGGCACTCACCTTGAACTGCTGACCCGACACACTGAACGATGCCGCGAGCGCACCCTGCGAGAGTGCGACACCTATCGCGGCGGTCGCCGCGACACTGGGCACCATGACAACGGCGAACCGCTTCCATCTGGTTCCGCCACGAGCCACGGACTCCATGATTTCCTCCTTCTCGGACGTACATCTCCGGCCCTGACTGGCCATCTGCGGCTCAGCCGGGCTGGGATGGGAGAAGTGCTACGTCCTCGGGAAGGAGAGCGCCCGCTTCTCGGTGGCGCTGACGCGCCCGATCACCGGCGATCACCCCCGAGCGACAACCACTGGGTCGCGCCTGAACGCATCACGCACAACCTCCGGACAGGCTCCGTCGCTTGGACGGAGACCCCCCTGCCCAAGACCGGCGCCAGGTGCCGCCGGCCTACTCGGTGGGGACCCAGAAACCCCGGGCCCGACTGGTGTGCCGGGTGGGGGGAACGGACCGAGCGTCGCCGATGGTGGTGCATTCTCGGCGCCCGCACAAGGGGGTTCGTTACTCGCTAGTAACGGCCGGATAACCGAACCACGACGGGCGGGCGTCAACTGGCGACACAGGGTTGCCCTCACCCCAACGTCACATCGGGCGATCCATGGGCGAATGCGGACACAATCCTGGCCTCGTCTTACTGGAAGTAACACGAGCCTCCTTTACCAAGTTTTGGTAAAGGAGGCTTCGGTGCCAAGAGTCGACGAATCTTTCACCCGGGCATCACATGCCCCAGTGTTTACGGACTGGTCAACGCCCGCCCGCCGCGGCGAAAGGACACCGACGGTCAGAACAGCGCCCGCGCCAGGGCCTTGCGCGCCGTGGCCACGCGGGGATCGTCCGCGCCCACCACCTCGAAGAGTTCAAGAAGCCGCAGCCGTACGGCGTCCCGGTCGTCGCCCGCCGTGCGCCGCACGGTGTCCACGAGCCGGCCGAAGGCGTCCTCGATATGACCGCCCATGAGATCCAGGTCGGCCGCGGCGATCTGCGCCACCGCGTCGGCGGGCCGGTCGGCCGCGTCCTTGCGGACCTGCTGCGGGTCCATCCCCTGCACACGCTGCATCAACTCGGCCTGCGCGAGCCCGAGTTTGGCCTCCGGGTTGCCCGGGTCGTCGGCCAGCACGTTCTTGTACGCCTGCACGGCACCGCCCAAGTCGCCCGCGTCCAGCGCCTGCTGGGCGGCGTCGAGCAACGCGTCGTACGGCCCGACGGGCTCTTCGGCGGGCGCGGCGTCGGCCACCTGGCCCTCGGCGTCCGGGTCGACCGTCAGACCGGTCAGCCCGAAGCGCTCTTCAGAGACCTGGATGAGCTGGTCGAGCGTCCCGCGGATCTGCGCCTCCGGGGCCGCGCCCTGGAAGAGGGGCAGCGCCTGGCCGGCGACCACCGCGAAGACGGCCGGGATGCCCTGGATCCCGAACTGCTGCATCAGCATCTGATTGGCGTCGACGTCGATCTTGGCGAGGACGAACCGGCCGTTGTACTCGGCCGCCAGCCGTTCCAGGACGGGGCTGAGCTGCTTGCACGGCTCACACCACTCGGCCCAGAAGTCGATGACGACGGGCACTTCGGCGGAGAGCTGAATGATGTCTCGCTCGAATCCCGCCTCGTCGACATCGATCACGAGGCTCGACGGGGAGACCGCGCCGCCCCCGCCCTGTCTGACCGTCTCGGCGCGCGCCTGCTCCGCCTTCGCCTTGGCCTCCTGGGCCGCCTTCACCGCGGCGAGGTCGACGACTCCGCTCATGGACATGTTCCGTGGCTGCATGAGTACATCCTCCCCCCTCCGCGCGCGGCTGCGAAAAGCCCGGTGCCGGGGTCCCCACCTCGGCGCCCACATATGGTTGTCACTCGACTGTTCACAGGGTGACCGGTACGGGGACGTCCACCCCGCACACGATTACGCTACGGGCCGTAGCGTAATCGACGACGCCCGCCGCGTCGCCCCCTTATCGGTGATCTCTCTCACGAACCTCCGCACGACCCCGCGCCGCGTTCCCTACTGGCCGGTATGGTCAGGTTCATGCAGAGCCGCATCCCGTCCACCGCCCGTACGGGCCGTCCGCGCAGCGCCGCCACGGATGCCGCGATCCTGGAGGCGACGCGCGTCGCCCTGGTCGAACTGGGCTGGTCGAAGCTGACGATGGGGGACGTGGCCACCAGGGCCGGGGTCGCCAAGACCACGCTCTACCGGCGCTGGGCGGGCAAGAACGAACTCGTCGTGGACGCGGTGGCGGAACTCTTCGACGAGCTGGAACTCCCGGACCGGGGCAGCCTGTCGGCGGACATCGAGGGCGTCGTCCTCCAGTTCGCGGCACTCCTGAACCGCCCGGAGGCCAAGACGGCACTGATGGCCGTCATCGCCGAGTCGACCCACGACGAACCCTTGCGGGAACGCATCCGCACATCGATCGTGGAGCGCCAGAAACGCCTGGTCCTCCAGGGCCGCGCCCGCGCCCAGGCCCGCGGCGAACTCCCCCTGGAACAGGACCCGGAAACAGCCTCCCGCACGGCCGACCTGATCTTCGACGTAGCAGCGGGAGCGGTGGTGCACCGCACCTTGGTCAGCGCAGAACCGGTGGACGAGGACTGGGTCCACAGATTCACGGCCCTACTCCTGACGGGCCTCCAGGGCTAAAGCTCCCATCTGTGAACCAACCTCAGAACCCGGGCGGCTCCGTATAGGTCCCCCACTCCTCACGAAGCGCGTCACAGATTTCCCCCAGGGTCGCCTCAGCCCGCACCGCGTCCAACATGGGCGGAACCATGTTCCCCGAGCCCCGCGCAGCGGCAAGCATCGCCTGCAAGGCAGTACGGACGGCCCCCTCATCCCGCCCCGCCCGACGCGCCGCGAGCCTCCGTACCTGCTCCCGCTCCACCTCATGACTGACCCGAAGAATCTCCAGATCCCCGGTCACAGACCCATGGTGGACATTCACCCCCACCACCCGCTTCTCCCCCTTCTCCAACCCCCGCTGATACCGGAACGCCGACTCCGCGATCTCCCCGGTGAACCACCCGTCCTCGATCCCCCGCAGAATCCCCGAGGTCATCGGCCCGATGGGATGCCGCCCATCGGGCCGCGCCAGCGAACCCCGCTCCCGGATCTGCTCGAAGATCCTCTCCGCGTTTGCCTCGATCCGATCCGTCAACTGCTCCACGTACCAGGCACCGCCCAGCGGATCGGCGACATTGGCGACCCCGGTCTCCTCCATGAGCACCTGCTGGGTCCGCAGCGCGATCTCGGCGGCCTGAGCGGACGGCAGCGCCAGGGTCTCGTCCAGGGCGTTGGTGTGCAGCGAGTTGGTGCCGCCGAGCACCGCGGCAAGGGCCTCCACGGCCGTCCGTACGACGTTGTTGTACGGCTGCTGCGCGGTCAGCGAGACACCCGCCGTCTGGGTGTGGAACCGCAGCGACTGCGCCTTGTCCGTCCGCGCCCCGTACACATCGCGCAGCCAGCGGGCCCAGATCCTGCGCGCCGCGCGGAACTTGGCGATCTCCTCGAAGAAGTCGAGGTGCGCGTCGAAGAAGAAGGACAGGCCGGGCGCGAAGACGTCCACGTCCAGACCGCGGCTCAGCCCCAGCTCCACGTACCCGAAGCCGTCCGCCAGCGTGTACGCCAGCTCCTGCGCGGCCGTCGCCCCCGCCTCACGGATGTGGTAGCCGGAGACCGACAGCGGCTTGTACGCGGGGATGCCCGACGCGCAGTGTTCCATCAGGTCGCCGATCAGCCGCAGATGGGGCTCGGGCTGGAACAGCCACTCCTTCTGGGCGATGTACTCCTTGAAGATGTCGGTCTGGAGCGTGCCGTTGAGGACGGCCGGGTCCACGCCCTGCCGCTCCGCCGCGACCAGGTACATGCAGAAGACGGGGACGGCCGGGCCGCTGATCGTCATCGAGGTCGTGACGTCGCCGAGTGGGATATCCCGGAACAGGACCTCCATGTCGGCGGCCGAGTCGATCGCGACACCGCAGTGGCCGACCTCGCCGAGCGAGCGCGGGTCGTCCGAGTCGCGGCCCATCAGCGTCGGCATGTCGAAGGCGACGCTCAGCCCGCCACCGCCGGCCGCGAGGATCATCTTGTACCGCTCGTTCGTCTGCTCGGCGTTGCCGAAGCCGGCGAACTGGCGGATGGTCCAGGTACGGCCCCGGTAGCCGGTCGGATACAGACCGCGCGTGAAGGGGTACTCGCCGGGCCAGCCGATCCGCTCGAAGCCCTCGTAGGCATCTCCGGGCCGGGGCCCGTAGACGGGCTCCACGGGGTCACCGGAGAGCGTGGTGAAGTCCGCCTCCCGCTTGACCGAGGCGTCGTACCGGGCCTGCCAGCGTCGGCGGCCCTCTGCGATGGCGTCAGCGTCCATACCATCGAATTTACTAGGACGTCAAAGTAAACGTCGACAGCACACCGCCGCGAGCCGTACTCGCGGCGGCGAACGTCAGACGGAGGTCAGACGAAAGTCAGAGGGGCGTCGTCAGACGGAGTCAGGCTTTGACGGTCGCCGGGGTGTCGTCCGTGACCTTGGCGGCCAGCTCCCGCGACACCTTGCGCTCCACGAAGAACGCGGCCGTGGGAATCGTCCCGGCGAGGAGCACCCACAGCTGCTTGGCGACCGGCCACTTCGCCTTGGACCCCAGATCGAAGGCGAAGACCAGGTAGACGACGTACAGCCAGCCGTGCGCGATGGACACGACACGGGTGACGTCGGCCGCGCCGTTCACGTCGAGGATGTACTTGGCGATCATGCTCAGGCACAGCAGGACCAGCAGAACACCGGTGACATAGGCCATGACGCGGTAGCGGGTCAGCACGCTCTGTTTCATGGCACGAGCGTAGCCACCCGTTTCGGGCGATCTTGCGGCGGGTCGGGCCCCCGCCGGGCGGGTCACTCCTCGTCGAAGTCCTGCGCGGCGACGCGCAGGGGCCGGAGCATCGCGAAGATCTCCAGGCACTCGTCGGCGTCGTACGCGCCCAGGCCGAACTCCATCGCCATCAGGTCGCGGGTGGCCGCGTCGACCGCCTCGCGGCCCTTGTCCGTGATGGAGGCGAGGGTGCCGCGCCCGTCGTTGGGGTTGGGGCGCTTGTCGACCAGGCCGGAACGGACCAGCCGGTCCACGGTGTTCGTGACGGAGGTGGGGTGCACCATCAGCCGTTCGCCGATCTTCGACATCGGCAGCTCGCCGGCCTTGGAGAAGGTGAGCAGTACCAGCGCCTCGTACCGCGCGAAGGTCAGCCCGTACGGCCTGACGACGGCGTCGACCTCGGCGAGCAGGATCTGGTGTGCCCGCATGATCGACGTGATCGCGGCCATCGACGGCACGGATCCCCATCGCTGTTTCCAGAGTTCGTCAGCTCGGGCGATGGGATCGAAGGCAAGGCTGAGCGGCTTCGGCACGGCCATGACCTTACCGGCCGGTCATATGGCGGTCAGCCCCGTCTCGCCCTTCGGTCCAGGCGGCCCCGCGTGCTCGGGCCCAGAGGTCCTGCGCACCTCGGCGACGAGCAGCAGACAGACGACCGTACCGATCACTCCGGCGCCCGTGACGACGGTACTGACCGCGAAGAACTCGGCGGCGAGCCCGGCGAGCGCCATGCCGACGCCCTGGATGGTCATCAGCCCTGCGGTGTGCACGGTCATGGCCCGGCCGCGCAGCTCCTCCGGTACGGAGTCGACGAACCAGCGGTCGAGCCCGAGCGTGTACGCGAATCCGGCGCCGGCCAGCACGAGGACGAGGGGCGCCCAGACCAGGTCCGGGACGAAGGCGTACGCGAGCAGGGGCAGCAGCATGGTGGCGGCGAGGGGCAGCGTGATCCGGGCACGCGTCGCGGGCGACAGGGCCGAACCCGCGTACAGCTCACCCGCGACGGTCCCGACAGGCATCGCGCACATCAGCAGACCGACGCCCGCCGTGCCGACACCGATCTCGTCGGCGTAGGGGGCGGCGAGCGCCTCGGGCGCGACGACGAACATCGGGGGCGCCCAGAGCAGCAGGAGCAGCGCGCGGATACGGCGGTGGCCGAGGATCTGCCGGGCGCCGGCGAGCGAGTACCGCATCAGGGCGCCGGTACCGGAGTCGCGGGCGGGCCTGCGACGGGTGCCGCAGCGCAGGAGCACGGCGGATACGAGGAAGGTGCACAGGGTGATGATCAGGGCGCCGCGCGGCGGGACGACGGTGAGCAGGATGCCGCCGACTCCGAAGCCGACCAGGACCGCGCTCTGCGAGACGATCCGGAGCAGGGAGCGGCCGAGGACGAAGAGGTCACCGTCGCCGAGCACGTCGGCGAGGGTCGCCATGCGGGTGCCGTTGAACACGGGCGAGACAACGGCGATCACACACCGCAGGGCAAGCAGCGCGGCGACCGGCGTCAGGGGCAACGCCATGAGCGCGGCACACCCGGCACAGACGAGATCACAGACGACGAGCACCCGCCGGGCCGGAAACCGGTCGGCGATCCCCGCGAACAGGGTGCCGCCCACGAGATACGGCAACATCCCGAGCGCGAAGGTCAACGCACTGAGCAACGGCGACCCGGTAAGCCCGTACACCAACACGGTGAGCGCGATTTCACTGACGACCACACCGAGCAACGAAAAAAGGTGAGCGACAAAGACGAACCGGAACTCACGAACGGCAAAAACTCGGCGATATCCGGTCTCTTGACCTTGTGGGCAATCGTCCCGCTGGGCGGGACGGGTGGGCACAGCCGAAGTACCGGCCAACTCCTCAGACATACGGAGGACGATGCAACCGCTCAACAGAACCCCGTAATGTTTCGGCACCAGACGAATCTTCACCACCCCGGAGGGGGAAACCGTGCCCCACCACCTCCGCTTCGGCGAGGACGACCTCCTCGCCTGCCGCTTCGCGGTCTCCCCCCTCTGGGAGACGCAGGAGGCGGTCCGTACCCTCAAGCGCCCCGAGCGCCAGGGCTACCACCCGCACTGGCTGCGCCGCGTCCGCGCGTCCGGCGCGGACCTCGACTTCGCCCCGCTCTGGCTGCTGATGCCCCAGCGCGGCCACAGCCCGGACTGGCTCGGCCCGCCACCGCTCCGCCCGTCGGGCACCTTCGACGAGGAGATCGCCGCGGTACGGACGGCCGACCCGGAGGCGGCGCGCGAGGAGATGGTGCGCGCCCTGGCCTGTACGCCGGGCGCCGCCGACACCGCGCTCGGCCGCCATCTGCTCGCGGATCCGGCACGCACCGTACGGGAGTTGGCGGATCTGATGGAGCGGGCGTGGCATGTGCTGGTCGAGCCGGACTGGCCCCGGCTGCGCGCCCTGCTTGAGGCCGATGTGGCGTTCCATTCGCGGCGGCTGGCCGATGTGGGCCTGGGCGGGCTGCTGCGGGAGCTGGATCACCGGTTCACGTGGCGCGAGGGAACGCTGACGGTGGAGTGGAAGGGACAGCACGAACGGGATCTGGACGGGCAGGGCCTCGTACTGATGCCGAGTGTGTTCTCGTGGCCGGACGTGATCAGCGGCTACGAGCCACCGTGGCAGCCGACGCTGGTGTATCCGGTACGCGGGATCGGCGGCCTGTGGTCGGCGCCGACGGAACAGACCACGGAGGCACTGGTCCGTCTCCTGGGCAGACATCGCGCGGCGGTACTCGCCGCCCTTGACCTGCCGGCCACGACGACCGCGCTGGCGCACCGGCTGGATCTGGCAGCGTCGTCGGTGTCGGCACACCTGAAGGCCCTGCGGGACGCGGGGCTGCTGACCTCGCGGCGGTACGGGCATCAGGTGCTCTACGAGCGGACACCGCTGGGGATCGCGCTGGCGGCGGGGGGCTGACCGGTACGCGGTGCCCGCGCGGGCACGTCATCGCGCGGTCATCGGACAGGGCGCAGCGGTGCCGAAGCGGTGTCACATCCCGGAGGAAACGCGCCGTTATGTCACGATTGCGCGAAAAGTCCGTCACTGTTTGGGGGCAGGATGTCCCGCCTGATCCGTAGCCGTGGGGTTTCCCGCGTACTGGCGCTCGCGGTCGTCACCGTGCTCGGGCTCGCCGCCTGCGCCGAGGGCTCCGACATCGAGGAGGCGTCCGCCGTCCGGAAGCCGTCGAAGGCGTCGGCGGGGTCTCCCGCGCAGTCGCCGTTCTGGGTCGACCCCCAGAGCCCGTCGGCCCGTCAGGTCGCCGACTGGCAGCGGACGGGCCGCGCCTCGGACGCGGAGCTGCTGCGCCGGATCTCCGAGCAGCCGGCGGCGATCTGGCCGGCCGGTGAGGACCCGGCGACGATGATGCGGGCGGCCACGGCGGGCGCCGCGAAGGACGGCCGTACCGCGCTGTTCGTCGCGTACGACATCCCGCACCGCGACTGCGGGCAGCACTCGGCGGGCGGGGCGACGAGCCCGGAGGCGTACCGGACGTGGATCGACCGGTTCGCGGCGGCGCTCGGGGACAGCAAGGCCGTAGTCATCCTTGAGCCGGACGCGGTCGCGCACACCGTGGACGGGTGCACCCCGGAGGAGTACCGCGCGGAACGGTTCCAGCTCCTGTCGGACGCGATCGACCGGCTGAAGCGGCAGCCGCACACCACGGTGTATCTGGACGCGGGCAATCCGGCATGGATCACGGACGCGTCGAAACTGCGGGAGCCGCTGACCCTGTCCGGGATCGAGCGCGCGGACGGGTTCGCGCTGAACGTGTCCAACTTCCAGACCGACACGGCCGTCCGGACCTACGGCCAGGAGCTGTCCCGGATCCTCGGCGGCAAGCACTTCGTCATCGACACCAGCCGCAACGGCAAAGGCCCGCTGACCGGCGACACGGACAACGTCTGGTGCAACCCGCCGGACCGGGCGCTCGGCACGGGGCCTACGGCTGAGACCGGTGATCCGCTGGTCGACGCCTTCTTGTGGATCAAGCGGCCCGGTGAGTCGGACGGTGAGTGTCGTGGGGGGCCGGCGGCCGGGACTTGGTGGCCGGATTATGCGTTGGGCCTTGCCCGTAACAGTTCATAGGCGGATGGCTGGTCGCGCCCACGCGGCGGAGCCGCACATGTCACAGCCCCGCGCCCCTTTCAGGGGCGCTTTGCCTACGGCACTTTGATCCACTTTGCCTCTGACGGTGTTCCTTCCGCGTCCGTCACGAAGAGCATGTACCAACCCGGTGGTACGAGAGTCCGGTCGTCCGGGACCTCGACCGTGAGCGAGTCCTTTGTCCTGGTCAGGGTGAGTGCGATGGAGCGCTGTTCGACGTCGGTGGTGTGGGTGACCGCGCTGGGCCGCATCAGTCGGGCGCCCGTGATCCGGTCCGTGTGCTCGGTCGCGAAGGTGGCGCGGCGGTTCGCGGTGAGGGTGTCGGGACCGGCGCCGAGTACGGGCCGGCCGGTGCGGTTCTTGAGGAGGGCGGGCGGGGTGAAGATCTCCATGCGCTGCTCGAAGTGGCCCAGCTTGGTGTTCTGCTGGTCGTCGAAGAGCGGGTCGGAGCCGAAGGTGGCGACGCGTCCGTCCGGCAGGAGCAGCGCCTCGGAGTGGTAGTTGCGGCCGACTCGGGGTGAGGCGGCGTCCCGGAAGGCGTTCCGCTTGGGGTCGTAGAACTGCGCCTTGAGGACGTTGCTGGCGCTGCGGCCCCGGTAGTCCGTGGAACCGTTGGTGGTGAACACCGAGTCGTCCGGCATGATCACGCTGTTGAGATAGCGGGTGCCCTGCGGAAGGTCCGGTCCGTTCACGAAGGCGGGGTTGTCCTTCTTGAGGTCGACGACGGCGGTACGGCGGGTCGCCTTCTTGGACTCGCCGACGCCTCCGCCGCCGAGGATCATCACCTTCTGGTCCTGCGCGGGCGGCAGCAGCAGTGAGGACGAGGTCTCGGTCTGGTCGATGTCGGCGAGGCCGGGGATCTTCTTGAACTTATTGGTCTTCAGATCCCACAGACCCGGCTCGCGCCCCTGGTCGGCGGGCCCGTACCCGGCGTTGGACGCGGGGTAGAAGAGCTTGCCGCCCTCGGTGAGGAACAGGGCGGGATAGGTGGGGAAGTAGCGGTGGGGGCCCATCGTCCACTTCTTGGTCCTCGGGTCGTATATCTCGTTGTCGCCGGGGTCGATGGCACCGACGTCGTCAAGGCCGGAGACGGCGAGGACCCGCCCGTCGTCCAGGCCGACGAGCGTCGGGTACCAGCGGGCCTTGCGCATGGGGTCGACGGGTATGTACTTCTCCGCCGTCGGGTCGAACTCGTAGGCGGCCCTGATGCCCTGGAAGTCCTGCTTGTCGAGGGTGATCTGCTCGGAGAGCCCGTAGGTGTTGTCGGCGTCCTTGCCGCTCAGACCGACGATCTCGTACTGGGCCTGCTTGTCGGTGACCGACTGCGGCCCCTCCTCCACGGCCTCCACGAAGACCCGCGCCTCGCTGGCGGTGACGGTGGTCTGCCAGGGCTGCATCTGGCCGGACTTGCCGTACGTGATCTTGTTCTCGCGGAGCGCCTTCGGCACGGTGACGTCGAATTTGCTGACGTACTCGACACCGGCGGGCGAACGGAAGCGGGTGCCCTTCTTCAGGGTGACCACCTTGTCGGGGTTCTCGTTCTTGACGCGCATACCGCCGCCGGGCCGGTCGACCTCCCCGTCGAGGAGTTCGTAGCGCGCGGTGCCGCCCGCCACCAGGAGCCGCCCGTCGGGAAGTGCCGCGTGTCCGGAGCAGAAGAAGTCGTCGGGGGTCGCGATCTTCTTGAAGGTGTTCGCCCTCGGGTCCCACAGGACGGTGTCGAAGGAGCCCTTGTCGAACTTCTTCTGCTCATTGCCGGACCCGGCGACGATGAGGACCTTGCCGGTGTGCAGGAGCGCCGCGTGGATGGCGTTGGTGCGGTACCGCGCGGGTATGTCGACCTGGGTCCAGGAGCCGTACTTGGCCTGGTAGGCGGGCTGCGCGATCTTGTACTCGTAGTAGCGCTCCTCGGCGAAACCAAGGGCCGCGGGCGCGTTGAGTCCGACCAGGACGGCGCCGGCGCCGACACCGAGCACGGTCTTCTTCAGCTTCTTCGACGGCTGGTATGCCATGGGTCACGAGCCTCCTGTCGTGCTGCCGGTGACGGTGGTCGACTGCGCGCGGACACGGGGGCCCTGGGCGAGCACGGCGGTGGGGGTGCGCAGGATCTCGTCGTCGAGCAGGCGCGGGGTCCCGAGCAGTGCGGCGGCCCGGCGTTCCTGGTTCCGGGTCCAGGCCCACACCGAGACGGGCGCGAGCGAGATGACCAGGGCGAGGACGGCCCAGGTCCGCATGGCCGCGTGGGTGTGGTCGAGGACGACGGACGCGACGAGCGAGGACGCCAGGAGTGCGGCCCAGCTCAGATGGATCCGGAAGGTCAGCAGCCGGTCCGGGCTGGTGCCGTCACCCTTCGGGGTGACGACGAAACGGCTGGGGCGGCGCAGTACCGCGTTGCCGAGCGAGGTGGCGTAGATCGGCGCGGACAGCGCGGACATCGCCATCCCGGCGAGACCGCCGGAGCCCTCGGGTTCGTGCGGGGACACGTTGTGCCGGCGGTTCCAGAGGTAGAGGCCGATCTGGAGGGCGGCGGCGTCGCTGTAGAGCATCAGCCACACGGAGGCGGCGACCTGGGTGCCGGAGGCGCCGAACCAGAGGAACAGCACACAACTCAGAATGCCAAGCAGCCAGTTGACGGCGGTCATCGGGTAGTAGACCAGCATCAGCGTGTACGAGAAGAGGCGCCCGGGAGACATACTGAAGGGCGCCTTCCAGTACTGCGTGAAGAGGGTCTCGTAGGTGCCGCGCGACCAGCGCATCTGCTGCGTGAAGAAGTCGGTCCAGGAGGCCGGACCCTCACCCACCGCGAGCACGTCGGGTGTGTAGACGGACTGCCACGCGTGCCCGGTACGGGGGTTCTCGCGCCGGTGCAGTTCGAACCCGGTGGCCATGTCCTCGGTGATCGAGTCGTACAGGCCGCCGATCTGACGGACGGCGGCGATACGTACGACGTTGTTGGTGCCGACGAACATGGCGGAGCGGTAACGGTTGCCCGCGCGCTGGATCAGGGTGTGGAAGAGGAACTGCTGCGACTCGGCGGCCTTGGTGACCGGGGTCTCGTAGTTGCCGTAGACCTGCGGTCCGACGACGAACGCGACATCGGGGTCCCGGAAGTACCCCATCATCCGCTCCAGGAAGGAGGGGAGCGGGACGTGGTCGGTGTCGACGGAGGCGAAGAACTCGTAGTCGCCGCCGTGCATCGCGATCCACGCGTTGTAGTTGCCGTGCTTGGTGCGGGCCTTGTGGACGCCCGTGGCCCGGTTCCACTCGGGGACGCCGTGCCGGGTGAAGTGCCGGACGCCGAGTTCGGCGCAGAGGTCCTTGGCCTGAGGGTCGTCACCCTCGTCGAGGAGCCATATGTCCAGGGGTCCGGTGTGCCGGACCCGTATCGCGCCTTCGAGGGTGGCGCGGGCCATGGCGAGGGGTTCCTTGCCGGGCACATAGGTGGTGAGGAAGGCGACCTTGGTGCCGGTCTCGGGTAGGACGGGTATCGGGTCGCGGGCGACGAGGGTGGCGTGGGCGATGCTGACGACGTTGACGAGCATGAACAGCTCGATCAGGCCGATGGATATGAGCATGGTGGCGTCGAGGACGACGAGCCAGCTCTCACCACCCTCACGGTCGGTCCAGTGCGAGGGCCACACCAGGTAGACGAGCAGGACTCCGGTGAGCACCGGTGCGAGCGTCATCAGCAGGACGGCCCGTATCCGATGGGGTTCACGGGAAAGGAGCGTGGTGTACCGCACCCGGTACGCGTGGCCGGCCGGCTCGGTGAGCGGCCCGGCGAGCGTGCTGTGGGTCTCGTAGTCATAGCCCTCAGTCCGCACGACGCCCTCCCATTCTGTTGATCGACAAGCCAATAACCTCACAAAAGTGGAGATATGGCGGCGTGTCGACTGGAAGGGACCCGAGAGGGCGTTTTTGGGGGCAAGGTTGCGCCGGTCGGCGGGGTCCGGCGGGCGGTCAGGTCGGAGGGGTGCGGCGCAGTCGGGCCGGTACCGCTCGCTGGGTCAACGGGCCCAGGGATCCCGCCGGGTCGGTGAACTCGGCGAGCGGGGTCGCCGCGAGGACCCGGGTCAGCACCTGCTCGATCTCCGCGATCCACAGGTCGAGCCCCGCCACCGTGGCCGCGCCGAGCCGTGGATTGGTCTGTGCCCCGGCGAGCAGTTGACCCAGCCGGGCGACATGTCCCCCCGCCCGCTCCTCCTCGTGCATCTCGCGCCCGAAGGCGAGAGCGATCGCTCAAATCGGTACACACGCAGGGTACGCGAAAGCCCCGGCCCACCCGGGGCCGAGGCTTCGACAGTTGACGACTGGTAGCGGCTGCTGGCGCGGAAGGGGTTACTCGGCGGCGAGTCGGCGCTCCACCGTCGCGACCTTGGACGTGAGGCCGTCCGTCACTCCGGGGCGGATGTCGGCCTTGAGGACGACGGAGACCCGGGGCGCGCGGGCCTCGACGGCGGCGACCGCCCGCTTCACCACGTCCATCACCTCGTCCCACTCCCCCTCGATGGAGGTGAACATGGCGTCGGTCCGGTTCGGCAGACCCGATTCGCGTACCACGCGGACGGCGTCGGCGACGTACTCCCCCACGTCCTCGCCGACCCCGAGCGGAGTCACGGAGAAGGCGACGATCACGCCTTCACGACGCCTTCGTTGCGGGCGCGGGACGCGATCACGGCGTTCTCGGCCTCGCGCTTGAGCATGCGCTCGGCGAAGAAGCCACCGGTCGGCAGCACCGAAAGGACGAAGTAGAGGGCGGCCGTACGGAGGGGCCACTTGGTGCGGTTCCAGGCGTCGGCCCAGAAGAGCACGTACAGGATGAACAGGACACCGTGGATCATGCCCATCGCGGGGACCGCGTTGAACTCGGTCGTCCGCTTGAGCACGGAGCAGACGAGCAGCAGCAGGAACGAGACAGCCTCGGGCGCCGAGACCAGGCGCAGGCGGCGGAGTGCGGATGCGGTCTTGATGTCCACGGGTCACCTTCGGTGGGGAATCGGGGTCCCCTCAGGGTACGTATTCCTTCTACGGATGCTGTCGGGGGGCTCTGTGCAACGGCTACCGTCGCTCCGTGGCAATGTTCCGGCTCCAAGGGAGCAAGGTGCTCGCCGTCGACATGTCCGGCGACTCCGTCAAGGCGAAGAACGGCTCGATGGTCGCCTATGACGGCCAGATGAGCTTCAAGAAGATGACCGGCGGCGGTGAGGGCATCCGGGGGATGGTGACCCGGCGCCTGACCGGTGAGCAGATGACCGTCATGGAGGTGCGGGGACAGGGGACCTGCTGGTTCGCGGACCGCGCGAGCGAGATCAACCTCGTCCACCTCCAGGGCGACAAGCTCTTCGTCGAGTCCAGCAATCTGCTGGCCACCGACGCGGGCCTGCGCACCGGCACCTCCTTCACCGGTCTGCGCGGTGCCTCGCAGGGCAACGGCCTGTTCACCACGACCGTCGAGGGCTCGGGCCAGGCGGCGATCATGTCGGACGGTCCTGCCGTGATCCTGCGCGTCTCACCGCAGTTCCCGCTCACCGTCGACCCGGGCGCGTACATCGCGCACCAGGGCAATGTGCGGCAGAGCTTCCAGTCGGGCGTGACCTTCCGCACCTTCCTGGGCGAGGGCGGCGGCGAGGCGTTCCAGATCCGGTTCGAGGGTGACGGGCTGGTCTACGTACAGCCCAGCGAGCGCAACACGATCGGAGGGGACGCCTGATGCCTTTCCGCGAGATCAACTCGAAGATGGTCGAGGCGACCGTGATGCCCGGCCAGACGATGTACAGCCAGCGTGGCGCGATGCTCGCGTACAAGGGCGAGGTGTCCTTCACGCCGAACATCCAGGGCGGTCAGGGCGGGGTGATGTCGATGATCGGGCGCCGGATGGCGAACGAGGCGACACCGCTGATGACCGTCGAGGGCAGCGGCACGGTGCTGTTCGGGCACGGCGGCCATCACATCCAGGTGATCAGCCTCACCGGCGACACCCTCTATGTCGAGGCGGACCGGCTGCTCGCCTTCGACGGGACCTTGCAGCAGGGCACGATGTTCATGGGCTCGCAGGGCGGGGTCATGGGCATGGTGCGCGGCCAGGTCACCGGGCAGGGCCTGTTCACGACCACCCTCAAGGGGCATGGCTCTGTGGCGGTGATGGCGCACGGCGGTGTGATCGAGGTGCCGATCACCCCGCAGCGGGCGGTGCATGTCGACCCGCAGGCGTATGTCGCCCACCATGGCGACGTACGCAACAAGCTGTCCGCGGCCCTGGGCTGGCGGGACATGGTGGGGCGCGGTTCGGGCGAGGCGTTCCAGTTGGAACTGAGCGGCAATGGCGCGGTGTTCGTCCAGGCGTCGGAGGAGAAGCTGTGAGCGCGTACGGAGCCACCGGGCCGACCGTGTACGACCCGATGACGCTGCCGGTCGACGACAACGTCAACAGCTACACCTTCTGTGTGGAACTCAAGAGCAGTGAGTGGTTCCTCCAGAAGGGCAAGATGATCGCCTACTACGGCTCGATCGAGTTCAACGGGATCGGGCACGGCCGGCTCGACCGCCTGGTGCGGACGGCGTTCCATTCGCCGTTGCACGCGAGCGACTGGGTGGTGGCGTCGGGATCGGGCAAGATGCTCCTCGCCGACCGGGCCTTCGACGTGAATTCGTACGACCTGGCTGAGGGCAACCTGACCATTCGCTCGGGCAATCTGCTCGCTTTTCAGCCAACTCTCGCGCTCAAGCAGTCGATCGTTCCGGGCTTTCTGACGCTCATCGGGACGGGCAAGTTCGTGGCCGCGTCGAACGGTCCTGTGGTGTTCATGGAGCCGCCGATCCGGGTGGACCCGCAGGCCCTGGTGGGCTGGGCCGACTGCCCGTCGCCGTGCCACCACTACGACCACGGTTATATGACCGGTGTGCTGGGCGGTCTACGTGCGATGACAGGCATCGGCGGGGCCTCCGGCGAGGAGCACCAGTTCGAGTTCGTGGGGGCCGGCACGGTGCTGCTCCAGTCCACGGAAGTGCTGATGGCGGAGCAGGCCACGGGGGCGGTGCCGCAGGCGGCGGGGGTGCCGGGTGGTCAGGGAGCGGGCGGACATCCGGGACAGCAGGGTGCGGCACCGCGTCTTCCCGGACAGCTCGGCGACCTCCAGCGTCGCTTCGGGCTGTGAGCGGTAGTCTGCGGAGTGTGACGTTCGAACGCGTGCGCACCGTCACACTCCGACCACTCGTTCAGTTTTCAACCTCTTAGGTAGAATCGCAAATATGGAGACCGAGACGGCCACGCCCTGGCTGACCGAAGCCGAGCAGTGCGCCTGGCGCACTCATCTGGAGGTCAACCGCCTGCTGACGCACCAGCTGGAGAAGGACCTCCAGCCGTTCGGCCTGACGATGAACGACTACGAGATCCTGGTCAATCTCTCCGAGTCCGCGGAGCTGCGGATGCGGATGAGTGATTTGGCGTCCGCGACCATGCAGTCCAAGAGTCGGCTCTCGCATCAGATCACCCGGATGGAGAATGCCGGGCTGGTCCGCCGGGAGAACTGTGAGTCCGATCGGCGGGGGCTTTACGCCGTGCTGACCGAGGACGGCTTGGCGACGATGAAGAGGGTGGCTCCGCATCATGTCGCGTCCGTACGGCGGCATTTCATCGACCTGATCTCGCCCGAGGCGCTGGAGGAACTCCATAAGTCGCTGTCGCCGATTGCCGACCATCTGCGGGGGCAGCGGCGGAATTGACCGGGACGGGGTTGGGTACCTGAGCGGTTGCGCAGTTCCCCGCGCCCCTGATG
This sequence comes from Streptomyces sp. NPDC058001, assembly GCF_042886315.1. Lineage (NCBI taxonomy): Bacteria > Bacillati > Actinomycetota > Actinomycetes > Kitasatosporales > Streptomycetaceae > Streptomyces > Streptomyces sp. NPDC058001. The sequence continues at coordinate 35,999 of NZ_JBHVQT010000013.1, forward strand.
GGGCGGTGGTTGATGCCGTCGCGCAGGTGCCGGCCCGTCGTGGTTGTTTGCGCAGTTCCCCGCGCCCCTAGGGAAATCGTCCTGCCGGGACATCGGCTCGCCCGTGCGCAGTTCCCCGCGCCCCTGACGGGGCGCTTACCGGTGCGGTAGGTGTAGTTCGAAGAGGGCGCCCCCTGTTGGGGAATCTCTTACCGTGAGGGTGCCTCCGTGGCGGGTTGTTATGTCTCTTGCGATGGCCAGGCCCAGGCCGGCGCCTCCGTCGTCGCGGCTGCGGGCGTCGTCCAAGCGTACGAAGCGTTCGAAGACGCGTTCCCGTTCGGCCGGCGGGACCCCGCCGCCGTCGTCGGCGACCGACAGTACGGCGGCGCCGTCGCGTATGCGGACCTCGACCGAGACCGCCGACGCCGCGTGCCGCTGGGCGTTGTCCACGAGGTTGCCGAGAATGCGCGCCAGTTGACCGCGTGACCCGGTCACCTCGGTCGGGTCGAGGCCGACGGTCCTTACGGGGATCCGGTCGCCGGTGCGCTGCGCCAACTCGGCACGGACCAGCGCGGCCAGGTCGAACCGCTTCTCACCCGGCCGCTCCCCCGCGTCAAGGCGGGCCAGGAGCAGCAGGTCGGCGGCGAGTGTCTGGAGCCGCACGGTGTCCGCGACGGCGCCGTCCACGTCCAGCAGGTCCGGGTGTGCGGCACCCACTTCCAACTGGGTGCGCAGCGACGCGATGGGGCTGCGCAACTCGTGCGACGCGTCGGCGACGAACCGTCGCTGCCGCTCCACGGACGACTCAAGGGCGGCCAGCGTCTCATTGGTGGTCCGCGCGAGCCGTGCGATCTCGTCGTGCGAGTCCGGCTCGGGCACCCGTCGCGCCAGGTCCTGCGACGCGGTGATGGCCGCCATCTCGCCCCGGATGCCCTCGACGGGCTTCAAGGCGCGCCGCGTCACCAGCCAGGTCACCCCGGCGACGACCACGAGCAGCAGCGGGAAGCCGATCAGCATGGCCGTCAGCGCGGTGTTCACGGCACTGCGCTCGGCGGACAGCGGGGCACCCGCGTACACGGTCAGGTCGCCCTTGCCCTGGACGTTCACGCCGACCCGGGCGAAGCGGTACTCGGCCGTCGTACCGTCGACGGTCGCCGAACCGTTGGTGAATTTGACGTCGTCGGAGATCTCACCCGGCTCCAGCAGATACTCGTCGTCGTCGCCGTTGCCCCTGCCTCTGCCCTTGTGGTCGTCGTCATCGTCGTCGTGCGAGGTGATCGTCGGCGTCGGCTGCGGCCGGACGGCGCCGCTTCCCGTACCGCTGATGCGCTCCAGGTCCTCGCTCGCCGCGACGAGCCGCCCGTCGTCGTCGAGGACCTGCACCGGTGTGTCACCGCCATCGGGCAGGTCGAGTTTGTCGTACGCGATGCCGGTGGCCAGCCTGGTCGCCACCTTGTTCGCCGTCGACTGGGCGGCGGTGCCCGCCTCGTCGGTGAGGCTGGAGCGCAGCGCGAGCAGGACGGCGGACCCGGCGGCGAGCAGCGCCACGGCGACGACGAGGGTCGCGCCGAGGGTGGCCTTGGCCCGTACGGAACCGAACAGCCGGCTCATCTGGTGGACTCCAGCCGGTAGCCGGCGCCACGGACCGTGCGGATCAGCGAGGCGCCCAGCTTGCGCCGCAGCGCGCTGATGTACACCTCGACGATGTTGGGGTCGCCGTCGTACGCGAAGTCCCAGACGTGCTCCAGGATGTCGGCCTTGGACACCACCTCGCCGGGGCGCAGCACGAGTTGCTCCAGGACCGCGAACTCCTTGGCGGTGAGCGGAAGTTCCTCCTCACCGCGGCGGACCCGGCGGGCGGCCGTGTCGACCTCCAGATCGCCCAGGACATGCACGGGTGAGGCCCCCGCGCGCCCGCGCCGCCGCAACAACGCCTTGACCCGCGCCACGAGGACCACATACGAGAACGGCTTGGTCAGATAGTCGTCGGCGCCCGTGTCCAGACCCTCGGCCTCGTCGTACTCGCCGTCCTTCGCCGTGAGCATCAGGATCGGTACGTCGTGGCCCGCGGCGCGCAACGCGGCACAGACGCGGTAGCCGTTCATGCCGGGCAGCATGATGTCGAGGATCACCAGGTCGTACGCGCCGTCGCTCGCCCGGTGCAGTCCTTGCAGGCCGTCGTGGACGACATCCACGGCGTACCCCTCGGCGGTGAGACCCTTCGCGAGGGAAAGGGCCAGACGCTTCTCGTCCTCCACGATCAACAGGCGCATGCGCACAGCCTCGCAAATCGAACCTGAAGAAGTCTTCAGCCGACTTCAGCGGACCTTAAGCATCGCTCAAGCACATTGGTCCTCGTCGCACAGAACGACGACAGACCGGGCAGACCGTCCGGCCGAATCGGGGAGGACACCCATGAAGCGCAACCTCGTCATCGCCACGCTGGCCGCCGCGACCCTCGTCGGAGGCACCGCAACCGCCTTCGCGGTGGCGGGCGACGACGACGCGCCGAGCCGCGGGTCGAGCGTGCGGACCACGGACGACAACGGCAAGGACGACAGGGGCACCGATGCCCCCGGCACGGACGACAACGGCACGGATGCCCCCGGTACGGACGACAGCCGGGACGACGACGGGCGCGACGACGACAACGGCCGGGACAACGACGCCGCCGCGGCCAAGGGTGCCAAGGTGACGGCCGCTGACGCCATCGCCGCCGCGCTGCGCCACACCTCCGGTACGGCGGTCAAGGCGGAGCTGGACGACGACGATGACGACACCCCGGTGTGGGAGGTCGGCGTGGTCGGTCAGGACCGTAAGTGGTACAGCGTGCACGTGGACCGGGGTACCGGGAAGGTGCTGACCTCGCACATCGACCGGGACGACGATGACGACGCGGCCGGGGCGCTTGCCGCTGTGCGCGGGGCCTCCGTGAGCGCCGAGGCCGCGGCTCGGGCTGTCGCCGACTCGCACGGGACCGTGACGTCGGTCGAGGTGGACGACGACGGGACGTCCCGTGGGTGGGAGGTCGACTCCGTCGTGGGTGGTACGGAGCGGGAGTGGCGGGTGGACTTCGGGTCCGGGTCCGTCTCGGTGCACCGGGCTTCGGACAACCACGGGTCCGATGACCGGGGTTCCGATGACCGGAGGTCCGATGACCGTGGCCGTGAGTCCGACGACCGGGGGTCTGATGACCGTGGCCGTGGGTCCGACGACCACGGGTCCGACGACCATGGCCGTGGGTCCGATGACCGCGGGTCCGACGACCACGATGACCGTGGGTCCGACGACTGACGTGTGACGGCTGTGCTGGGTGCCGGGTGTCCTTCGGGGCGCCCGGCACTTGGGCGTTGAGGTTCAGGCCCCCTGCGTCAGGCCCGCGACCAGTTCGTCCGCCGCTCCGTACGGGTCCAAGTCACCCGTAACCACGCGTTCCGCGAGAGCGGTTACGTGGGTGTCGCCTCTCAGGTCCGCGATTTTCGCGCGCAGCGCCGTGACGGCGATCGTTTCGATTTCGTGGGCCGCGCGTGCCCGGCGGCGTTCGGTGAGGACGCCTCGTTCCTCCATCCACGCGCGGTGTTTCTCCAGGGCCTGTACGACCTCGTCGATGCCCTCGCCGCGCGCGGCGACCGTCTTGATGATCGGGGGGCGCCAGTCGCCGGGGCCTCGGGACTCGCCCAGGCCGAGCATGTGGTTCAGCTCGCGGGCGGTCGCGTCGGCGCCGTCGCGGTCGGCCTTGTTGACGACGTAGACGTCACCGATCTCCAGGATGCCCGCCTTCGCGGCCTGGATGCCGTCGCCCATGCCGGGCGCGAGGAGCACGACCGAGGTGTCGGCCTGCGAGGCGATCTCGACCTCGGACTGACCGACCCCGACGGTCTCCACGAGGATCACCTCGCATCCGGCGGCGTCCAGGACCCGGATCGCCTGGGGCGCGGCCCACGCCAGACCGCCGAGATGGCCACGGGTCGCCATGGACCGGATGTAGACGCCGGGGTCGGACGCGTGCTCGGACATCCGTACCCGGTCACCGAGCAGCGCGCCGCCGGAGAACGGCGAGGAGGGGTCGACGGCGAGGACGGCGACCCGTTTGCCCTGCCGCCGGTACGCGCTGACGAGCGCCGACGTGGACGTGGACTTGCCGACGCCCGGCGAACCGGTCAGCCCCACGACGTACGCGTTGCCGGCGAGCGGTGCGAGAGCCGCCATCACCTCGCGGAGCTGCGGGGACGCCCCCTCGACCAGGGAGATCAGCCGGGCCACGGCCCGCGGCCTGCCCTCCCTGGCCTGGGTGACCAGCGAGGAGACGTCCTGCTTCACAGCGCACAGCTCCGTTCTTCGGGCTTCGGCCCCGGGGTCGAAGCTCTCTCGTACGCGCTCGTACGCGCTCGTACGCGCGGTCAGCCCTTGGGCACTCGCACGATCAGCGCGTCGCCCTGGCCGCCGCCCCCGCACAGCGCGGCGGCGCCCACGCCACCGCCCCGGCGCTTGAGTTCCAGGGCCAGATGCAGCACGAGCCGGGCGCCGGACATCCCGATCGGGTGACCCAGGGCAATCGCGCCACCGTTGACGTTCACCTTTTCCGATGACACGCCGAGGTCCTTCATTGACTGCACGGCGACCGCGCCGAACGCCTCGTTGATCTCGATGAGGTCGAGGGCGTCGACGCCGATGCCCTCCTTCTTGAGGGCGTGCTGGATGGCGTTCGACGGCTGTGACTGGAGGGAGTTGTCGGGTCCCGCGACATTGCCGTGGGCGCCGATCTCGGCGAGCCAGTCAAGGCCCAGTTCGACGGCCTTGGCCTTGCTCATCACGACGACGGCGGCGGCGCCGTCGGAGATCTGCGAGGAGGAGCCCGCGGTGATGGTGCCGTCCTTCGTGAAGGCGGGCCGCAGCTTGCCGAGCGACTCGGTGGTGGTCTCGGCGCGGATGCCCTCGTCCTGGCTGAACAGCACCGGCTCGCCGCGTCGCTGCGGGATCTCGACCGGGGTGATCTCCGCCTCGAAGAGGCCGTTCTTCTGTGCCGCCGCGGCGCGCTGGTGGGACTGGGCCGCGATCTCGTCCTGCTCGGCGCGCTTGATACCGAGGCGGGTGTTGTGCTTCTCGGTGGACTCGCCCATCGCGATGTTCTCGAACGCGTCGGTCAGCCCGTCGTGGGCCATCGCGTCGAGCATCTCGATCGCGCCGTACTTGTAGCCCTCACGGGACTTCGGCAGCAGATGGGGCGCGTTGGTCATGGACTCCTGGCCGCCCGCGACGACGATGTCGAACTCACCCGCACGAATGAGCTGATCGGCGAGGGCGATGGCGTCCAGGCCCGAGAGACAGACCTTGTTGATCGTGAGGGCGGGTACGCCCATCGGGATGCCCGCCTTGACGGCGGCCTGACGTGCCGGGATCTGCCCTGCCCCGGCCTGGAGCACCTGGCCCATGATCACGTACTGCACCTGGTCGCCGCCGATCCCGGCCCGGTCCAGGGCGGCCTTGATGGCGAAGGCGCCGAGGTCGGCTCCCGAGAAGGACTTCAGCGAGCCCAGGAGCCGTCCCATGGGCGTACGCGCGCCCGCGACGATCACTGAGGTGGTACCGGTCGTTCCAGACATGACGTGCGATCCCCTTTCAGCGTGGAAGCTGAGGAGTGAACGAGGGTTTACCTGAATGTACTGAGCAGTATGCGTTGCGTCACCGCCACGGCGGTGTGATCGCGCGCACGTTGCGTAACCACCTCCCGGGGCGCTGCACTGAGGGAATGCTGACGCGAATCGACCACATCGGAATCGCCTGTTTCGATCTGGACACGACTGTCGAGTTCTACCGCGCGACCTACGGATTCGAGGTGTACCACTCCGAGATCAACGAAGAGCAGGGCGTCCGGGAGGCCATGCTCCGGATCAACGGTACGTCGGACGGCGGAGCCACCTACCTCCAGCTTCTGGAACCGGTGCGCGAGGACTCCACGGTGGCGAAGTGGCTGGCCAAGAACGGTGAGGGTGTCCACCACATCGCCTTCGGCACCGCCGACGTCGACGCGGACGCGGCCGACATCAAGGGCAAGGGCGTCCGGGTCCTGTACGACGAGCCCCGGCGCGGTTCGATGGACTCGCGGATCACCTTCCTGCACCCGAAGGACTGCCACGGCGTCCTCACCGAACTCGTCACTTCCGCCCCACAGGACCCTTCCGCCACGACCGAGCACTGACGGAATCCGTGCCGCGACACCGTCTCCGGCCCGATCCCCCGCTTCGCCGGGCAGGAAATGCACGTCGGCCAGGCCAACCGGAAGACCGGGCCCGGTAGGGTTGGCTGCGGCCGTCCGAGTGTGGGGCGGTCGCAGCCGGGGTCCGGGTTTCGGGGGGCGAGCGTCCGGGCAGAAGCCCATGCTCCGCCGATTGTCTGACACCATTCCCCGGGGGCCCCGTTCGGCGGACGGGTGGGGTCTTTCGGAGAGATTTGCGACCAGGGGACGGATGGGACCGCGCAGTGCGGGGCTACGAACGCCAGGAGCGAGAGCGAGCTGACGTCGACCATCTCTCTCGGTTCGAGGCCGAGATGGAGCGGCTGAAGACCGAGCGGGAAAAGGCCGTTCAGCACGCCGAGGACCTCGGCTACCAGGTCGAGGTGCTGCGCGCCAAGCTGCACGAGGCGCGCCGCAACCTCGCGACACGTCCTGCCTATGACGGCGGGGACCTCGGCTATCAGGCCGAACAGCTCCTCCGTAATGCCCAGATCCAGGCCGAGCAGCTGCGCGCCGACGCCGAGCGCGAGCTGAGCCACGCCCGCGCCCAGACCCAGCGCATCCTCCAGGAGCACGCGGAGCAGCAGGCCCGGCTCCAGTCCGAACTGCACGCCGAGGCGATCTCCCGGCGCCAGCAGCTCGACCAGGAACTGTCGGAGCGCCGCGCGACCGTCGAGTCCCACGTCAACGAGAACGTGGCCTGGGCCGAGCAGCTCCGCGCCCGTACCGAACAGCAGGCCCGCCGGCTCCTCGACGAGTCCCGCGCCGAGGCCACGCAGTCACTGGGCGCCGCCCGCGCCGAGGCGCAGCGCCTCACGGACGAGGCGAGCCGGCGCGTGGGCTCCGAGGCGGAGGCGGCGCGCGCGGAAGCGGAAGGCATCCTGCGGCGGGCCCGTACGGACGCCGAGCGGCTGCTGAACGCCGCGTCGAACCAGGCGCAGGAGGCCACCGACCACGCCGAGCAGCTGCGCAGCTCGACCACCGCCGAGTCGGACCAGGCCCGCCGGCAGTCCACCGAGCTGAGCCGCAACGCCGAGCAGCGGATGCAGGAGGCCGAGACCGCGCTGCGTGAGGCGCGGACCGAGGCCGACAAGGTGGTGACCGAGGCGAAGGAGGCCGCCACCAAGCGTCTCGCGGCGGCCGAGTCGGCGAACGAGCAGCGCACCCGTACGGCCAAGGAGCAGGTCGCCCGGCTGGTCAGCGAGGCGACCAAGGAGGCCGAGACCACCAAGGCGGACGCCGAGCAGGTCGTCGCGGACGCCCGCGCCGAGGCCGAGAAGATCGTCGCGGAGGCGTCCGAGAAGGCCCGCGCGCTGACGGCCGAGGAGACCGCGTCCCAGCTCGCGAAGGCGGCCCGTACCGCCGAGGAGGTCCTGACCAAGGCGTCCGACGACGCCAAGGCGACCACCCGGACGGCCACCGACGAGGCCGAGCGGATCCGCCGCGAGGCGGAGGCCGAGGCGGACCGGCTGCGCGACCAGGCGCACGACATCGCCGAGGAGCTGAAGGGCGCGGCGAAGGACGACACCAAGGAGTACCGCGCCAAGACCGTCGAACTCCAGGAGGAGGCGCGGCGGCTGCGCGGCGAGGCCGAGCAGTTGCGGGCCGACGCGGTCGACGAGGGCGAGGGCATCCGGGGCGAGGCGCGCCGCGAGGCGGTCCAGCAGATCGAGGAGGCGGCGAAGTCCGCCGAGGAGATCCTCGCCAAGTCACGGGCCGACGCGGACGAGATGCGCTCCTCCGCGACGACCGAGAGCGAGCGGGTCCGCACCGAGGCCATCGAGCGGGCGACGACCCTGCGCAAGCAGGCCGAGGAGACCCTGGAGCGCACCCGCGCCGAGGCCGAGCGGCACCTCGCCGAGGCCACCGAGCAGGCCGAGACGGTCAAGGCGGACGCCGAGCGGGCCGCCGATGAGCTGCGTGAGGAGACCGAGCGGGCCGTCGACGCGCGCCGCGCGGAGGCCGCCGACGAGCTGACCCGGCTGCACACGGAGGCCGAGGAGCGCCTCGGGTCGGCCGAGCAGGCGCTGAACGACGCGCGGGACGAGGCGGAGCGCATCCGCCGGGAGACCGCCGAGGAGACGGAGCGGCTGCGCGCCGAGGCCGCCGAGCGGATCCGTACGCTCCAGGCGCAGGCCGAGACGGAGGCCGAGCGGCTGCGTACGGAGGCCGCGGCGGACGCGGCGCAGTCCCGCGCCGAGGGTGAGAACGTCGCGGTCCGGCTGCGCTCCGAGGCCGCCGCGGAGGCCGAGCGGCTGAAGACGGAGGCCCAGGAGACCGCCGACCGGGTCCGCACCGAGGCCGCGGCGGCTGCCGAGCGGGTCGGTACCGAGGCGGCCGAGGCGCTGGCCGCCGCCCAGGAGGAGGCCGTACGCCGTCGCCGTGAGGCCGAGGAACTGCTCGGCTCCGCGCGCGGCGAGGCCGACCAGGAGCGGGAGCGGGCCCGCGAGCAGAGCGAGGAACTGCTCGCGTCCGCGCGCAAGCGGGTCGACGAGGCACAGACCGAGGCGGTCCGCCTGGTCGAGGAGGCCGACCGGCGCGCGACCGAGATGGTCGGCAGCGCCGAACAGACCGCCCAGTCCGTACGGGACGCGGTGTCCGGACTCCAGGAGCAGGCGCAGGAGGAGATCGCGGGACTGCGCGGCGCCGCCGAGCACGCGGCCGAGCGCACCCGGCGCGAGGCGCAGGAGGAGGCCGACCGGGTCCGCGCCGACGCCTATGCCGAGCGGGAGCGGGCCGGCGACGACGCGTCGCGGGTCCGCCGGGAGGCCGCCGAGGAGTCGGAGGCCGCGAAGTCCCTCGCGGAGCGCACCGTTTCGGAGGCCATCGCCGAGGCGGACCGGCTGCGGACGGACGCGAACGAGCATGCGCAGCGGGCCCGTACGGACGCGTCGGACACCATCGCGACGGCCGAGCAGGACGCGTCGCGCACCCGGGCCGAGGCCCGCGAGGACGCCAACCGGATGCGGTCCGACGCGGCGAACCAGGCGGACACCCTGATCGGTGAGGCCCGACGTGAGGCGGAGCGGCTCCAGACGGAGACCACCGCTCAGGCGGAGCGGGTACGGAGCGGGTCCGTCGCGAAGGCCGAGAAGCTGATCTCGGACGCCACCGGCGACGCGGAGCGGCTGCGTGCCGAGGCCGCCGAGACGGTCGGTTCGGCGCAGCAGCACGCGGAGCGGATCCGTTCCGAGTCGGCGCGGATCAAGGCCGAGGCGGACGCCCATGCGGAGCGGGTGCTCGGCGCGGCCAGGCGCGAGGCGGAGCAGACGCGCGACGCGGCCCGTCAGGACGCCAACAGGCGGCGTTCGGAGGCCGCCGAGCAGGTCGACGCGCTCATCACGGAGGCCGTATCGGAGGCGGACAAGCTCGCGAACGACTCGCAGCAGAAGGCGCACAAGACCACGGCGGACGCCGAGGCGCAGGCCGACCGTATGGTGGGCGCGGCCCGTTCGGAGGCCGAGCGACTGGTCGGCGATGCCACGGTCGAGGGCAACACCCGGGTGGAGCGGGCCCGTACGGACGCCGATGACCTGCTGGTCGGGGCGCGTCGGGACGCGACCGCCATCAGGGAGCGGGCCGAGGAGCTGCGGGACCGGATCACCGGTGAGATCGAGGAGCTGCACGACCGGGCCCGCCGGGAGTCCGCCGAGGCGATGCGTTCCGCGGGCGAGCGGTGCGACACGCTGGTGAAGGCCGCCCAGGAACAGCTCGCCAAGGCCGACGCGAAGGCCAAGCAGCTGATGTCGGACGCGAATTCGGAGGCGAGCAAGGTCCGTATCGCCGCCGTCAAGAAGGCCGAGGGTCTCCTCAAGGAGGCCGAGCAGAAGAAGGCGGAACTGGTACGCGAGGCCGAGCGGATCAGATCCGACGCGCAGCAGCAGGCGAAACGAACCGTCGACGAGGGGCAGCGGGAACTCGACATCCTGGTCCGGCGCCGCGAGGACATCAATGCCGAGATCTCCCGGGTGCAGGATGTCCTGGAGGCGTTGGAGTCCTTCGAGGCCCCGGCGGTCGGCGGTTCGTCGACGGGCGGTGGTGTGAAAGCCGGCGCCTCGGCGGGCGCCACACGTTCGAGTGGCAAGCCGTCAGAAGACTAGCCAGAACCGCGAATTACATGCTCTGTAAGGACGGTCGGACCGGTCGCTGGCAAGTGCTCCGACCATCAGCCACTCAAAAGGGGTGTCATTCTCCAGATCAAACAGGCATCTGCTCGTTGACACGCCGTCCGGCCCCCTAGGATTCCCCCTATCACCTCACCGGTCTCATTCGACAGGAACCCCATGAGCGACACTTCCCCATACGGCTTCGAGCTAGTGCGGCGTGGGTACGACCGCGCTCAGGTGGACGAACGCATTGCCAAGCTCGTCTCCGACCGCGACAGTGCCCTGGCGCGTATCACCGCCCTGGAGAAGCGCATCGAGGAACTCCACCTCGAAACGCAGAACGCCCAGGCGCAGGTCAGCGACGCCGAACCGTCGTACGCCGGTCTCGGCGCGCGCGTAGAGAAGATCCTCCGCCTCGCCGAGGAGGAGGCGAAGGATCTGCGCGAGGAGGCGCGCCGCGCCGCCGAGCAGCACCGTGAGCTGGCCGAGTCGTCCGCGCAGCAGGTGCGCAACGACGCGGAGGCGTTCGCCGCCGAGCGCAAGGCCAAGTCCGAGGACGAGGGCGTCCGGATCGTCGAGAAGGCCAAGGGCGAGGCGTCCACGCTGCGTTCCGAGGCCCAGAAGGACGCGCAGTCCAAGCGCGAAGAGGCCGACGCGCTCTTCGAGGAGACCCGTGCGAAGGCCGCGCAGGCCGCCGCCGACTTCGAGACGAACCTCGCCAAGCGCCGGGAGCAGTCGGAGCGCGACCTCGCGTCCCGTCAGGCCAAGGCCGAGAAGCGTCTCGCCGAGATCGAGCACCGGGCGGAGCAGCTGCGCCTGGAGGCGGAGAAGCTGCGCACGGATGCCGAGCGCCGGGCCCGCCAGACCGTCGAGACGGCGCAGCGCCAGGCCGAGGACATCGTGGCCGACGCCAACGCCAAGGCGGACCGGATCCGCAGCGAGTCCGAGCGTGAGCTCGCCGCGCTGACGAACCGTCGCGACTCGATCAACGCGCAGCTGACGAACGTCCGCGAGATGCTGGCGACGCTGACGGGCGCGGCCGTGGCCGCGGCCAGTTCGCCGGAGGACGAGCCGATCTCGCGCGGTGTGCCGGCGCAGCAGACCCGGTAGGTCGACGGGGCCTCAGGGTCCCGACCGGTCGCTCGGTTCCCGCGACTCCGCGACGCACCACCCCGTGCCCCGTACCGCCGCTCCTGGCGGTACGGGGCACCGTCGCGTTCACCGGGACATCGGTCATATGTTCCCCAAGCCGACAGGCGGAGGTCCGGGGCAGCCCTTAGCCTGGTGGCCATGATCGAGCTAGAGGGGCTGAGCAAGCGGTACGGCGACAAGATGGCGGTCAACGACCTCACCTTCTCCGTCAGACCCGGCATCGTCACCGGCTTCCTCGGCCCGAACGGCTCGGGCAAGTCCACCACGATGCGGATGATGCTCGGTCTCGACCATCCGACCGCGGGGGACGTCCGTATCGACGGACAGCACTACGCCGGGCTGCGCGATCCGCTCAAGTACATCGGCGCGCTGCTGGACGCGAAGGCGATGCACGGGGGCCGTAGCGCGTACAACCATCTGCTGTGTCTGGCGCAGAGCAACGGCATCCCCAAGGCGCGGGTCGGTGAGGTCCTGGACACGGTGGGGCTCACCTCGGTCGCGCGGAAGAAGGCGAAGGGGTTCTCGCTCGGTATGGGGCAGCGGCTCGGGATCGCGGGGGCGCTGCTCGGTGACCCGCGGATCCTGATGTTCGACGAGCCGGTGAACGGGCTCGACCCCGAGGGCATCCACTGGATCCGCAATCTGATGAAGTCGCTCGCCGGCCAGGGCCGTACCGTCTTCGTCTCCTCGCACCTGATGAGCGAGATGGCGCTGACCGCCGACCATCTGGTGGTGATCGGTCAGGGACGGCTCCTCGCGGACACGTCGATGGTGGAGTTCATCCGGCAGAACTCCCGCTCGTACGTGCGGCTGCGCACCCCGCAGCGGGAGCGGCTGCTCGATGTGTTCCACCAGGCCGGTGTCACCGTCGTGGAGGCGGGCAACGGCACGCTGGAGGTCGACGGGGTCGGCGCCGAGAAGCTCGGTGAACTGGCCGCCGAACACCATCTCGTCCTGCATGAGCTGAGCCCGCAGCAGGCGTCCTTGGAGGACGCGTTCATGCAGCTCACCGCCGAGTCCGTGGAGTACCACGCGCACGCGGACTCACCGGACGCGGGGCTCGTGGCCCCGCCGCCCGGGGCCGGCTGGGGCGAGAGCTGGCAGCAGCCGCGGAAGGGGGCCTGACATGGCGGTCACCCAGGTCGTCAGGTCGGAGTGGACCAAGATCCGGTCGGTGGCGTCCACCGTGTGGACACTGAGTCTGGCCGCCTTCGTCACGATCGCGCTCGGGATGTTGATCAGCGCCCTGGCGAAGAGCGAATTCGGCAATATGAGCGTCGAGAGCCAGGCCACGTTCGACCCGACCTTCGTGAGCTTCGCCGGGATGAGCCTCGGTCAGCTCGCGATGATCGTCTTCGGGGTGCTCGTGGTGTCGAACGAGTACAGCACCGGCATGATCCGCACCTCGCTCGCCGCCGTGCCGCAGCGGGTGAACTTCCTGTTCAGCAAGGTCGCGGTGGCCACCGTCCTGGCCTTCGTGGTCGGCATCGTCACCAGCTTCCTCGCCTTCTTCCTCGGACAGGCCATGCTCGGCTCCCTCAAGGCGTCGATCAGTGACCCGGGGGTGCTGCGCGCCGTCATCGGCGGCGGGCTCTACATGACGCTCATCGCGATGTTCTCTATGGGCGTCGCCGCGATGCTGCGCAGCCCGATGCTGTCGCTCGGCATCCTGATGCCGTTCTTCTTCCTGATCTCGAACGTCCTCGCCAATGTCTCGGCGACCAAGAAGATCGGCCAGTTCCTCCCCGACCGGGCAGGCAGCAAAATCCTCCAGGTGGTCACCCCCCTCAACGACGACACCCCGTACGGCCCGTGGGGCGGCCTGGGCATCATGGTGCTGTGGGTGGTGGCAGCGCTGATCGGCGGCTTCGTACTCCTGCAACGCCGAGACGCCTGACGACTATGCGGGTTCGCCCGGCTGTGCGGGCTCCGGAGGCTGTGCCGGCTGCGGAGGTGGTGCGGGACGCGCGGGCTCCCCGTCTTCACCGGACGCGTCGCCGGCGGATTCCCGTCTCGGGGACGGTACGGGTGGAAGCAAGCCGTCGAAGTCCCGCCAGCCCGTCCACTGCCACACATCTCGTTGGAAGTCCGGTTGGAGGGGGACGAAGCGGCCTTTCTCGAAGTCGCCGGCGTCCACGTCGAACCAGCGTTCGTCCGCGACCTCGGTGCCCAGCCGTACCGTCCGCGCCGTGACCCGTACCAGGAGTTTCACGCCGAAGGAGTGGGACAGGTCCTTGCCTTGGATCTCGGTGAACGGCAGCTCCGGCACCGGTGCGTCGACCGGTATCCACACCGTGAACGGGGCGCCGCGCTCCACGGCGAGCCAGTAGCGCTCGTCGGCGGGCTCGCCCTTCTCGTCCAGGACCTTGAGCCACTTCTTGTAGATGACGAGGCTGTTGTCGTGCGGTGAGCGCTCCAGATAGCGCAGATGGGCGCGGGCCCGCAGATCGACCACGGAGAGATTGTCGAAGCGGTTGTAGAAGCGGACGGCGATGATGGCGTCCTGGCTCTCCGCGTGCCGCCGCGCGTACCCGGGGAAGTCGGCGGTCCAGGCGTGGGAGATGCTGGCCCGGCGCCGCCAGACGAAGGGCCGCAGCGCGAACATCTTGATCAGCACGATGCCCAGAAGCACGGCCGGTGCCAGCGCTCCCGTCACCGAGGCGACCGTCGCGAGGAGTTGGTGCGCGGTGCTGTCCGGCTCGGGGCTGAGACTGTCCGTACCCACACAGGCCCGCAGCACCGCGAGGCTCTGGTCGAAGATCCGCTCGGGCTCGGTGAACCGCTCCGCCAGCGAGCGGTCGGAGTGCTCGGTGAGGGTCCACAGGACGGCGATGGCGACGGCCAGGGTGGCGAGCCCGCCCAGGGTCATCAGGAGCAGCGCGTGGACCGAATGCCCGGCGATCCACCAGCGAACGGACTTACGGAACCTGGGATGGCCGCCACCGGCGCCCGGCCACCACCGCATCTGCCTCAACTCAACGCCCCCGTAAGCAAGTCGGCCGCCCATCGTAGGCGGTTCGTACAATGGGAGGACAGCAATTCCCGGTCTCCGTTCCGGCCAACCGCCGTGCGGAGGGCGATTCCTGGGCGCGGGCCCGGGTACACCTCGCGTGGAAGGCTGTGCTCCTGTCGCGCGATCACCCCGAAGGGCCTCACCGTGACCACGAATCGAAGCCTGGCGGCGCTGGGCCTGGACGACGTGCCCGCCAAACAGCCGCTCACCTATCCGGGCCGGCCCACGCCCGGCCCGTCGCTGCTCACCGGCGACGAACTCCTGGAACTGGACGTACAGCCGCTGCGGCTCGGCGAGTGGTTCGTGGAGGAGCAGCAGGAACAGCAGCGGCTCGACGAGGTGCTGGCCGAGCTGGGCCAGGCCGCCACCGGCCGCCGGCATCCGGTGATCTCGGTCGGCTCCAACGCGTCACCGGGCCAGGTCGCCCACAAGCTGACCCGCCTCGGCATCCCGGCGGCGGTGCCGATGGTCCCGGTGCGGGTGCGCGGCATCGGCGTCGGCTGCTCGGGACACATCAGCCCGGCCGGGTATGTGGCGGGTACGCCCTATGTCGACCGGGACGCGGAGACCACGCTCATCGTGACCTGGCTGGACTCGACGCAGCTCAAGGCCGTGGACGACACCGAGTTCCCGGACTACCGGCGGGCGATACTGCCCGGCGCTGACTTCGCGATGACGATGCCGTCCGGGGAGCGGCTGCGCGCGGCGTACATCTACTTCTCCGCGCACGGTGTCCTCGCCGACCCGGCCACCGGACTCCCCCGGCCCGGCGGCGGCGACCAGTCGACGCTCCTCGCGGCACTCCTCGCGGACTCGGCGCGGCTGCGGGACCTGCTCGGGTCCGACCCCGTGTCCTGGGTGCGGGCGGCGGGCGCGGACCGGGCGCTGCGTGAGCGGGGCACGCTGATCTTCGGTGAGGAGGGCTGGGTCCTGCCCCAGACGGACTTCCTGCCGTATGTGGACGACGCGGCGGATCTGCGGCTGTACGACGACCTGCCGCCCCTGGACGGCTCGCTGACGTAGGCCCCTCGTGCCCGCCCCCGTCGCCGCCCCGTCGCCGCGTGCGGTCGTCGCGTCACAGCTGGTCGATGTTTTACTTTGTTTTGGCCGGAACCGTCAGCTCGCCGATATCCTCCTAAGCCTTACGGGGGCGTGTGCCCCGACGTCCTGACCTGTCGATGGGTGCAGCATGATCGAGGCAGTCGGCCTGACGAAGCGCTACGGCGCCAAGACAGCCGTGTACAACCTTTCCTTCCAGGTACGGCCGGGCTCAGTGACCGGCTTCCTCGGTCCGAACGGCTCGGGCAAGTCCACGACGATGCGCATGATCCTCGGCCTGGACAACCCCAGCTCGGGCCAGGTCACCATCGGCGGCTACCCGTACCGCAAGCTGCCGAACGCGCCGCGTCAGGTGGGCGCCCTGCTCGACGCCAAGGCCGTGCACGGCGGCCGGCACGCGCGCAACCATCTGCTCTGCCTCGCCCAGCTCTCCGGCATCCCGGCCCGCCGGGTCGACGAGGTGCTCGGCGTCGTGGGCCTCCAGGACGTCGCGCGGAAGCGGTCCAAGGGGTTCTCGCTCGGTATGGGGCAGCGGCTCGGGATCGCGGCAGCGCTCCTCGGCGACCCGCAGGTGCTGCTCTTCGACGAGCCGGTCAACGGCCTCGACCCGGAGGGCATCCTCTGGGTCCGCAATCTGATGAAGTCGCTCGCCGCCGAGGGACGGACCGTCTTCGTCTCCTCGCACCTGATGAGCGAGATGGCGCTGACGGCGGACCACCTGATCGTGATCGGCCGCGGTCAGCTGCTGTCCGACATGAGCATCAAGGACTTCATCTCGCACAACTCCGCGGACTTCGCACGGGTGCGGACGCCGGACGCGGAGCCCGCGCAGCGCGAGAAGCTGACGGCCGCGCTGACCGAGGCGGGCGGACAGGTGCTGCCCGAACCGGACGGCGCGCTGCGCGTCACCGGACTGCCGCTGCCCCGGATCAGCGACCTCGCGCACGGGCACGACGTACGCCTGTGGGAGCTGTCGCCGCACCAGGCGTCCCTTGAGGAGGCGTACATGCGGATGACGCAGGGCGCCGTCGACTACCGCTCCACGATCGACCAGCGGGCCGGGCTCATGCAGCAGCTCCCGCCCGGCGCCATGCCGCCACCGCAGATGCCGGTGGCAGGCCAGGGCCAGCCCGGCTGGTACGCGCCGCCGTCGCCCCAGCAGGGCGGCCAGCCCTTCGCGATGCCGCCGGGCCCCGGCGGCGGGTACGGCGCCCCGCAGGCTCCGGGCGGGTACGGCGCGCCGCCGCCCAACCCGTACGCGCAGCCGCCCGTCGCACCACCGGCGCCCGCCCAGCCGGCCGCCGCCCCCGACACGACCGAGCACAACAGCGAGGGACCCCGATGAGCACGCCGCACCAGCAGCCCCCCGCGGCCCCCGGCGCCCCGGCCCCGACCTGGCAGCCGCCGCAGCCCGGCGGCTCGTACACCTCGCCGATCCCGATCACGCGGACCCACCTCGGGCATGCGATCACCTCCGAGTGGACGAAGATCAAGTCGGTCCGTTCCACGGTGTGGACGCTCGGCACCTTCCTGTTCCTGGTGATCGGCATCGGGCTGCTCATCGCCGGGCAGACCACCAGCGACGACTACGTGGACGTGCCGTACACGATCCCCGCGTTCTTCGGCCTGGTACTCGGGCAGATCTGCCTCATCACGCTCGGCGTGCTGGTCATCGCCTCCGAGTACGGCACCGGGATGATCCGGACCACGCTCACCGCGTCGCCCGCGCGGCACCGGGTGCTCACCGCGAAGTTCCTGATCTTCTTCGTCGTCGCCTTTGTCGTGTCGGCCTTCGCGATCGGGTTCGTCGGCCTGGCCACGGCCGGGATGCACAGCGGGTCGTCGGACCGGGACTGGATCGGCACCGTCTTCAAGGGCGCGCTGTACGTGTCCCTGCTCGGGGTACTCGCGATCGCCGTCGGCTCGATGCTGCGGCACTCGGCTGGAGCCATCACCGCGATGCTCGGTGTGGTGCTGGTACCGGCGATCATGCCGGCGTTCCTGATGATCTCGCAGAGCACCCGCAACATCGGCGAGAAGATGATGGACTACAACGCCCCCAACTCCCTCGCCAAGATCTTCCAACTCGACACAGGGTCTTCGAACGGCACCCCTCAACTGGTGCTCCTGCTCGTGGTGACAGGAGCCGCCATCGCGGGCGCGTACGTACTGCTTGAGCGCAGGGACGTTTAACCGCCCACTGGGGTCCAAAGGGGGTTCGCCCCCTTTGTTTCCGGTTTCCGCCGCAGCGGCGCTCAGCCACCGCGGCGGAAACCGGCGGTGCCGAACCGCCCCCGTGGGGATCGGGGTTCAAGGGGCTCGCCCCTTGTCAGTAGCGCGGCTTCCGGCCACGCATGGGCCGGGCCGAGCGGAGCGACCTTGCGGACCAGCACGCCTTGTGCCAATGACGGCGGTCGTCCACCCCCGCGTGCTGCGGCCAGACCACCACATGGGGCATCCCGGACGGGATCAACTGGTCGCACCCGGGGCACCGGTACGACTTCCCCTCGACACTGGCGCCGGCCACGTGCCGGACCGTCCACTGCTCGCCCTGCCAGGTCTCCGTACCCTCGAAGCCGCCGTAGCGGCCCCTCTCATCGTCCGGATCCCCGCCACCGGGATCCGATGCCTTGGGACGGTTACGACGCGGGGACACGGGCCCACCTCACGAGCTATACAAGGAACAACAAAGGGTCGCACAAAGCCTACGCGTCGCCACCGCGCGAAGACTCCGGCCACCAATCCCCGCAAAACGCTGCCGATTACGCCGACAATCCGCCAATCTCTCTGCCGGACCGTGCCTTTGGCACGTGTCAGACGTTGTTGCCGGCAAGGGGAGTGCCCGCGTCGGCGCCCAGGAGGCAGGAGTGCGATGCGCGTAGGAAGTTTTGTTCTGGCCGCCCAGTTCCCGGGACAGGGGCAGGGGGAGGCGCTGCACCGCGCGGTGCGCACCGCGGAGGTGGCCGAGGAGTCGGGCCTGGACGCGGTCTGGCTCGCCGAGCACCACTTCGTGCCGTACGGCACCTGCCCGTCCGCGATCACGCTGGCCGCGCTGCTCCTCGGCCGCACCCGCCGCCTGCGCGTCGGCACCGCCGTGACCGTCCTGCCCACCGTCCACCCGGTCGCCCTCGGCGAACAGGCGGCGCTGCTGCATGTGACGTCCGGCGGCCGGTTCTCGCTGGGCGTGGGCCGCGGCGGCCCCTGGGTCGACCTGGAGGTGTTCGGCGCGGGCCTGGCGGCATACGAGAAGGGATTCCCGGAATCCCTCGACCTGCTGCTGCGCTGGCTCGGCGATGCCAGGGTCGGCGCCGAAGGGGAACGGTTCAGCTTCCGCGAGGTGGACGTCGTACCGCAGCCGGCCGAAGCCCTGTCCGGCGCGACCGGACCCGAGGTGGTCGTCGCGTGCACCTCACCGGCGAGTGTGAGGCTGGCGGCCGAGCGGGGACTGCCGATGCTGCTCGGGATGCACGCGGGCGACGAGGAGAAGGCCGAGATGGTCGCCCTGTGGCGCGGCCACGCGCGCGCGGCGGGCCGCTCCCCCGACGAGGTCGCCGGCGCGGCTCATGTGTCGGCGGGTGTCGCCCAGATCGCGGACCGGGGCGCCGAGGCGTCGGAGGCGCTCCTGAAGGCGATGCCGGGCTGGCTGAAACAGGGCCTCGACGCCCATGTCACCGTCGACGGCCGCGCCCGCGCGATGCGGGATCCGGTCGCGTACACCGAACTGCTGTGCCGGCTGCACCCGGTGGGGACGCCCCGGATGTGTGCCGACCGGCTCGCCGCGACCTCGGAGCGGACGGGCATCACGCGGTTCGCGCTGCTCGTCGAGGGATCGGGCGACCTCGCGGCGACGGAGGAGAACGTACGGCGGCTGGGGACGGACGTGCTGCCGCAGCTGGGCTGAGCAGCGCGGTCGACGGGGGCCGCCGCCCCGGACTTGAACACCTCCCCCGTCCGGCGCGGCGAACCATCCGACACATCCGACAAGGCCGGTCAGCAGTCCCGGAATTCGGGCGACTGGTTCAGCAACTGGTTCCGTATCGAGGTGAAACGGGCCAGGGTGTCGTCCACCGACGCGTCCAGCGGGAACACCGCCACACGGTGGCAGTTCTGGAAGGCCAGCCGTACTCCGAAGTGCCTTTGCAGCGCGCCGCGTATCGCGTCACTCGCGAGGGCGCGCAGTAGCTGGCCACGTGCCTGCTCGTCCGGCGGCGGCGTCTGGTTGTCGGCGAACGCGCCGCCGTCCACCTTCAGTTGGGCCACCAGGGAGCTGATCATCTCCCACGCGTAGGGCAGGGAGGTCCGGACGCAGTCGACGAAGGCTGCTTCGTCGACCTCGCCTCGCTCGGCCTGTTCGAGTAGGGCCGGTGAGACGTCGAGCGACATGGGTTCTCCTCTCGCACCCCCGACGGACGGGGGCTGACAGACAGGGAAGGAGTTCGCATACGCAGCGTGCACGCATGGCAACCTCCTGCTTCCACGGTAAGCATCCGAACGTGGTCGCACCAGGAGAACGCGCGTACAACCGGCCACTGTCGAACGGGGTCCTTCCAGGGCGAATCGCGTGGACCACCGGGCGTCGAGTAGCGTGGCCGACCATGCGTCTCGTCATCGCCCGCTGTTCCGTGGACTACGCGGGTCGGCTCACCGCCCATCTTCCGTCGGCGCCCCGCCTCATCCTGGTGAAGGCGGACGGCAGCGTCTCCATTCATGCGGACGACCGGGCCTACAAGCCCCTCAACTGGATGTCGCCCCCGTGCACCTTGAAAGAGGGCACCGACGGCGACGGCGGTGTCTGGACCGTCGTGAACAAAGGGGGCGAGAAGCTCATCATCACGATGGAGGAGATCCTCCACGACTCGTCGCACGAACTCGGCGTCGATCCTGGCCTGATCAAGGACGGCGTGGAAGCGCACCTCCAGGAACTCCTCGCGGACCGGATCGAGACACTGGGCGACGGTTACACCCTGATCCGCCGCGAGTACCCGACCGCGATCGGCCCGGTCGACATCCTGTGCCGGGACGCGGACGGGGCGACCGTCGCGGTCGAGATCAAGCGGCGCGGCGAGATCGACGGCGTGGAGCAACTCACGCGCTATCTGGAGCTGTTGAACCGCGATCCGCATCTCGCGCCGGTGCGTGGCGTCTTCGCGGCCCAGGAGATCAAGCCGCAGGCCCGCGTCCTGGCGACCGACCGCGGCATCGGCTGCGCGATCCTCGACTACGACGCCCTGCGCGGCATCGAGGACGACAAGCTGCGCCTGTTCTGACCCGTCCTGACCTGTTCCGACCCCGCGCCCCCCACCCGTTCGTGTACGGGTGCGGGGCGCGGGTGCGGGGTGCCGGGCGTGGTCAGATCGTCATGGAGCCCTCGGTACCGCCCGACGACGGCGTCCCGGCCGGGTCGCTGAACGAACTGCTCTCGGCGGGACCGCTCGCGGAGTCACTGACGCCGGGCGGAGTCGGCTCGCCAGAATCGCTCTCGGTCGGGGTGGGGTCCGGCGAAGTGGTCGGCGGCTTCGACGTCGGCGGCTTCGAGGTGGGCGGCTTGGACGTCGGTGGCTTGGACGTCGGCGGCTTCGACGAGGGCTTGTCCGACGGCTTGTCGCTCGGCTTCCCGGACGGCGCGTCACTGTCGCCCGCACTCGGCGTCACGCTGTCGCTGGGGCTCGGGTCGTCGGATGTGCCGGGCACACCGTCGGCGCCGGGGTCGGTCGGTGCGTCGCTCGCGCCGTCCCCGCCGCCGCCCTTGCCGTCACCGGCCGGCTCGTCCCCGCCGGTGCCGGTGTCGTCGGCGCCCTGGGTGGCCGACGGATTGGTGCCGACCTTCTCCGCCGGGGTCTCGCTCTTGTCGGAGGTCGCGCCGAGGGTCACCACGGTGCCCAGGACGGCCGCGAGGAGGGCTCCGGCACCCACGGCCACCAGATTGCGTCGCGCGCCGCTCAGGACGGCGTTACGGGCCCCGGCGGCCTTGCCGGAGCCGGCGCCGGGGCCGGCGGAGATGAGGGTGGCGGGCTCGTCGGTCCTGGAGCCGCTCGTGAGGGCGAGCGGCGCCGGTACGCCACCGGTCGGCAACGCCTTGGCCCCGTACCGCGTGTCGGGCACGTCGGTGCCCGGGGGTGTGTCGCCCGAGCGGTCCGCGACGAGGGCGAGGGCGCGGCGGCCCGCGACCGTGCCGCGCTTGTCGGCGAGCGCGCCGCGCAGCGCGATGGACGCCTCCAACTCGGCGCGCGCGCGGTCCAGTTGATCACCGCAGAGGGCGAGGACGCCCAACTCGTGCAGGAAGTACGCCTCGTCGCCGACCTCGCCGGAGATCCGCGCCGCCTCCTGGCCCGAACGCAGCGCGCGCTCCCAGGCGTTCCAGTCGGATCCGGCGGCGAAGGCGGGCGCGGCGGTGCGGGCGAGGTGGACGGGCAGCGTCGGTTCGTCCGGCCGGTCGGCCTCGTCGGGGTGGTCCGGGTCGGGCTCGACGGCGGCGACGGTGACCGTGGCGGCGAGCGCGGCGAGCACCGCGTCGGCCTCGGCGCAGACACGGCGCGGGGTGACCGAGGGATGCCCGGCCCACCAGGCGTAGTGCCGCGCGGCGGCACGGGCCTGCTCGTCGGCGTCGTCGGCGTACCCGGCGCTCTCCAGCTGGGTCAGCACGCCGGCCGCGAGCCGGAAGCGGGCGCCGACCGGTGTGACGAGGGCGACGGCGGCGAGTTCGGCGAGTGCCGCGTCGGCGTGGGTGTCGCCGACCAGCGCGGGCAGATGTGCCTGGTGCGGGACCTCGCCGCCGAGCGCGACCGCGAACCGCAGTGCGGCGCGCGCGGAATCGCTCAGCCGCGACGCCAGCAGCGCCACCGGCGCGACGCCTTCGGCCAGCGTCGGCAGCGGTACGTCAGGTCCGTCCTCGGGGTCGTACGGGGCTTCGTACGGGGTGTCCCTGGGGCTGTCCCCGAAGGGGTCGTACGGGTCGAAGGCGTCGGGGTCGGTGCGCAGCGCGTCGCCCTGCCGGAGCAGGGCGCCCGCCTGGACGAAGCGCAGCGGCAGGCCCTCCGACTCGAACCAGAGGTCGCCCGCCCAGTTCGCCTCGTCCTCGGTGAGGACGCGGCCCACGGTGCGTTCGAGGAGTTCCAGGCTGCCGGCGCGGTCGAGTCCGCCGAGGAAGACCTCTTCGAGACGGGCGGCGGTGGACGGCGACGGGACGTCCGGCGTGGTGGCGAGGACAAAGGCGCACTCGGGTGTGGCGTCGAGGAGTTCGTCGAGGGACGCGCCGCCGAATTCGAGGTCGTCGACGATGACGACCGCGCCGACGCCCTGGACGGACTCGCGCAGCCGGTCGGGGCCCGGTCGGTGCGGGGCGGCCCGGTGGACGGTGGCGAAGAGGTCGTACAGGAGGTCGGTCGCGGTGCGGCGGTAGCCGGAGAGCCGGACGACGCCGTCGGGCGCGAGGTCGGCGCAGTCGTCGGCGACGGCGTCGAGCAGCGCGGTACGGCCGGATCCGGACGGTCCGGTGAGCCGTACGGAACGGCCGCGGGCGACCAGGCGGACCAGCCGCTCGCGCTCCTCCTGCCGTTCCAGGAGCGGCAGTCGGGGCAGGGCGGGTCCGGCCGGGACCGGTGGCGCGGCGGCGCGGCGCAGGTCCTCGCGCTCGTCCGCGGTGTGTTTGGCCGGGGGTTCGGGGCGCTCACCGGGCGGACACAGCTCGATCTCGCTGCCGTCGACGGGGTTCACGGTGAGCAGATAGTCGCCGGTGACGACCTTGACGGTCCGCACGGGCGCGGCGGCGACCTGTCCGAAGGCCCGGGGCACCCGCTCGGGCAGGTACTCGGCACCGGTCTCGCCCTGGTCGTACGACTGGTCGTACGGGACCACAGGATCGGGCAACCCGCTTACGTAGCCGCCCGCGTACAGCTCCACGCCGCCGCCGACGTACGCGTCGGACTCCCGCAGGTCACCGCTCCATTCGGGCAACCCGTCGATGAACTTCCCCGGTTCGTCCGGGTCACGCTCATCGCGCGAGTGCGCCTCCGGGTCACGCTCGTCCGACGCGTCCCCGTACTCTTCCGGTCCCCGGTTCGTCGGGTCCATGGTCAAAGCCCCCCAAAAGCGTCGTGTGCCGAGCCCCTCCCGGCCGTGTGCACACCCCGCTGCCGCTTCTGGTCCGGTGCCCGCCGTCTTTGTGGGTCCGACATCGGCGGGCGACCGCACCCTAGACCGTGGCTCAGTATCCCCGAACAGGGGGGTGGCGTGCGGCCCGAGAAGTCACAGCTTCGTGAGGATTGCGCCGGGCGCCCTGAGCGATGCCCGCAGCGATTCCCAGAACGATACCCACAGCGATGCCCGCGGCGATTCCCAGAGCGATTGCCGGAGCGATGACTTGCGCGGCTGCCGGTGCGACGACCCGGACCGGCGCCGCGAGTTCAGACGCGCGGCAGCGATTCGAGGCCGATGCCGCCCTCGATCGCGAGGATCCGGTGCAGCCGGGTCGCGACCAGGAGGCGCTGCATCTGGGGCGGTACGTCACGCAGTACGAGCCGACGTCCGCAGCGCCCGGCCCTGCGGTGGGCGCCCATGATGACGCCGAGCCCGGTGGCGTCCCAGGAGTCCAGCTCCGACAGGTCGAGGACCAGGTCACCGGCTCCGTCGTCGACGGCCGAGTGCAGGACGGTTCGGGCGTCCGCCGCGCTGCGGACATCGAGGCGGCCCCCGACGACCAGCTCGGCGTGGTCGCCCCTGATGTACATATGCGCTCCCCGTGCGTGATGGATACGGCGGTCGTGGCGGTGCGGGTGTGGTGAGTGGTCCGTACGGTGTCCGGCTATGTCACTGCAACTGACTGCCCGTAGGGGAGGTGAGTTGCTGGTTGTAAGCGAACCGATACCCAATTCATCCCGGGGAGTGATCCCCTGAGCTGACGGAGCCGTTCTCAGTGCTTGTAGAAGCCCTGCCCGCTCTTCCGGCCGATGTCACCGGCGTCAACCATCCGGCGCATCAGCTCGGGCGGTGCGAACTTCTCGTCCTGGGATTCGGTGTAGATGTTGCTGGTGGCGTGCAGAAGGATGTCAACACCCGTGAGGTCGGCGGTCGCGAGCGGGCCCATGGCGTGGCCGAAGCCCAGCTTGCAGGCCAGGTCGATGTCTTCGGCACTCGCCACGCCGGACTCGTACAGTTTCGCCGCCTCGACCACGAGGGCCGAGATGAGCCGGGTCGTCACGAAACCGGCGACATCGCGGTTGACGACGACGCAGGTCTTGCCGACGGACTCGGCGAACTCGCGTGCGGTGGCGAGCGTGGCGTCACTGGTCTTGTAGCCACGGACTAGTTCGCAGAGCTGCATCATCGGGACCGGCGAGAAGAAGTGGGTGCCGACGACCCGCTCGGGCCGCTCAGTGACGGCCGCGATCTTGGTGATCGGGATGGCCGAGGTGTTGGAGGCGAGTACGGCGTCGTCGCGTACCAACTTGTCGAGGGTGCGGAAGATCTCGTGCTTCACCTCCAGCTTCTCGAAGACGGCCTCGACGACGATGTCGGCGTCGGCAGCGGCGTCCAGATCGGTGGTCGTGGTGATCCGCGCGAGCGCGTCCTCGGCGGCCTGCGCGTCGAGCTTCCCCTTGCTCACGAACCTGTCGTACGACGCCTTGATGCCGTCGGTGCCACGGGTGAGCGCCTCGTCGGTGACATCGCGCAGGACGACATCCCAGCCGGCCTGCGCGGAGACCTGCGCGATGCCGGACCCCATCAGTCCGGCGCCGATGACGGCGAGTTTCCGTGCCACGGTTTCCACTCCCCTTACACCCTGTTCATCTTGGCTCTCCGGCGGACCCTAGCGCTCACGAGGGGCCGTATGGCGGGTTAGAGATGCGCGTCACGTCTCGAATGACGGACGTCACACCGTTGTTGCCGCACGGACGGCCCAGCGGGCTCGCGCCGGGGCCGAATCGGGCCGTCCGTACAGGCGTACGGGGCTCATCGCGGGGCGCGCACGGCATAGTTGAGGACCCGCTCGCTCAGCAGGTCCTCCATGTCCTCGATCAGGGCGAGCGTCTCGCGGGAGACGACGACGGCGGGACGGCCCGCCACCATCTCGCGGCCGATCACGGACATCACGGTCATGTGCACCCAGTTGATCTGTCCGGCCATCAGCGTGGGCAGCGGGTCGTCGGGGGCGGCGCCCGTCTCCTCGCGCAGGGTGCGCTCCAGGTTCTCCAGGACCTCCTGCTGGAGGCTCCAGAGGCGGGAGCGGAGCGCGGCGGCGTCGTGAATGACCCGCAGGAACTGCGCGTACCCCTCCATCAGGCCGACCCGGGGCGATACCGCCTCGACCTCGTCGCGCAGTTCGCGCAGGACGGCGGCGACGGCGGACTCGCCGGGGCCGCGGGCGCGTACCCAGCGCGAGAGGCGGTCGACGATGCCTTTGCTGCGGTCGAGGAAGAGGTCCTCCTTGGTCGGGAAGTAGTTGTAGACGGTGTTCACGGAGACGTCGGTGGCCTGCGCGATCTCGGCGATCGTCACGGCGTCGAAGCCGCGCTCCAGGAACAGTCCCGTGGCGACGTCCGAGATGTGCTGCCTGGTCTGGCGCTTCTTCCGCTCCCTGAGTCCCTCAGCCATGCGGTCATCGTAACCGTCGTTGGTGCGGCTTGATTTTTAGTGACCCTTGATTTTTAGAGGACGTTGTTTTTTGGTGTCATTGCAAAATTTAAGCCTCTCTGTTTTTCTTGGGGCATGGCAGTCATCACGGCGTCCGGGCTCGCCCGGACCTTCATGACCAGACGCGGCCCCGTCGAGGCGGTCCGCGGGATCGACCTCTCCGTGCGGCGCGGCGAGATCCTCGGCTTCCTGGGGCCGAACGGCGCGGGCAAGACCACCACGCTGCGCATGCTCACCACGCTGCTGCCGCCGACCGGCGGCTCGGCGACCGTCTCGGACTGCGACCTGGCGACAGACCCGGCCGGCGTGCGCCGCAGGACGGGGTACGTGGCACAGACCGGCGGAGTCGACCCGACCCTGACGGTGCGCGAGGAACTGGTCACACAGGGGCGGCTCTACCGGCTCGACCGGGCCGAAGCGGTCGACCGGGCACGGGAGTTGGCGGGCGAGCTGGGTCTGATCGAGCTGATGGACCGGAAAACCGCCGCGCTGTCGGGCGGTCAACGGCGACGCCTGGACATCGCGATGGGGCTGCTGCACCGGCCCGATGTGCTGTTCCTCGACGAGCCGACCACCGGTCTCGACCCGGGCAGCCGGGCCGATCTGTGGGACCTGGTCCGCCGGATCCGCGACGAGCGGGGCACCACCGTGTTCCTCACCACGCACTATCTGGACGAGGCGGACGCGCTCGCCGACCGGCTGGTGATCGTCGATCAGGGCGTGGTCGTCGCCGACGACACACCCGGTGCGCTGAAGCTGCGGCACGCGGGCGCGATCGACGCGTCGCTCCAGGACGCCTTCCTCGCCGTCACCGGCCGGGGCCCGGCCGCCCGCGACACCGCACCGCTCGCCGTCTGACCACCAGCCCGTCGATGCCCCACCGAGGACCCATTGAGGAGTCCGTCACCATGTCGTCCCCCACCCCCGTGTCCGCGGTGCTCTCGGACACCGCGCTGATCTTCGGGCGCTATGCCCGGCAGACCCTGCGCTCCCGCTTCCAGATGCTGTTCGGCGTCCTGATGCCGCTGCTCTACCTGTTCTTCTTCGGACCGCTGCTTACCGGGCTCCCGCTGGGCTCGCGGGGCAGCTCCTGGCAGGTGCTCGTACCGGGGCTGCTGCTGCAACTGGCCCTGTTCGGCTCCTCGTTCAGCGGGTTCTCGATCATCATCGAGAACACCTCGGGCGTGGTGGAGCGGATGCGGGTCACACCGGTCAGCCGGCTCGCGCTGCTGCTCGGGCGGGTCCTGCGGGACGCCGCGCTCTTCGTCTTCCAGGCGGTCCTGCTGGTACTCACCGCCCTGCTGATGGGTCTGCGGGCACCGCTCGCGGGCATCCTCATCGGCTTCGTGTTCGTGGCGCTCCTGACGGCCACGCTGGGCTCCCTGTCGTACGCGCTGGCGCTCAAGGTCCGCACCCCGCAGGAGTTCGGCCCCGCGGTCAACGCCTTCACCATGCCGTCGATGCTGCTGTCGGGCCTGATGCTCCCGATGGCCCTGGCCCCCGGCTGGCTGGACACCCTCTCCCACTTCATGCCGTTCCGATACCTGGTGGACGCGATGCGGGACGCGTACGTGGGTGAGTACGCGACGGCGCGGATGCTGTACGGGGTGATCGCCGCCGCCGTCCTCACGGTGGGGGCCCTCGCGCTCGGCACCCGGGTGTTCCGGCGGGCCGGGGCCTGACCCCGGGGGCGGGGACGTGGTTAGGCTGGCGGCATGGTCAATCTGACGCGTATCTATACGAGGACCGGCGATCAGGGCACGACAGCCCTCGGCGACATGAGCCGTACGGCCAAGACGGATCTGCGGATCTCGGCCTACGCGGACGCCAATGAGGCCAACGCGGTCCTCGGCACCGCCCTCGCCATCGGACAGCTCCCGGAGGACGTCGCCACGGTCCTCACGCGCGTGCAGAACGATCTCTTCGACGTGGGCGCCGATCTGTCGACGCCGGTCGTGGCGGATCCGAAGTTCCCGCCGCTGCGGGTCGAGCAGTTCTACATCGACCGTCTGGAGGCGGACTGCGACCGCTTCAACGGTGAGTTGGAGAAGCTGCGCAGCTTCATCCTCCCCGGCGGTACGCCCGGCGCGGCCCTCCTCCACCAGGCGTGCACGGTGGTCCGCCGCGCGGAACGCTCCACGTGGGCGGCGCTGGAGGCCCACGCCGACACGATGAATCCTCTGACCGCGACCTATCTGAACCGCCTCTCGGACCTCCTGTTCATCCTGGCCCGCACGGCGAACAAGGCGGAGGGGGATGTGCTGTGGGTCCCGGGCGGCGAACGCTAGCGCCCTGCCCTGCGGGCGGCTGACCGGTCCCCTTGCGGGCCGCCGCCACGGATTCCGCCGGACACTCGTCGCCGTGGCGCGCCACCGCGGCGGCGGCATGAAACCCCCTGCCGGGGGTCTCCCCTCCGCAGAGGGTTCCGCGCCGGGGAAGGTCATGCGCCGGGAGCGGTCCCCGCCAGGGGTTGCCCCCGGCAGGAGCACGGGTCGAGACCCCCTCCCCCGCCAGAATTTCTTCCCGCCGCGATGGCGGCTCACCACCATGGCGTGTGTCCGGCGGAATTCGCGGCGGCACGCAGGGTCGGGTGTGCCGCCCGCAGGGCAGGGCGCTACCACCAGGTCGTTGGTTCCCGGGCCTGGTCCGGGTCTTTGTCCTTGGTCGGGGGCCTCTTCGGCCACACCGCATACGTCAGCGCGATCAACCCGTGGATGCCCGTCACGCGGAGGGCCGTGAGTTGCCAACTTCGTAGGGACGACACGTCGCCGCCGTCGCCCACGTACCAGACGGCGAGCTGGAGCAGGAGGCACGCGACCGCCGCGGCCAGTACCGTGCGCAACCACAGGCGTCCCTCGAACCGGGCACGCGCCATCCCGTACCGGGGTGGCTTCTTCGGTGGTGGTCCGCCTGCGAAGCGGTGGCGTACGTGGCCGTCGATCCACTGGATCGTGTAGTGGCCGTAGGCGACGGTGTACCCGATGTACAGCGCCGCGAGCCCATGCTTCCAGTCGGGTTCCGCGCCGTTCTTCAGATCGATCGCGCTGACGACGAGGAGCACCACTTCCAGCACGGGTTCGCAGAGCAGCACCGCGACACTCGTCCGCGGCATCCGCAGCCCGTACCGCAACAGCAGCCCGGCGGCCAGCAGCACCCAGAAGCCGACCTCGCAGATGACGATCAGCGTGACGATCACGGTTCGCTCCTCTCGCTCACCCCTCAAAACTCCCGTCGCCCGGAGCCCGGAGCGTCCTCTCCGGTGACGAACCGCGACTGCATCCTTCGATGTACTGCCGCGTCCGCCCCGGCGAGGAGGTCACCGCGCGCGGGGCCGTGTTGGATGGGGACATGCCCGTGCCGTACCTCCGCCCGCCGCACCGCGACGACGTGCTCATCGGCGTCGCCGGGCTGCTCTGCGGCGTACTGCTGTGGGCGGTCGGCCTGCACACCCAGGGCGGGCGGCCCTTCGGCGGCGCCTGGGTCCTCGTACCGCTGTGTGTGATGGCGGCGATGGAGCCACTGCGCCGCACCCGGCCGCGGTTCGCCCTGCTCGTCGGCACCCTCGCCCTCATCGCGGATCAGTTCACGCTCGGGAATCTCGCGACGGTCGTGATGTTCACGGACCTGATGTACGCGGCCGTCCTGTACGGCACCCCGGCCGCCGCCCGGCGTATCCCGGTGGTGACGGTCCTGGTCACGGTGGCCGTCACCATCGGGTTCCTGGCGTGGTGGCGTACACCGGAGGCGCTGCTGATCGGCGCGGTCACGGCCCTGGTCGCGTTCGCACCCGCGACCACGGGTGTCCTGGTGCGTAACCACCGGGACGCGGCGGAGGCCGCCCGGCTGCGGGCCGAACAGACCGCGCTGCTCGCCGAGATGGACCGTACGCAGGCCGTCACCGCCGAGCGCGCGCGGATGGCGAGGGAGCTGCACGACATGGTCGCGAACCATCTCTCCGCCATCGCCATCCACTCCACGGCCGCGCTGTCCCTGGACGACCCGGGCACCACACGGGACGCGCTGGGCGTCATCCGCGAGAACAGCGTCCAGGGTCTGGCCGAAATGCGCCGCCTCATCGGGATCCTGCGCGATGCGAGCGACGACGGCGAACCGGCGGCGGCCCCCACCCTGGACGGCCTGGGCGCACTGGTCACGATCGCCCGCACCAACGGCCTGGACGTCACCCTGGACGCCTCGCACGGCCCGGTGTCGGCGCCGGTGGAACTCGCCGCGTACCGCATCGTGCAGGAGTCCCTGACCAACGCGCTCAAGCACGCGTCGCCCGGCCGGGTCACGGTCGCCGTCGAGCAGCGGGACGGCGCGCTCACGGTCCGCGTGACCAGCCCCCACGGCGACCGCGACGGCCCGCGCGCACCCGGCTCCGGCGCCGGTCTCGTCGGTATGCGGGAGCGCGCCGCGCTGCTGCACGGCACCTTCGACGCGGGCCCCGAGCCCGAGCCGGACGGCGGCAAGGTCTGGCGCGTCCACGCCACGCTGCCGGTCGACCCAGCCGACCCCGTCCGAAGCGGCACCCGAACCCCCCGTCAAGGAGACCCGGCATGATCCGCGTGCTCGTCGCCGAGGACCAGTCCGCCGTCCGCGCGGGCCTGGTGCTCATCCTGCGCAGCGCGCCGGACATCGAGGTCGTCGGCGAGGCCGCGGACGGCGAGCGGGCCGTCGCGCTGGCCCGTGAACTCCGGCCGGATCTGGTCCTGATGGACGTCCAGATGCCCCGCCTGGACGGTGTCTCGGCGACCCGCCAGGTGGTCGCCGAGAACCTCGCGGACGTCCTCGTCCTGACCACCTTCGACCTCGACGCCTATGTGTTCGGGGCGCTGCGCGCGGGCGCCTCCGGGTTTCTGCTGAAGAACACCGAGGCGAAGGACCTCCTCACGGCGGTCCGTACGGTCGCCGCCGGTGAGGGCCTGATCGCCCCGGCGGTCACGCGCCGGCTGATCGCGGAGTTCGCCGCGAAGCCCGTACGGTCCCCCGGCGCACCCGATCCGTCGGTCCTGGACGCGCTGACCCGCCGGGAGCGCGAGGTGCTGTCCTGTCTGGGTGAGGGACTGTCGAACGCCGAGATCGCGCGCCGCCTCGACATGGCGGAGGCGACGGTGAAGACGCACGTCAGCAGGCTGCTCGGCAAGCTGGAGCTGCGCAGCCGGGTGCAAGCGGCCGTCCTGGCACAGGAGTTGGGACCCGACCTCAGGGGATGACCCGCCGGCCCCCACCGAGCACCCCTCTGGTCCAGACCTCTTGACCGATGGTCCAGACCTTTCTATTCTCACCGCACTGCGGTGAGTGTGTCATGACAAGTGGACGGCGGCGGGTCACCAGGTGTGCCCCGCCGCCGGACCACAGTCACGACGCCTTCTCACGGGCGGCGCAGGGCTGGTTTCACCCCCCTTTACGACCGGACCCCTCACCACCTCACAGCGAGGAGGCGCAGTATGCGCTTCAGACACAGAGCCGTCGCAGGGCTCGTCACCCTGCTGCTCCCACTGGCGGCCATGGTCGGGCTAGCGAGCCCGGCAGCAGCCGCCGACGCCACCGCCACCTATGCGAAGACGCAGGACTGGGGCACAGGCTTCGAAGGCAAGTGGACCGTCAAGAACACCGGCACCGCCTCGCTCAGCTCCTGGACCGTCGAGTGGGACTTCCCCGCCGGCACCGCCGTGACCTCCGGGTGGGACGCGGACATCACCAGCTCCGGGACCCACTGGACCGCCAAGAACAAGTCCTGGAACGGCACGCTCGCCCCCGGCGCGTCCATCTCCTTCGGCTTCAACGGGAGCGGCTCCGGCTCCCCCACCAACTGCAAGCTCAACGGTGCCTCCTGTGACGGTGGCCCGAGCGTGCCCGGCGACAACCCGCCGTCGGCGCCCGGCACCCCCACCGCGTCCGACATCACCAACACCTCGGTGAAGCTGTCGTGGACCGCGGCCACCGACGACAAGGGCATCAAGAACTACGACGTGCTGCGCGACGGCGCCAAGGTCTCCACCGTCACCGGCACCACCTACTCCGACTCCGGCCTCACCGCCGGCACCGACTACACGTACACCGTGCAGGCCCGCGACACCGCCGACCAGACCGGACCGGTCAGCGGCTCGGTCAAGGTCCGCACCACCGGCGGCGGCACCGACCCGGGCCCCGGCGGTAGCCAGGTCAAGCTGGGCTACTTCACCGAGTGGGGCGTCTACGGGCGCAACTACCACGTGAAGAACCTGGTCACCTCCGGCTCCGCCGCGAAGATCACCCACATCAACTACGCCTTCGGCAATGTCACCGGCGGCAAGTGCACCATCGGCGACGCCTACGCCGACTACGACAAGGCGTACACCGCCGACCAGTCCGTCGACGGTGTCGCCGACACCTGGGACCAGCCCCTGCGCGGCAACTTCAACCAGCTGCGCAAGCTGAAGGCCAAGTACCCGAACATCAAGATCCTCTGGTCGTTCGGCGGCTGGACCTGGTCCGGCGGCTTCGGCCAGGCCGCGCAGAACCCGGCCGCCTTCGCGCAGTCCTGCTACGACCTGGTCGAGGACCCGCGCTGGGCCGATGTCTTCGACGGCATCGACATCGACTGGGAGTACCCGAACGCCTGCGGTCTGTCCTGCGACACCAGTGGCCCCGCGGCCTACAAGAACCTG
This sequence comes from Streptomyces sp. NPDC058001, assembly GCF_042886315.1. Classification (NCBI taxonomy): domain Bacteria; kingdom Bacillati; phylum Actinomycetota; class Actinomycetes; order Kitasatosporales; family Streptomycetaceae; genus Streptomyces; species Streptomyces sp. NPDC058001. The sequence continues at coordinate 68,825 of NZ_JBHVQT010000013.1, forward strand.
ATGTCCGCACTGCGCACCAAGTTCGGCTCGAACTACCTCGTCACCTCGGCCGTCACCGCCGACGCCACGGCCGGCGGCAAGATCGACGCCGCCGACTACGCGGGCGCCGCGCAGTACCTCGACTGGTACAACGTGATGTCGTACGACTTCTTCGGCGCGTGGGCGGCGCAGGGTCCGACGGCCCCGCACTCCCCGCTCACCTCCTACAGCGGCATCCCGACACCGGGCTTCACCACGGCGGACGCCATCGCCAAGTTCAAGGCGAAGGGCGTACCCGCGAAGAAACTGCTCATCGGCATCGGCTTCTACGGCCGGGGCTGGACGGGCGTCACCCAGGACGCACCGGGCGGCACGGCCACCGGACCCGCCGCGGGCACCTACGAACAGGGCATCGAGGACTACAAGGTCCTCAAGAACACCTGCCCCGCCACCGGCACCGTCGCGGGCACCGCGTACGCCAAGTGCGGCAGCAACTGGTGGAGTTACGACACCCCGGCCACCATCGGCTCCAAGATGGCCTGGGCCAAGGGCCAGAGCCTGGGAGGCGCCTTCTTCTGGGAGTTCAGCGGCGACACGAGCAACGGTGAACTCGTAAGCGCCATCAATACCGGCCTCGGATAACCCCCACCCGGCCGGACCGGAAACGAAGCCGGGGAGACAGGAACGCCCCCTGTCTCCCCGGCTTCTTCATGCGTGCGGGACCCAAGGCTCTCGCCCGGTCACTTTCTCGTGTCACATGACAAGCGTCAGGCGACGTTCACCCGTTGGCCGGGCGGTGCCGCCTCCAGCCAGGCCAGGAAACCGGTCAGTGCGTCCTCGCTCATCGCCAGCTCAAGGCGCGTGCCCTGGTGCAGACACGCCAGGACGGTGGCGTCGGAGAGAAGCGCCAACTCCTCCTCGCCCTCGGGAGCGCGGCGCCCGGCCACCTCGATGGCGGAGCGCTCCAGGACACGGCGCGGCCGGGGCGCGTACGAGAAGACCCGGAACCACTCGATCCGGTCACCGTTGTAGCGGGCGATGCCGTACCCCCAGCCCTTGCCCGCGGTGTCCTCGCCGTCCCGCCCCGGGTGCTCGGGGGCGTTCCAGCGCAGGGAGCAGTCGAAGGTGCCCCCGGACCGCTGGATCAGCCGCCGGCGCAGCCCGAAGACGAAGAGCCCGACCACAACCAGCGCGACTACCGCGATACCACAGACAAGCAGGGCGAGGATCATCGGCACGACCTCCTCGCTCAATTCGGTAACGGAACAGCAAACTTGATCCCGCATCACCTCAGCCGCGACCCGGTCTGGAGAGGTTCTCCAGTCCGGGCCGCGGCTGAGTCAGTACTCCACTACGCCAGGTTCAGCGCACCGCCACCGCACGCAGCCGGACATCGGCGCGCCGCTCGGCGGAGGCGTCCGCCTCCGCCTGGGCACGCTCAAGGGCCCGCTCCGCACGCCGGACATCGATCTCGTCCGACAGCTCGGCGATCTCGGCAAGCAGCGACAGCTTGTTGTCGGCGAACGAGATGAAACCGCCGTGCGCCGCGACGACGATCGTGTCACCGTCACTCGTACGGATGGTCACCGGGCCCGACTCCAGCACACCGAGCAGCGGCTGGTGACCGGGCATGACGCCGATGTCGCCGGACGTGGTGCGCGCGACGACCAGGGTGGCCTCGCCGGACCAGACCTTACGGTCGGCGGCGACCAGCTCGACGTGCAGCTCAGCAGCCAAGGGTGGCTCCTCGGGTCACCACCCGGCACGGAAGCCGGGTGTTGGGTCAAATTCTACGGGGCGTACATGAGGGGGCGGGACACGCCCCACCCCCTCATGGTGAGCACGGGGTCAGGAGACGCCCAGCTCCTTGGCGTTGGCCTTCAGGTCCTCGATGCCACCGCACATGAAGAACGCCTGCTCGGGGAAGTGGTCGTACTCCCCGTCACAGATCGAGTTGAACGCGGCGATGGACTCGTCCAGCGGCACGTCCGAACCGTCCACACCGGTGAACTGCTTCGCCGCGTGGGTGTTCTGGGACAGGAACCGCTCGACGCGCCGGGCACGCTGGACGACGAGCTTGTCCTCCTCGCCCAGTTCGTCGATACCGAGGATCGCGATGATGTCCTGGAGGTCCTTGTACTTCTGCAGGATCGTCTTGACGCGCATGGCGGCGTCGTAGTGGTCCTGCGCGATGTAGCGGGGGTCCAGGATGCGGGACGTGGAGTCCAGCGGGTCCACGGCCGGGTAGATGCCCTTCTCCGAGATCGGCCGGGAGAGCACCGTCGTCGCGTCGAGGTGGGCGAAGGTGGTGGCCGGGGCCGGGTCGGTCAGGTCGTCCGCGGGGACGTAGATCGCCTGCATCGAGGTGATCGAGTGACCACGGGTCGAGGTGATGCGCTCCTGGAGGAGACCCATCTCGTCGGCCAGGTTCGGCTGGTAACCCACCGCGGAGGGCATCCGGCCGAGCAGCGTCGAGACCTCGGAACCGGCCTGCGTGAAGCGGAAGATGTTGTCGATGAAGAACAGCACGTCCTGCTTCTGCACATCGCGGAAGTACTCCGCCATGGTCAGACCGGCGAGGGCGACGCGCAGACGGGTGCCCGGGGGCTCGTCCATCTGACCGAAGACCAGCGCGGTCTTGTCCAGAACGCCGGACTCTTCCATCTCGTCGATGAGGTCGTTGCCCTCACGCGTACGCTCGCCGACACCCGCGAAGACGGAGACGCCCTCGTGGAGGTTGGCGACACGCATGATCATTTCCTGGATCAGCACGGTCTTGCCGACACCGGCACCACCGAACAGACCGATCTTGCCGCCCTTGACGTACGGGGTCAGCAGGTCGACGACCTTCAGACCGGTCTCGAACATCTCGGTCTTCGACTCAAGCTGGTCGAAGGCCGGGGCCGTACGGTGGATCGGCCAGCGCTCACCGACGTTGGCGTTCTCCTCGGGGTGGTTGAGCACCTCGCCGAGGGTGTTGAACACCTTGCCCTTGGTGAAGTCGCCGACGGGCACCGTGATGCCCGAGCCGGTGTTCGTGACCGGCGCCTGGCGGACCAGGCCGTCGGTGGGCTGCATCGAGATGGAGCGCACGATGCCGTCACCGAGGTGCTGGGCGACCTCAAGCGTCAGCGTCTTCTTCTGGCCCTCGTTCGCCGGGTCGGCGACCTCTACATGGAGGGCGTTGTAGATCTCCGGCATCGCGTCGACGGGGAACTCCACGTCGACGACCGGGCCGATGACCCGGGCGACGCGGCCCGTGGCAACGGCCGTCTCAACTGTCGTCGTCATTACCTGTCACTCCCCGCGGTCGCGTCGGCCAGGGCTGCGGTGCCGCCGACGATCTCGCTGATTTCCTGGGTGATTTCGGCCTGTCGGGCCGCGTTGGCAAGTCGGGAGAGCGTGTTGATCAGCTCACCCGCGTTGTCGGTGGCCGACTTCATCGCGCGACGCGTGGCGGCGTGCTTGGAAGCGGCCGACTGGAGCATCGCGTTGTAGATCCGGCTCTCGACGTACCGCGGCAGCAGGGCGTCGAGGACGTCCTCGGCCGACGGCTCGAAGTCGTACAGCGGAAGGATCTCGCCCTTGGTGGGCGCCTCGTCCGCGACCTCGTCGAGACGCAGCGGAAGCAGCCGGCTGTCGACCGCGTTCTGCGTCATCATCGAGACGAACTCGGTGTAGACGATGTGGAGTTCGTCCACGCCGCCGTCCGCCGTCTCCTGCTCGATCGCCGCGATCAGCGGAGCCGAGACCACCTTCGCGTCCGCGTAGGTGGGCTCGTCGGTGAAGCCCGTCCACTGCTCCGTGATCGTGCGCTCACGGAAGTTGTAGTGGGCGACACCACGGCGGCCGACGATATAGACGACGACCTCCTTGCCCTCCGCCTCAAGGCGGGCGGTGAGCTGCTCCGCCGCCTTGATCGCGTTGGAGTTGAAGGCGCCGGCCAGTCCGCGGTCGCTCGTCAGGAGCAGCACCGCGGACCGGGTGGCCGTCTCGGCCTCCGTGGTCAGCGGGTGCTTGATGTTCGAGCCGGTCCCCACCGCCGTGACCGCGCGTGTCAGCTCGGTCGCGTAGGGCGTGGAGGCCACCACCTTGCGCTGCGCCTTGACGACGCGCGAGGCGGCGATCATCTCCATCGCCTTGGTGATCTTCTTGGTCGCGGTGACGGATCGGATGCGACGCTTGTAGACCCGGAGCTGGGCTCCCATGAGTCAGGTCCCTTCCTTTACGTCACTTGGCGGCCGTGGCCGGAGCGTCCTCGCCCAGAAGCTTGCCGTCCGAGGTCTCGAACTGCTTCTTGAACTCCGCGACGGCGTCGGCGATGGCGGTGATCGTGTCGTCCGACATCTTGCCGCCCTCCTTGATGGAGGTCATGAGGCCCTGCTCCTTGCGGTGCAGGTACTCAAGCAGCTCCTTCTCGAAGCGGCGGATGTCGACGACCGGTACCTCGTCCATCCTGCCGGTGGTACCGGCCCAGACGGAGACGACCTGGTCCTCGGTCGGCATCGGCTGGTACTGGGGCTGCTTGAGCAGCTCCACCATCCGCTGACCGCGCTCCAGCTGCGCCTTGGACGCCGAGTCCAGGTCGGAACCGAAGGCGGCGAACGCCTCCAGCTCACGGAACTGGGCGAGGTCCACGCGCAGTCGGCCCGAGACCTGGCGCATCGCCTTGTGCTGGGCGGAGCCACCGACACGGGAGACCGAGATACCGACGTTCAGCGCCGGGCGCTGGCCCGCGTTGAACAGGTCGGACTCCAGGAAGCACTGGCCGTCGGTGATGGAGATGACGTTGGTCGGGATGAACGCCGAGACGTCGTTCGCCTTGGTCTCGACGATCGGCAGACCGGTCATCGAGCCCTTGCCCATCTCGTCGGAGAGCTTGGCGCAGCGCTCCAGGAGCCGGGAGTGCAGGTAGAAGACGTCACCGGGGTACGCCTCACGGCCCGGCGGGCGGCGCAGCAGCAGGGACACGGCGCGGTAGGCGTCGGCCTGCTTCGAGAGGTCGTCGAAGATGATGAGGACGTGCTTGCCGTCGTACATCCACTCCTGGCCGATGGCCGAACCGGTGTACGGCGCCAGGTACTTGAAGCCGGCCGGGTCGGACGCCGGGGCGGCGACGATGGTCGTGTACTCCAGCGCGCCGGCCTCTTCCAGGGCGCCGCGTACGGACGCGATGGTGGAGCCCTTCTGGCCGATGGCGACGTAGATGCAGCGGACCTGCTTGTTCACGTCGCCCGAGCGCCAGTTGTCGCGCTGGTTGATGATCGTGTCGACGGCCAGGGCGGTCTTGCCGGTCTGGCGGTCACCGATGATCAGCTGGCGCTGGCCACGGCCGATCGGGGTCATCGCGTCGACGGCCTTGTAGCCGGTTTCCATGGGCTCGTGCACGGACTTGCGCTGCATGACCGTGGGGGCCTGCAGTTCAAGGGCGCGGCGGCCGGTGGTCTCGATCTCGCCGAGGCCGTCGATCGGGGTGCCGAGCGGGTCGACGACGCGACCGAGGTACCCGTCGCCCACCGCGACGGAGAGGACCTCTCCGGTACGGGTGACCGGCTGGCCCTCCTCGATGCCGCTGAACTCGCCGAGGACGATGGCACCGATCTCGCGCTCTTCGAGGTTGAGCGCGAGGCCGAGGGTGCCGTCCTCGAACTTCAGCAGTTCGTTGGCCATGGCCGAGGGAAGGCCCTCGACCTTCGCGATGCCGTCGCCGGCAAGGGTGACCGTACCGACCTCCTCGCGCGAGGCCGCGTCCGGCTTGTACGACTGGACAAAGTTCTCCAGCGCATCCCGGATCTCCTCCGGCCGGATCGTGAGCTCCGCCATCTGGGTTCCCTGCTCTCCTTGTTGGGCCCGAAGTTTCTTTGGGGGTCTGGGGTCAGCCCCCAGAAATCTTCTTGTACGGCCCAACCAGGGCCGTCGGTCGTACGTATTGAGTTGCTTGGCCGGTCGAGTTGCTCAGCCGGCCAGCCGGCGGCCCGCGTCCTCGATCCGGTCCGCGATGCTGCCGTTGATGATCTCGTCGCCGACCTGCACCCGGATCCCGCCGAGGACCTCGGGGTCCACGTCGAGGTTGAGGTGCATGGACCGGCCGTAGAGCTTCGCCAGGGCGGCGCCCAGACGCTGCTTCTGCTGATCACTCAGCGGTACGGCCGAGGTGACGACGGCGACCATCCGGTCGCGGCGCTCCGCGGCGAGCTTGGACAGGGACTCCAGTCCCCCCTCCAGGCTACGTCCTCGGGGCTGGGTCACGAGGCGGACGACGAGCCGGGTGGTCACGTCCTGGGCACGGCCGCCGAGCAGGGCGCTCAGCAGGTCGCTCTTGGCGGCGGTGGTCGCGGCGCGATCGGTGAGCGCGGCGCGCAGCCCGGTGTCCGACGTGACGATCCTGCCGAAGCGGAACAGTTCGTCCTCGACGTCGTCGAGCTTGCCCGCCTGCTGTGCCGAGGTGAGGTCGGCGACGGTCGCCAGCTCTTCCAGGGTGTCCACGAGGTCACGCGAACGCGACCAGCGGGAGCGGACCATGCCGGAGACCAGGTCGACGGCCGGGCCGCCCACCTGTCCGCCGAGCAGCCGGCCCGCGAGGTCCGCCTTGGCGTCGCCGGACTGCGCCGGGTCGGTCAGGACCCGACGCAGGGACACCTCGCGGCCCAGCAGTGCGGTGACGGAGGCCAGTTCGTCGGCCAGCGTCGCGGTGTCCACGGACGTGCTGTCCGTGAGCGCGTCGAGACGCTCCTTCGCCGCCGCCTGGGCCTCGCGGCTCGCGCCGCGTACCGATGTGTCCGACGTCACCGGGCCGCCTCGGCCTTCACGTCGAGTTCATCGAGGAACCGGTCGATGGTGCGGCTCTGCCGGGCGTGGTCCTCCAGGGACTCGCCGACGAGCTTGCCGGCCAGTTCGGTGGCCAGCTGGCCCACGTCCTGGCGCAGCGCCTGAGCCGCGGCCTTGCGGTCGGCCTCGATCTGGGTGTGACCGGCGGAGACGATCTCGTCGCGCTGCCGCTGGCCTTCCGCGCGCATCTCGGCGATGAGCGCGGCGCCCTGCTCCTGCGCGTCCTGACGCAGACGCGCGGCCTCGTGGCGGGCCTCGGCGAGCTGAGCCTTGTACTGCTCAAGCACGCTCTGGGCCTCGGTCTTGGCTTCCTCGGCCTTCTCCATCCCGCCCTCGATGGCCTCGCGACGCTCGTCCAGAACCTTGTTGATGTTCGGGAGGAGCTTCTTGGCGAGGAAGCCGAAGACGATGACGAAGGCGATCAGGCCGATGACGAGCTCGGGAATCGGCGGGATGAGAGGGTTCTCGGTCTCAGCCGCCAGCTGAACCAGGGGGCTCATATCAGTGCCTTTCGTCGAAAGGGGCGGTCCGACGGATCCGGTCAGGCGGTCGGGTAGACGAACGGCATGACCAGACCGATCAGAGCGAGCGCCTCACAGAAGGCGAAGCCGAGGATCTGGTTGGCGCGGATCAGGCCGGCCGCTTCGGGCTGGCGGGCGAGCGCCTGGGTGCCGTTACCGAAGATGATGCCGATGCCGACGCCCGGGCCGATCGCGGCGAGGCCGTAACCGATGGATCCGAGGTTGCCCTTGATCTCGACGCCGGCGGCAAGGGTCTGGAGAGCGGACATGCCGGTTCTTCCTTCTCTTTCAATGAGCCGGTGGGGGTTGGCCACCGGATGTCTTGACGGTGCGGGTCGCTCAGTGGTGCTCGGCGAGCGCGCCCTGGATGTAGCTACAGGTCAGCAGGACGAAGACATATGCCTGCACGGCCTGGATGAAGAGTTCGAACACCGTCATCACGATGACCATCACGAACGAGACACCGGCGTACGCGATGCCGATCCCGTTCAGCATGTACCAACTGGCGATCGTGAAGAGCAGCAGCAGGGTGTGACCGGCGAACATGTTCGCGAAGAGTCGCACGGCGTGAGTGAAGGGCCGCACGAGGAGGTTCGAGAACACCTCGATCGTCATCGACAGCGGGAGGACCGCGCCGAGCGTCTTGTCGTAGCCGCTGATGTTCTTCCAGGCGCCGACGAAGCCCTGGCGCTTGAAGGTCAGCGAGACCCAGAGGATGTAGACGATGCCGGCCAGGACCGCGGGGTACGCGATGATCGAAGTCACCGGGAACTGTGCCACCGGGATGATCGACCAGACGTTCATCATCCAGACGAAGAAGAACAGGGCGACGACGAGCGGGACGTACTTCTCGCCTTCCTTCCTGCCGATCGTCTCGTAGACGATGCCGCGCCGGACGAAGTCGTAGCCCGCCTCGGCGACCATCTGGAGCTTGCCGGGAACGACCTTGGGCTTGCGGAAAGCAGCCCAGAAGAAGCCGACGATGATGATCGAGCCGAGCAGCGCGAGGAGCATCGGCTTGTTGAAGTACACGTTGCTGTTCGCGTCACCCCCCAGGGGCTCGAACAGGAACGAATGCAGGCCGGGAGCCGGGAAGCCACAGCCGTCGAAGATGTGGCAGTCGGTCTCGAAGGCGAGCACCTGCGTCGGGTCAGCACTCACCGCGGGCTCCTTCAGCGTGGCGCATGGGTACGGCAACCTCGTTGTGTCGGCGCGGCGCGCAGCCGCGGTTCGGCACTGGACTGGTGTTACGGATGTGAGGGCGGCTGCTGGGCATCAAGCCTCGCGCTGGGGCAGGCGTCAGCTCGGATGCCCGCGCCCGCAGTGCCGCAGTTGGAACCGGACGATAGCAGGGTCCCGACCGTGCCCTTATCCCGGCCCTACCTCTCACGACGTGGACCCCGTCTTCTCGGCCCGGTCACCCTTCACCGAGTCGGGTTCGACGTAGAGGATCTTGGCCTTGAGATGGGCACGGGTCTGGGACGCGATCCAGGCGAGGGTCACGGCGACCAGAGTGATCGCGAAGGCCCTGGCGTTGAACAGCGTGGTGTTCTTGAAGATCGCGACGAAGACGAAAAGCAGCAGGATCTGAGTGGCGTAGAGCATCAGACCCATGGCTTGGAAAAGGTGCGGGAAGTTCTTGGCGGTCCGTTCAAGGACGACAAGTCCGATGCCCATGAACAGAATCACGATCACCGTCGCGACGACAGCTCCGAGCGCTCCTTTACCGCCGGCGACCACGGCGCTGATGACGGCGGCTAGTGCGCCGGCAGCGGCTGTGGGCACAGCGGCCTGAAGAAGGGTCCGGGCGTCATTGGACGGCATGGCGGCAGCTCCGCTTACTGGATGGGGGCAGGGTGTCGTCATGGACGAGCGTAAACCCGGAAAGTGAGTCGTCCTCGGGCCAACGGACCGTCGCACTAGGGTCCTTCGGCTCTGTCCCGGGATCTCGTGAACGGTATCACAAACTATTTGATGAGGTCTTTACCTCTGTAGTGTGCTGACTGTCACACGTGAGAGTTAACGCGCCCGTCTGTGCAGAACGGGGGCCAACTTGTCTGGTAATGGAGCCGTTTCTACCGCGAACGGGAGCCGATCGCGGTAGCGCCGTTGACGCCGTTCGCCCGGACCCCGTTCACCGAACCGTTCACCGACGGGGTGCCGTTCGTACCCGAACCGTTCACCGCACCGACTCCGTTGGAGACCGCGGCGCCGACGGCCGCCGTGACGGGTGTGTGCCGCTCGGCGGTCTCCTGGTCCGACTCCCCTTCGGCGGGGGCGAGTTCGGGCTCCAGATCGCCGCGCCTGCGGTACCGCGGCGGCACCAAACGATCAGCCCAGCGGGGGGCGCGCGGGGTGAAGCGGGGCAGCAGGAGCAGCACCAGGCCGACCGCGCTGAGCGCGACGACGGCGAGCACGATCCACATGGACGCCGAGTTCACCGAGTAGGCGAGGGCGCCGAAGGCGATCAGCGCCGACCAGAAGTACATGATCAGGACGGCCCGGCTGTGCGAGTGGCCGATCTCCAGGAGCCGGTGGTGGAGGTGGCCCCGGTCCGCCGCGAACGGCGACTGACCGCGCCAGGTGCGCCGCACGATCGCCAGGATCAGGTCGGCAGCCGGGACCGCGATGATCGTCAGCGGCAGGATCAGCGGGATGTAGACGGGCACCGTCTGGTGCACACCCTCACGCACCGATCCGGCGAACAGCGACATCGCGTCGGGGTCGACCTGGCCGGTGATCGAGATGGCGCCGGCGGCCAGGACCAGACCGATGAGCATGGAGCCCGAGTCGCCCATGAAGATCCGCGCGGGATGCATGTTGTGCGGCAGGAACCCCAGGCACATGCCCATCAGGATCGCCGAGAAGAGGGTCGCGGGGGCGGCGGCCTCCAGGCCGTAGCCGTACCAGATGCGGTAGGCGTACATGAAGAACGCCGTCGAGGCGATGCACACCATGCCGGCGGCGAGGCCGTCGAGGCCGTCCACGAAGTTCACGGCGTTGATGGTGATCACCACGAGCGCGACCGTGAGCAGGGTGCCCTGCCAGGAGGTCAGTGCCACCATGCCGACACCGGGGATGGGCAGCCACAGGATCGTCAGTCCCTGCATGACCATGACGCCCGCGGCGATCATCTGGCCGCCGAGCTTGATCAGCGCGTCGATCTCGAACTTGTCGTCGAGCACCCCGATCAGCCAGATCAGGGCGGCCCCGGAGAGCAGCGCCCGGGGTTCGTTCGACGTCTCGAAGACCTCGTTGAGGTTGGTCAGGTGGTCGGCGACCAGAAGCCCCGCGCACAGCCCGAAGAACATGGCGATGCCGCCGAGCCGCGGTGTCGGTTCCCGGTGCACGTCACGTGCTCTGATCTCGGGCATCGCGCCGGCCACGATCGCGAACTTCCGCACCGGCCCGGTCAGCAGATAGGTCACCGCGGCCGTGACGCAGAGCGTCAGCAGATATTCACGCACGGGCTTCCCCACAAGTCTCGCCGGCCATCTCAGCCCCACAGCCTAGCTTCGCGTGCATATGGTTGGGGACTTCCGGGTAGCGAGCATGGTTGCACGGGAAGCTGTCAGGCTTCGCGCGGCGGACCCGTCTTATGCGGGATACGGGGGAAATCTCACCGTGAGATCCCGCACTTCGGACCGTGCGGCCGTGCTGTCGGTCTCCTCCCGCAGCACCGCCGCGAGCAGCACCGCGATCCGGGCCATCTCCGCCTCGCCCATGCCCTGCGTGGTGACGGCGGCGGTGCCGAGCCGCAGACCACGGGGTGCGCCGGGGCCCGGGGTGCCGAGCGGAAGCCCGCAGGTGTCCAGGACGAACCCGGCGGCGGCGAGGCGCTCACGCGCCGCCCTGCCGTCCACACCGAGCGGCGCCGGGTCCACGGTCAGCAGATGAGTGTCCGTGCCGCCCGTGATCACCTCCAGGCCCTCGGTGGCCAGGCCCGCGGCGAGCACCCGCGCGTTGGCGACCACCTGATGCGCGTACGCCGCGAAGGCGGGGGTCGCCGCCTCACCGAACGCGACGGCCTTCGCGGCGATGGTGTGCATCTGCGCGCCACCCTGGGTGAACGGGAACACGGCCCGGTCGACCCGTTCCGCCAGCTCCGCCCGGCACAGCAGCATCCCGCCGCGCGGCCCGCGCAGCACCTTGTGCGTGGTCGCGCAGACGACATCGGCGTACGGCACCGGATTGGGCGCCGCTCCCCCGGCGACCAGGCCGATGGGGTGGGCGGCGTCCGCGATCAGATGAGCGCCCGCCTCGTCGGCGACGGCGCGGAAGGCCGCGTAGTCGATGTGCCGGGGGTAGGCGATGGATCCGCACACCACGGCCTTCGGGCGGCGGGCGCGGGCCAGCGCGCGTACCTCGTCGTAGTCGATGAGTCCCGTCTCCGGATCGACGCCGTAGCCGACGAAGTCGAACCAGCGGCCGGAGAAGTTCGCGGGCGAGCCATGGGTGAGGTGACCGCCGTACGGCAGGCCCATCGCGAGGACGGTGTCCCCGGGGCGCAGCAGTGCCGCGTAGGCCGCGAGGACGGCGGACGATCCGGAGTGCGACTGGACGTTCGCGTGGTCGGCGCCGAACAGTGCCTTGGCGCGGTCCACGGCGATCCGCTCGGCGACGTCGACGATCTCGCAGCCACCGTGGTGCCGGGCGCCGGGATAGCCCTCGGCGTACTTGTTGGCCAGCGGGGAGCCGAGGGCGGCGAGCACGGCGGGCGAGGTGAAGTTCTCCGCGGCGATCAGCTGAAGACAGGTCGCCTGCCGCTCGGCCTCACCGGCGAGAACAGCGGCCATCTCGGGGTCACCGGCAAGAACCGCGGCCATCTCGGGATCACCCCGCAGCACCACGTTCATATCACCCAATGTATCCCGATATGCCCGCATCACCGCCCGTATCACCGCCCCCCGCCTCCGCCCGCACAACCGCCCGCACCACCGCCCCCACCCGCTGTGAGCAGGTGAAGGCTACGTACGCGCGGGCGCCCCGGTCAGCGCGGTCACCACAGGGTCCAGGGCCTCATGGATCTCGTCCCCCACGGACCGGAAGAACGGCAGCGGCGCCCCGTACGGGTCGTACACCTCGTCCGCCTCGACACTGGGCGCGAGCAACCATCCGCGCAGCGCCGCGGCGGCCCGCACCAACGCCCGCGCCCGCTCCACCACCCCGTCCCCCAGCGGATCGGGCAGGGTCGCGGGATCTATGGCCCGGACCAGCCGCGTGAACTCCTTGAGCGTGAACGTCCGCAGCCCGGCCGAATGCCCCATGGAGATGACCTGCGCCCGGTGGTCCCGGGTCGCGGTCAGTACGAGGTCCGCCCGGATCACATGCTCGTCCAGCAGCTCCCGCCCCACGAACCCGGCGGCATCCGCGCCGAAGTCCGCGAGGACTGCCTCCGCGTTGGCCTCCATGGGCGCCCCCTCGTGCCCCCAGGTCCCGGCGCTCTCCACGACGACGCCACCGCCCAGCGGATCGCCGAGCCGGTCCGCCAGGGCATGCCGGGTCAGCCGCTCGGTGATCGGTGAGCGGCACACATTGCCGGTGCTGACGTGGAGGATGCGGAAGATGTTTCCGTGCCCGGTGTACTCGGTGTACCTACTGCCCCCGGTGCCTATGCCACGCCCCTGGGGCGCCGTCAATTGGCCACCTCAAGGTCGGGTACCACCTTGCGCAGCTCGTCCGCGTCGAGTGCCCCGGCACGCAGCAGCACCGGCACCTTGCGGGTGACGTCGACGATGGACGAGGGCACGATCCCCGGCGTCGGCCCGCCGTCCAGGTACACGGAGACCGAGTCGCCGAGCATGCCCTGCGCGGCGTCGCAGTCCTCGGGCGACGGGTGCCCGGTGAGGTTCGCCGACGAGACGGCCATCGGGCCGACCTCGGTGAGGAGTTCGATGGCGACGGGGTGCAGCGGCATCCGGATGGCGACGGTGCCGCGGGTGTCGCCGAGGTCCCACTGGAGGGACGGCTGGTGCCGGGCGACGAGGGTGAGGGCGCCGGGCCAGAACGCGTCGACGAGTTCCCAGGCCATCTCGGAGAAGTCGGTGACCAGTCCGTGCAGCGTGTTCGGGGAGCCGATGAGGACGGGCGTGGGCATGCTGCGGCCCCGGCCCTTGGCGTCCAGGAGGTCCGCGACGGCCTCGGAGCTGAACGCGTCGGCCCCGATGCCGTAGACGGTGTCCGTGGGCAGCACGACCAGTTCGCCGCGGCGGACGGCGGACGCGGCCTCGCGCAGACCCGTGGTGCGGTCCGTCGCGTCGTTGGTGTCGTATCGCCGTGCCATCTAGCGGTCCTCCTCGTGCGCGTACGGGGTCGGGGTGGGCGGCGGGGGCGTCACGGGAGCGCCTTGCGCGCGGTCGCGAAGCGGGGCCGCTTGTTGAGGTCGGGATGATCGGCCGCGTCGGCCCAGCCCGCCTCCTCGTTGAAGATCCACGGCACCTGACCGCCCTGGGTGTCGGCGTGTTCGACGACGACGATGCCACCGGGGCGGAGCAGACGGTGTGCGGTGCGTTCGAGTCCGCGGATGGTGTCGAGGCCGTCCTCGCCGGAGAACAGGGCGAGTTCGGGATCGTGGTCGCGGGCCTCGGGTGCGACGTACTCCCACTCGGTGAGCGGGATGTACGGCGGGTTGGAGATCACCAGGTCGACCTGGCCGCTGAGTTCGGGCAGGGCGCTGAGCGCGTCGCCCTGGTGCACGGTGACCCGGGAGCCCTCGGCGTTCTTACGGGTCCACACGAGCGCGTCCTCGGACAGCTCGACGGCGTGCACCCGGGAGCGGGGCACCTCCTGGGCCATGGCGAGCGCGATGGCGCCGGAGCCGCTGCACAGGTCCACGATGAGCGGTTCCACGACGTCCATGGCGCGTACGGCGTCTATGGCCCACCCGACGACCGACTCGGTCTCCGGGCGGGGCACGAACACACCGGGCCCGACCTGGAGTTCCAGATACCGGAAGAACGCGCGCCCGGTGATGTGCTGGAGCGGTTCGCGGGCCTCACGGCGGGCGATGGTCTCCCAGTAACGGGCGTCGAAATCCACGTCCTTGACGGTGTGCAGCTCGCCCCGCTTGACGCCGTGCACGAACGCGGCGAGTTCCTCGGCGTCGTTGCGCGGCGAGGGCACGCCTGCGTCGGCCAGTCGCTGGGTGGCCTGGGCCACTTCAGCGAGCAGCACGCTGCGGGGGTTCGGGGGTCGCCCCCCAAAATGTTGCTGCACGCCTGGTCCTCCGGGGCAGAGCTGGTTTCTGTTGTCGTGTATTGCGCCCCGCAGGGGCGGGGGTTGCGCCCCGTAAGGGGCGCGGGGCTGTTACATGTGCGGCTCCGCCGCGTGGGCGCGATCAGCCACAGCGGACCCGCAGCCGACCGACCACCCGTCCAGCGAAGCTAAGCCGCGGCGAGCTTGGCCGCGGAATCCGCGTCCACGCAAGCCTGGATCACCGCGTCGAGCTCACCGTCGAGCACCTGGTCCAAGTTGTACGCCTTGAATCCGACGCGGTGGTCCGAGATGCGGTTCTCCGGGAAGTTGTATGTACGGATCTTCTCGGATCGGTCGACTGTGCGGACCTGGCTGCGCCGGGCGTCCGCCGCCTCCTTCTCCGCCTCTTCCTGGGCCGCCGCGAGGAGCCTGGAGCGCAGGATACGCATCGCCTGCTCCTTGTTCTGCAACTGGCTCTTCTCGTTCTGGCAGGAAGCGACGACTCCGGTGGGCATGTGCGTGATGCGTACGGCGGAGTCCGTGGTGTTGACGGACTGCCCGCCGGGCCCCGACGACCGGTAGACGTCGATCCGCAGATCGTTGGGGTTGATCTCGACGTCGATCTCCTCGGCCTCCGGGGTCACCAGGACGCCGGCCGCGGAGGTGTGGATACGGCCCTGGGACTCGGTCGCCGGCACGCGCTGCACCCGGTGTACCCCGCCCTCGTACTTCAGGCGGGCCCAGACGCCCTGTCCCGGCTCGGTGGCACCCTGGCCGCCCTTGGTCTTCACGGCGACCTGGACGTCCTTGTAGCCGCCCAGCTCGGACTCGGTGGCGTCGATGATCTCGGTCTTCCAGCCGACGCGCTCGGCGTACCGCAGATACATGCGCAGCAGGTCGCCCGCGAACAGCGCCGACTCGTCGCCGCCCGCGCCCGCCTTGACCTCCAGGATGACGTCCTTGTCGTCGCTGGGGTCGCGCGGGACGAGCAGCAGCCGCAGCTTCTCGGTGAGGTCGTCGCGCTGCCGCTCCAGGTCCTTGACCTCGGCGACGAAGTCCGGGTCGTCCGCGGCGAACTCGCGGGCCGTCCCGATGTCGTCGCCGGTCCGCTTCCAGGAGCGGTACGCGGTGACGATCGGGGTCAGCTCCGCATAGCGCTTGTTCAGCTTGCGGGCGTTGGCCTGGTCGGCGTGGACCGCGGGGTCGGCGAGCCTTTTCTCCAGGTCGGCGTGTTCGCCGATGAGTTCCTCGACCGCCTCGAACATCTCCGGGCTCCTGATCTGCGTACGAAAGGGCTGGTGCGGTACAGGGGGGTGCCCCGGGCCCCCGGGGTGCGGGGGGAGCGACCAAAAACGCCGGTCCCGGTCCGCCCGGTGAGGGCGGCCGAGGACCGGCGCAGGGGCTCGCTACTTCTTGGAGCCGGCAGCAGCCTTGCCGAAGCGGGCCTCGAAGCGGGCCACGCGGCCACCGGTGTCGAGGATCTTCTGCTTGCCCGTGTAGAACGGGTGGCACTCGGAGCAGACCTCGGCGCGGACGGTGCCGGCCTGGATCGTGCTGCGGGTGGTGAACGAGGCGCCACAGGTGCAGCTGACCTGCGTCTCGACGTACTCGGGGTGGATGTCGCGCTTCAAGGGTGTCTCCTAGGTTCGGGAGGGCACCGGGTCGTCATCGCGGGATGCGGGACGTGAACCGGGGCCGACGTACCAGTCTGCCAGGACTGGCCGTATCCCCCAAAACCGGGGGGCGGGCGATTGTATTCCCGTGTGCGCCGGTGCGCGCCGTCAGGCTCCGGTCACCACCTGGCTCGCGTTGCCCTTGTCGCCCGCGGAGTCCTTCGTGGCGGAGGGCGGGATGGGCTGGTCGGCCTTGAGGGCGTTCCAGACCTGCGCGTCCTGCTGCTCCATGGGCACGACGCGATTGGGGTCCACCGTGTCGTACCGCACGGGGAGCGTGACCATGGTCATGTCCTGGGATTCGATCTTCGACAGGCCGCCGGCGAAGCCCGCGAGCTGCTTGACCGAGTCGAGGTCGGAGTCGGTGGTGACGGTGCTGGTGGCGGTGTCGGCGAGGTCGTAGAGCTTCTTGGGGTCGGTGAAGACGCCGACGTCCTTGATCTGCTTCATGAGGGCCTTGATGAACGCCTGCTGGAGCTGGATACGGCCGAGGTCGCTGCCGTCGCCCACGCCGTGGCGGGTGCGGACCAGGCCGAGGGACTCCTCGCCGTTGAGCGTGTGGGTGCCGGGCTTCAGGTCGAGGTGGCTCTTGGGGTCGTTGATGGCCTGACTTGTGGTGATGGGTACGCCACCGAGGGTGTCGATGAGCTTCTTGAAGCCCGTGAAGTCGACCTCGATGTAGTGGTCCATGCGGATGCCGGACATCTCCTCGACGGTCTTGACCGCGCAGGCGGGGCCGCCGACCTCGTACGCCGTGTTGAACATCTCGCGGGTGCCGCCCGGCACGGTCTTGCCCTTGTCGTCCGTGCAGTCCGGCCGGGTGATGAGGGTGTCGCGGGGTATGGAGACGACGCTGGCCTTCTTGTGGCCCTTGTAGACGTGGATGACCATCGCGGTGTCGGAGCGTGCGCCGCCCGTGTCCCCGCCGTACTCGGCGTTGGCGCCGGAACGGGAGTCGGAGCCGAGGACGAGGATGTCCATGGAGCCGTTGTTCACGTTCTTCGGCCGGTTGGTGCCCAGGGCGGCGTTGATGTCGATGCCCTTGATGTTGCCGTTGAGCTTGAAGTACACGTACCCGAGCCCTGAGCCGCCGACGACGATGAGCGCCGCCGCGGTCCAGGCCGTGATCAGCAGGGCCTTACGGCGCTTGCTGCGCGGCTTGCGACGCCTCCCCCTGCCCCGGGGTGCGGGATCGGGTGTGGTGCCGGGCTTGGTCTCGTCGGACTCCGACATGGGCTCCTCGGTCCTCGTGCGGTCGGCTCTCCCTGCCTTCAGGGTCGGGCTTGCGGTGCGACATCGCTTCCGGACAGTGGTTCGTCCTTGGGTCAGACGCACGGCCGCCCAGCAGCGTTCCATAACGCGCTGTGACCATCCTGTGAAAGGATGGTCACAGCGCGTCGCCACGTGGAGCGAGGGCATCCGCCCTCACCTGCGGTTTCAGCCGAAGATGTTGTACTGCTGGTAGCCGGTACCGATCTTTATGCGTGTGGCGAAGATCTCTCCGGACGCCTTTCCTGTGCCCGGGTAGAGATACAGCGTGCCGCCGGGGGTGCGGGCCACGAAGTCGGCCTTGCCGTCGCCGGTGACGTCACCCGGTGCCGCGAACGCGTTGTACCCGTCCCAGGTGCGGACCTGGAGGCCCTTGTCGAAGGGTGCGGACGCCTTGCCGGTGCCCTTGAGGAGGTAGACCTTGCCGCCGCTGCCCCGGGCGATCAGGTCGGTGCGGCCGTCGCCTGTGAAGTCGCCATGGCCGCGCAGCGAGTTGTAGACCTGGTAGCCCTTTCCGGCGGTGACGCGGGCGCCGAAGGTGCCGTCGCCGTTGCCCGGGTAGACGTAGAGCGTGCCGCCGGAGGTCACCGAGAGCAGATCGGGGAAGCGGTCTCCGGTGACATCACCGGGCGCGACGATGAACTTCCGCGTCCTCCAGTCGCTCGCGATCTTCGTGTCCTTGTACGTCGCGCTCGACGCGGTGCGGTGCCGCCAGAAGACGGCGCCGTCGGACTTCCGCCGGATGATGAAGTCCTGGTACCCGTCACGGTTGAGATCCGTCTGGAGTACGAGGTTGTACGCGCTCCAGGAGCCCGTCATCGACTTGCGGGCGGCGAATCCGTTACCGGTCGACTCCTTGACGTATCCCTTGCCGCCGGAGGCCGCGCGGACGAAGAGGTCGGCCTTGCCGTTGCGGCTGAGGTCGGTGTCGTCGATCCGGGGGCGGACCTTGGACTCGTAGGTGGAGACCTTCGTGAACGCCTCGTAGGTGCCCGAGACGTTGCACACCTGGTTGCCCATGCTGATGCCCCAGGACACCACGCCGACGACCTTGTTGTTGACGACGAGCGGGCCGCCGGAGTCGCCGGGGCAGGTCGTCTTGCCGGTGCTGTCGTCGCCGGTGCCGAGCTGGCCGGCGCAGATCATGGAGCCGTCGGCCGTGAAGAAGGGGTCCAGGTTCTCGGCGCAGGCGGCGTCCGAGTTCAGCGGCAGCGTCACCTTCTGGAGCTGGGCCGCTATCTCGGCGGTGTCCTGGTCCGAGCTGGTCAGACCCCAGCCGTAGGCGGTGGCCTTGGTGCCGGCCGCGTACAGCGCGCTGTCGGTGGGCCGGGCCAGTTCCAGCGTGGTCTGCGCGACGGGCTTGGCGAGGGTCAGCAGCGCGATGTCGTTGGTGAAGGTGTCCGGGTTGTACCCGTCGCGGACCCAGCTGCGGGTGACGTCGACGTACGTCGCGGAGTTCGGCTTGGTCACGCTGACGCTGGTGCCGACGGCGACGCGGCCGTTCTTGCCCCAGTCCTGCCGGTTGCCGTACTCGTCGTGCAGGCAGTGCGCGGCGGTGAGGACCTTGTTGGGTGCGACCAGGGTGCCGCCGCAGACGAAGTAGGCGCCGTACTGCGGGTCGTCGTAGACGAGTTGGACCATCCAGGATGCGGCGCTGTTGGAGCCGCCGATGATGCGCGGTGAGGCGCTGGGGCCCTCGGTGGAGGTGGCGGTGGTCGCGCCGGGCGGGGCCTTGACGACCTCGCCGGTGGGCGTGTCCGCGTCCGTCTCGCCGGCGTACGAGGTGACGGCGAAGAAGCCGCCACCGATCAGCGCGAGGACGGCAGCCGCCGCCGGGACGATCCGGTTGAACCGGCGTCTGTGCCGGCCTCCGGATGGAGTCGTTCGCATGTAATTCCCCCCACGTCCATGGTGTGTTCGAAGAGCCGCGATCGTACAACCCGACACCGACACCCCACCGCGCAGCCCCACTTCCCGGCCCCACTGACCCGGCCCTACTGCCCCGGCCCCGCTGCCCGCCCCCTGACGACCGCGCACGGCACAGGGCCGCCCCCGTCACCGAAGTGAGCGGGGGCGGCCCTGGGACGTACCGCCGGATACCGCGAAGCGTCAGTCGTTGCCGTTGCCCGGCATCGGCGTCGTCTTCTGGATCTGGAGCAGGAACTCGGCGTTGGACTTGGTCTGCTTCATCTTGTCCAGGAGCAGCTCGATCGCCTGCTGCTGGTCGAGCGCGTGCAGCACCCGGCGCAGCTTCCAGACGATGCCCAGCTCGTCGCCGCGGAGCAGGATCTCTTCCTTACGGGTGCCGGACGCGTCCACGTCCACCGCCGGGAAGATGCGCTTGTCGGCGAGCTTCCGGTCGAGCTTCAGCTCCATGTTGCCGGTGCCCTTGAACTCCTCGAAGATCACCTCGTCCATGCGCGAGCCGGTCTCGACGAGCGCGGTGGCCAGGATGGTCAGCGAGCCGCCGTCCTCGATGTTGCGCGCGGCACCGAAGAAGCGCTTCGGCGGGTACAGCGCGGTCGAGTCGACACCACCGGACAGGATGCGTCCGGAGGCGGGCGCCGCCAGGTTGTAGGCGCGGCCCAGACGGGTGATGGAGTCCAGCAGGACGACCACGTCGTGACCCAGCTCGACCAGGCGCTTGGCCCGCTCGATGGCCAGTTCGGCGACCGTGGTGTGGTCCTCGGCGGGACGGTCGAAGGTCGAGGAGATGACCTCGCCCTTCACCGACCGCTGCATGTCGGTGACCTCTTCAGGACGCTCGTCGACGAGGACGACCATCAGGTGGCACTCGGGGTTGTTGGTCGTGATCGCGTTGGCCACGGCCTGCATGATCATGGTCTTACCGGTCTTCGGCGGGGCCACGATCAGTCCGCGCTGGCCCTTGCCGATCGGCGACACGAGGTCGATGATCCGCGTCATCAGCACGCCCGAGTCGGTCTCCAGACGGAGCCGGTCCTGCGGGTAGAGCGGCGTCAGCTTGTTGAACTCCGGCCGCCCGCGGCCCGATTCGGCCGCCATGCCGTTCGCGGAGTCCAGGCGGACGAGCGCGTTGAACTTCTCGCGCCGCTCGCCTTCCTTGGGCTGACGGACCGCGCCGGTGACGTGGTCGCCCTTGCGCAGGCCGTTCTTACGGACCTGGGCGAGGGACACGTACACGTCGTTGGGGCCCGGGAGGTAGCCCGAGGTCCGGATGAACGCGTAGTTGTCGAGGATGTCCAGGATGCCGGCGACGGGGATCAGGACGTCGTCGTCGGTGACCTGCGGCTCGTTGATGTCCTCACGGCCGCGCCGACCGCGCCGGTCCCGGTAGCGCCCGCGACGGCCGCGACGGTTCTCGTCGTCGAAGTCGTCCTGGGGGCCGGTGTTGCGGTCCTGACGGCCGCCGCCCTGCTGCTGGCGCTGCTGCTGGCTGCCGCCGCCCTGCTGGCTCTGCTGGTCGTCGCCCTTGCCCCGGCGGTCCCGGTCACGGCCGCGGTCCCCGCGCTCGCCCCGGTCTCCGCGCTCGCCACGGTCCCGGCGCTCACGACGGTCCCGGCGGCCCTCCGCGTTGCCGTCGGACCCGTCGCCCCTGCCGTCGGAGTCGCCGCGTGCGGCGTCCTTCGCGTCGGCGGTCACCGTCTCGGGGCTGCCCGCGTCGGCGGTGGCACGGCGCCGGCGGCGCTCGCCCGCGGGGGCGTCGTCGCTGGCGGGCTGGCCGGGGATGTCGATCTGCTGCTGGGCCACGGCCTTGGCGGCGCCCTCGGAGGAGGCGGCGCCGTTGTCGGTCTTGGTGGACTTGGCGGCGCCGTCGACCGGGGCGCTGTCCGTCTTGGTGGCCCTGGCGGCCCTGGTGCCCGTGGTCTTGTCGGTCGCGGCGGCGTCCTCGCCGGTACGGGCCTTCGAGGTGGCCCGGCGCTTGGGCTTGGCCTCGGCGGGGGCGTCGGCACTCTTCGCCGGGGCGGAACCGGAGCCCGCCTGCGCCTCCTTGATGACCTCGATCAGCTGGCTCTTGCGCATCCGCGCGGTGCCCCTGATTCCGAGGCCCGATGCGACCTGCTGCAGCTCGGCCAGCACCATGCCGTCGAGGCCGGTTCCGCGGCGCCGCCGGGTTCCGGCCGAAGCACCGGTGGCAGGCGCGGCAGTGGCGTCCGTGGCGGGCGCGGCAGCGGTATCGACCGTGCTGTCGGCAGTCACGCCCATCAGATCGGTGGTGTCGCTCACGAAGGGTCCTTCCCTGGAGCGGACGTCGGCCTGTCTGGCTCGGCGACCGGTTGTGCTGTCCGGCTTCGGTCCTTTTGGTGTGGACCGCGCCGGGGCGGTGGTCCGCCAACGGCGGAAGACATATCTGGTGATGGCGATTCCCGGAGCCGTGCCACGGGTTTCTGTGTCACGCGGCTCGGTCACGCCGCTTCCGGAGCGTGCTCGACAAACCGCTCAATGCGACATGAGAAACGGTTTGGGAGGCTCCCGGAAGGATGGTTGTCCCGGACGGGGACACGAAGCACCTCGCCATGGTGGGGTCGGGTGCAGACTTGAGGTTAACACTACCGGATCCAACAAACATTCCCCCTCTCGAAATCCGGCAACCGCATATATCCAGTGGCCGTCTGGTGGCCGTCTAATGGACGCTGAAGGGTGCGAGCGGCAGCACGCTCGTACCCGCGGCGTCGAGGGCCAGCCGGTTCGCCGCCCACCCCTCGCCCGCCAGTCGGGCGACCTTGTCGGCCGCGTGGTCGTCGACGAGGGCGAGGACCGTGGGGCCCGCGCCGGAGATCACCGCGGGGACACCGTCCGCGCGCAGCCGCTCCACCAGGGCGGCGCTCTCCGGCATGGCCGGAGCGCGGTAGTCCTGGTGCAGTCGGTCCTCGGTGGCGGGCAGCAGCAGCTCGGGGCGCCTGGTCAGGGCCTCGACGAGCAGGGCGGCCCGGCCCGCGTTGGCGGCGGCGTCCACATGCGGGACGGTGCGCGGCAGCAGTCCGCGGGCGGTTTCGGTGAGTACGGCTCCGGCCGGTACGAAAACCACCGGAACAATGGAATCGGCGGGTTCCATCCTGATCGCGCGGGCCGCGCCGCCCTCCATCCAGGAGAGCGTGAAACCGCCGAGCAGGCAGGCGGCGACATTGTCGGGGTGGCCCTCGATCTCGGTGGCGAGTTCCAGCAGGGCGTTGTCGTCGAGCCTGCTGTCGCCGCCTATGGTCACGGCGCGCGCGGCGACGATTCCGGCGCAGATCGCGGCGGACGAGGAGCCGAGGCCCCGGCCGTGCGGGATGCGGTTGGCGCAGACGACCTCCAGGCCGCGCGGCTGTCCGCCGAGCAGGTCGAAGGCGGTGCGCAGGGATCGTACGAGCAGGTGGTTCTCGTCGCGCGGGAGGGTGTCGCCACCCTCGCCTGCGATGTCGATGTGCAGTCCGGAGTCGGCCACCCGGACGACGACGTCGTCGTACAGCCCCAGGGACAGGCCGAGGGCGTCGAAGCCCGGTCCGAGGTTGGCGCTGGTGGCGGGGGTGCGCACTCGGACGGCGGCGGCGCGGAACGCGGGACCGGCCATCGCTCGATGACTCTCCTTGAGCTGCGGGTTTTTCTTCAGACTTGCACCACGTACGGAATACCCGGAGGCCGCGAGCACGGCGGCACCGCGGCATATGCGGCGGCGGGTTCGGTACAGCCTATCGAAGGAAGGTTCTGTGGCGACATAGGGCGCACAGGAGGCGCACGATGCGTGTCGTAAGCCCCCCGTGCACCCCCGGTGCGGAGATGTAAGCCTTTGCCTGCTTTACCCGGTTTCCACCAAGGGTTTCCGCCAAGGGTTTCCACCAAGGGTTCACAGAAAGGGCCTACACCAAGGGTCGCACCAACTCCGTGGCTACGCGAGGCCCAACCGCTCGGCCGCCACCACCGCGTCGACCGGCACCGTCACCGGCTGCGGGGCTCCGGCGACCGCCCAGTCGGGGTCCTTGAGGCCGTTTCCGGTCACCGTGCAGACGATGCGCTGGCCCGGGTCGACCTTGCCCTGCTCGGCGGCCTTCAGCAGACCGGCGACGGACGCGGCGGACGCCGGCTCGACGAAGACACCCTCGCGGGACGCCAACAGCTTGTAGGCGCGCAGGATCTCACGGTCCGTCACCTCGTCGATGAAGCCGCCCGACTCCTCCTGGGCGGCCAGCGCGAGCTTCCAGGACGCGGGGTTGCCGATCCTGATCGCGGTGGCGATGGTCGACGGGTCCTTGACGATCTCGCCGCGCACGATGGGCGCCGAACCGGACGCCTGGAATCCCCACATACGGGGGGTCCGGGTCGCCGGGCCGTCGGCCGCGTACTCGCGGTAGCCCTTCCAGTACGCGGTGATGTTGCCCGCGTTGCCGACCGGCAGGACATGGATGTCGGGGGCGTCGCCGAGCGCGTCGACGATCTCGAACGCGGCCGTCTTCTGGCCCTCGATCCGTACCGGGTTGACCGAATTGACCAGCGCCACCGGGTAGTTGTCGGACAGACTGCGGGCCAGCGTGAGGCAGTCGTCGAAGTTGCCGCTCACCTGGAGGATCTTGGCGCCGTGCACCAGCGCCTGACCCATCTTGCCGAGCGCGATCTTGCCCTCGGGCACCAGGACGGCGCTGACCATGCCGGCCCGCACGGCGTAGGCGGCGGCCGACGCGGAGGTGTTGCCGGTGGAGGCGCAGATGACGGCCTGCGCGCCCTCCTCCTTGGCCCGCGTGATGGCCATGGTCATACCGCGGTCCTTGAAGGACCCGGTCGGGTTGGCGCCCTCCACCTTGAGGTGGACCTCACAGCCGGTGCGCTCGGAGAGCACCTGCGCGGGCACGAGCGGCGTACCGCCCTCGCGGAGTGTCACGATCCGCGTGCCTTCGGTGACCGGCAGCCGGTCCCGGTACTCCTCGATGATTCCGCGCCACTGGTGGGTCATTGCTGGTTACTCTCCTTCAACCCGCATGATGCTGGCGACACCCCGCACGGTGTCGAGTCGGCGCAACGCTTCGACGGTGCCGCCGAGGGCGGAGTCGGGCGCGCGGTGGGTGACGACGACGAGCGACGCCTCCCCGTCCTTACCCTTCTGGCGCACGGTGTCGATCGATACGCCGTGCTCGGCGAAGACCGTCGCGACCTGGGCGAGTACGCCCGGCTTGTCGGCCACGTCGAGGCTGATGTGGTACCGCGTGACGACCTCGCCCATAGAGGAGACGGGCAGCCGGGTGTACGCGGACTCGCCGGGGCCGGTTGCCTCGCCGAGCTTGTTGCGGCAGACCGCGACGAGGTCGCCGAGTACGGCGGACGCGGTGGGCGAGCCACCGGCGCCGGGGCCGTAGAACATCAGCTGCCCGGCGGCGTCGGCCTCGATGAACACGGCGTTGTACGCGCCCCGCACGGAGGCCAGCGGATGGCTGAGCGGGATCATCGCGGGATGTACGCGCGCGGTGACGGAGCCGCCGTCGGCGGCCCGCTCGCAGATGGCGAGGAGTTTGATGGTGCAGCCCATGCGCCGGGCCGACGCGAAGTCGGCGGCGGTGACCTCGGTCATGCCCTCGCGGTAGACGTCGTCGAGGCGTACGCGCGTGTGGAAGGCGATTCCGGCGAGGATGGCGGCCTTGGCGGCGGCGTCGAAGCCCTCGACGTCGGCGGTCGGGTCGGCCTCCGCGTACCCGAGCGCGGTGGCCTCGTCCAGGGCCTCCTGGTAGCCGGCGCCCGTCGAGTCCATCTTGTCGAGGATGAAGTTGGTCGTGCCGTTCACGATGCCGAGCACACGGTTGACCTTGTCACCGGCGAGGGATTCGCGCAGCGGCCGGATCAGCGGAATGGCACCGGCGACGGCGGCCTCGTAGTACAGATCACGCCCGTGTTCCTCGGCGGCGGCGTGCAGCGCGGCGCCGTCCTGCGCGAGGAGCGCCTTGTTGGCGGAGACGACGGAGGCACCATGAGCGAAAGCGGTGGTGATGAGGGTCCGCGCAGGCTCGATCCCCCCGATGACCTCGACCACCACATCGATGTCGCCGCGTTTGACGAGGGCGGTCGCGTCGGTGGTGATCAGCGCGGGGTCGACGCCTTCGCGCACCTTCGACGGTCGGCGCACCGCGACCCCCGCCAGCTCCACCGGGGCACCGATACGGGCGGCGAGGTCGGCCGCCTGCGTCGTCATGATGCGCGCCACCTCTGAGCCGACTACCCCACAGCCCAGCAGCGCCACTTTCAGCGGACGCGTACGCATCATCCGACCTCGCTTCTCGTACTTCTACGGTGGGACCAGTCTCACTCACCGGACGGGAGTTTCTATCCCCCGTCCGGATCCTGAGATATCTATTTCATTTATCCGACATCGAGACGCAGGAGATCTTCCTCCGTCTCACGCCGCACGATCTCGCGCGCCCCACCGTCCCGTACGGCGACGACGGGCGGGCGGAGCGCGTGGTTGTAGTTGCTCGCCATGGACCGGCAGTACGCGCCCGTCGCGGGCACGGCGATGAGGTCACCGGGCGCCAGATCGGCGGGCAGGAACGCGTCCCGTACGACGATGTCGCCGCTCTCGCAGTGCTTGCCGACGACGCGGACGAGCATGGGCTCGGCGTCGGACGCGCGCGAGACGAGGGCGACGCTGTACTCCGCGTCGTACAGCGCGGTGCGGATGTTGTCCGACATCCCGCCGTCGACGGAGACGTAGGTCCGCAGCCCGTCAAGGACCTTGATGGTCCCGACTTCGTAGAGGGTGAAAGCGGTGGGCCCGACGACAGCCCGCCCCGGTTCGACGGAAATCCGGGGCGTCCGCAGCCCGGCGGCCTCGCACTCCCTCCCGACGATCTCGCCGAGCGCCTTGGCGATCTCGTGCGGCTCGCGGGGGTCGTCGTCCGAGGTGTACGCGATGCCGAGGCCGCCGCCGAGGTCGATCTCGGGGAGTTCGACGCCGTGCTCGTCGCGGATCTGGGCGAGCAGCCCGACCACGCGCCGGGCGGCCACCTCGAAGCCGGCCATGTCGAAGATCTGCGAGCCGATGTGCGAGTGGATCCCGACGACATCGAGCCCGTCGAGCTTGAGGGCCCGCCGCACGGCCTCGGCGGCCTGACCGCCGGCCAGCGCGATCCCGAACTTCTGGTCCTCGTGCGCGGTGGCGATGAACTCGTGCGTGTGCGCCTCGACGCCGACGGTCACCCGGATCTGTACGCGCTGCCGCTTGCCGAGCCGCTCGGCGATATGCGCGACCCGCACGATCTCCTGAAAGGAATCGAGCACGATGCGCCCGACCCCACTGGAGACGGCCCGCTCGATTTCCTCGGGCGACTTGTTGTTCCCGTGAAAGGCGATGCGCTCGGCGGGCATTCCGGCACCGAGAGCGGTGGCCAACTCTCCCCCGGAACACACATCGAGATTGAGCCCTTCCTCATCCAGCCACCGCACAACGGCGCGGCTGAGAAATGCCTTTCCGGCATAGAAGACATCGGCACCGGTGCCGAACGCGGTACGCCAGGCCCGTGCCCGCGCGCGAAAGTCCGCTTCGTCGAGGAAGTAGGCGGGTGTCCCGAACTCCTCGGCGAGCCGGGTGACTTGGACACCGCCGACGGTGACGACACCATCGCCGTCACGGCGGACGGTCTGCGCCCAGACCTTGGGGTCGAGGGCGTTGAGATCGGCGGGCGGGGCGCTGTAGTGGCCCTCGGGCAGGACATCCCCATGACGGGGCCCGGCGGGGTGTGCGGAACGGCTCATGTCGTGCGCTCTCTCAGAGATGTTCGGGTGCGTGCATGCCGAGCAGATCGAGGCCACCGGCGAGCACCGCCCCGGCGGCTTCGGCAAGCGCGAGCCGGTCACGGTGGGCGGCCAAGGGTTTCTCGTCCCCGACAGGCAACACGGACACACCGGAATAAAACCCCAGAAACGCATCGGCGACGAGCAGGAGATGCCGGGCGAGACGGTCGGGGGTGCGGTGGCGCGCGGCGGCTTGGAGGGCGGGGGGGTACTCGGCGAGGGTTTGGAGGAGGTGGGTGGCGGGGGTTCCGGGGGCCGGGGCGGTGCCGGGGGTGGCGGCGGCCGGGCGTGCATCCGGGGTGACTGATTCGGTGCCCGGGGTACCCGGGGTGCCGAGGGTGGCGGGCGGTCCCGGGTGCCGGGTGGCCGGAGCGGTGCCCAGGGTGGCGGCCGGGTCTGTGTCCGGGGTGACTGATTCGGTGCCCGGGGTGGCGGGGGCGACGTCGGTGTCCGGGGGGGCCTCGGCTTCGTGGGCGAGGGCGGCCGGGGCGGTGGCTCGGTCAAGGGGAGCCGGCTCGTTGCCGGGGGCTGGGGCGGTGCCCGGGGTGGCGGGCGGTCCCGAGTGCCGGGTGGCCGGGGCGGCGGTGTCCGGGGTGACTGATTCGGTGCCCGGGGTGCCGGGGGCGACGTCGGTGTCCGGGGTGGTGGTGAAGCCGAGGTGGGCGGCTTCTCGGGTGAGGGCGCGGGTACGGGAGTAGGCGTACCGGACGCGGAACAGGGGGTTGCTCTCGCGCTGCACGAGGAGGTCCGCGACGGGGTGGGTGCGGTCGTGCGGGGCGGGGTGGAGCAGGGACCAGAGGCGGGCGTCGTCGCCGGGGTGCGGGGTCGACTGTGCCGGGGGGTGCTCGGGGGTGGGGCGCAGGGTTACGTGGGTGTGGGCGCCGGTGCCGGGGGCCCGGGTTCCCTCGTACGCCGCGTGTGCCGCGCGCGAGGGCTCGTAGCGGATCTCGGCCTGGCCGCCCTGGCTGGCGATGATCCTGGTCAGGGCGCCGGCGATGACCTCGGCGCGGGTCTCGTGCGGGATGTGGAGCGCGATGACCTGACCGGCGAGGACGTCCCCGTACCCGTACCGCGTGCCCTCGCGGAGGATCTCGGCGACGAGGTCCGTGGTTGCCGCGCGGTCGAGGGTGAGGCTGAGGAATCCGGGGCCCGTGATGTCGACCCCGGCGAGTCCCGGGGTGCCGAGGAGCCGGTGCCGGAGGATCTCGGCGACCTGGCGGGCGGGGCGACCTGCGGGCCGGGCGAGCTGGAGGGCGACATTGGTCGCGTAGTCCCCGCTGCCCCCGGGCCGCGTCCGCTCGACCACGACCCGTACGGGCACGGCAACGGCCAGCTCCCCCCCGTCCACGGCACGCCGCACGGCTTGCAGCACGGTGCGGGACAGGTCGACGGGGGTCACGGGACCAGCGTATGGGAGGAGGGGGGTGGGGTGGGTAGCGGGTTTCGGGGTGGGGGTGGGGTGGACGACCGAGCTGATGGACCGGGTGAATCCGGTCGGTCCGGCGAATCTGATCGTTCTGGCCGGTCCGGTCGATCCAGTCGGTCTGGCCGGGTCAGGAGCGGCCGGCGCGTTCGGGGGTCTCGTCGGCGCCGGCGCCGTGGTCGTGGCAGCCGCCGCAGGTGGGGGCGGGCTCGTCGGGGCCGGTGCCGGGGCCGGGGTCGGGGCCGCCGTGGGCGCGTCCGCGTTCCATCAACTGCCGGACGATGCCGATGAGTTCGCCGGGCTCGAAGGGCTTGGCGAGGAAGGCGTCGACCCCGACATCGAGTCCGCTGTCGACCTCGTACTGGGTACAGGCACTGACGATCATCAGCGGGAGGTGCCGCGTACGGGGATCGGACCGTAGCCGTGCGGAGGTGCGGAGCCCGTCGAGCCGGGGCATCACGACATCGAGCGTGACGACATCGGGCCGGACGTGGTGGACGACCTCCAGGCATTCGGCACCATCGGCCGCGGTCACGACCTCGAAGCCCTCCAGTTCGAGATTGACCCTGATCAGCTGCCGGATCACCTTGTTGTCGTCCACAACAAGCACCCGACCGGTCGCGCCTGGCACAACTTGAGAGTAGGTCCGCACCCGGCACCGCGTCCGGGTTTTCCCCACTTCCGACCCGTGCGGGGGACGCGAAGCGGGGGCAGGGACTCCGCGACGCGCACGCCGGTCGGCGTGTCCGCGGTACGGGACGGGGGGGTGCCGGGGGTGCGTCCGCGCGGCGGTACAAGAGTGCCGGCAACACGTCGCGGAACCGCCGCTCCTGGGGCCGCCCACCTGCTCAGGGACCCGGCAAATACCTGTTCATGAAGACCCCCGAAGAACTGGTAGTGTTCAACCCGTCGCCGCGCCAGCCGCGAACGACACGCCCCCGTAGCTCAGGGGATAGAGCAACGGCCTCCGGAGCCGTGTGCGCAGGTTCGAATCCTGCCGGGGGCACTCCGGATCAAACTCCCGACCTGCGGAAATACAGGTCGGGAGTTTTTGCGTACCTGCCAAAACGCGCACGGTCTTTTGACCAAAGGGCACAGCGCCTACAAGGGTGGGACGTTCGGCGTTCGAACAAGGCGGTTCTCGCCTTCAGTTGGTTGGTTAGTCTGTTGGTATGGACGGTCTCCTCGCAGGAGACGCGGGGGGCCTTTCTGTCCTCGTGGCCGTGTCCGTGCTGGTCATGCTTCATCTCCTGGCCGTGCACCGAACCGCTGGGCTCTCTCTCGCGGGAGCGGTCGTCGCCACGCTGGCCGCCGCCGGAGTCGCCGCTGCCCGCGGTGAGCCGGCGCACTATGTGGCCGGGGTCGTGCTGACGGCCGGCGGCGCGGTGGCCGTCGCCTGGGCGACGGGCCGGGCACGCCGGCACAGGCGGGCTCATCGGTCCGCGCGGGTCGACTACGAGGCCGGCACCGCGACGGTCCCCCTGTTCGCGGCGCTCGCCGAACGGGACCGGCTGGCAGCTGAGCTGCACGATGTGGCCGCGCACCGGCTGACCGGGGTGGTGGTGTCCGCGGGCGCCGCGCTCCGGCTCACCGACCAGGAACGGACTGGTGCGGCGCTCCAGCACGCCGGCGAGGCGGGCCGGCAGGCCGTTCGTGAGCTGGAGCGACTCACCGGGCTGGGCGAGTACCCGGCGCTCGCCACCTTCACCGATATCGACGCGCTGGCCGCCGCGCACGCGGTGGACTACCGGCGCACGGTGGACATGGCGCCGGCGACCAGTACGGAGGCGGCGTACCGGGTTGTCCGAGAGGCGTTGACCAACGCGGCCCGGTACGCGGGGGGCGCTCTGGTACGGGTACGGGTCGAGGGGGCCTTCGACCACGAGGCCCCGGGGGTGGGCAGGGTGGCCACGGGCGATCCCTTGCTCGTCGTCACCATCACGGACGACGGGGGTCGGGCTGTCGAGCCCGGCCTCGGGACCGGTCACGGACTCACCGGGCTGGCGGCCACCGTCACCGCGGCGGGCGGGACGTTCACTGCCGGACCGGTAGGGCAGGACGGCCAACCGGTAGGGCAGGACGGCCGAGGGAAGGCCGGCTGGACTGTCCGGGCTCAACTGCCCGCGGGGGCAGCACCACACATCCGCCGGTGGCGCCTCTGGCGCGGTGTGATCGCGTTCGACTACGCGCTGGTGGTCCTGGCCATCGCGCTCTCGCTCGGTGTGAGCCTGCTGTCGGCCGATGTATCGGATTCCTTCGGCGGCGTGCTGCCCGCCGCGTCGGTGGTCGTGCTGTCGGGCCTGCACGCCGTGCCGCTGAGCCGGCGCTCGCGTGCACCCGGCCGCGCGCTCGCGAGGGTGCTGCTGGCCCTGGTGTTGTGGTGGGCCTGCGACCGGGCCGGCTGGACTCAGGCCCCGGTGAGCGACATCTTCCTGGTGTACGGGTGGGTCGAGCTGACGCTCGCGTACAGCGCCGGGGTGCGTCTGCCCTTGCGGCGCGGCCTGTTCGCGCCGCTCGCCGTCGCCGCCGTAGGTG
Organism: Streptomyces sp. NPDC058001; assembly: GCF_042886315.1. NCBI lineage: Bacteria > Bacillati > Actinomycetota > Actinomycetes > Kitasatosporales > Streptomycetaceae > Streptomyces > Streptomyces sp. NPDC058001. Next base: position 99,979 of record NZ_JBHVQT010000013.1, read on the forward strand.
GCCTGGCACTGGCGAGCGGCAGGGGTATCACCGGCAGCCGTGTGGCGGCCTGGGGCGTGCTGACGTGCGTGCTGGCCCTCCCGGCCTTCGCCGTCTGGTCGTGGGGGCGCCGGACCGCCCGCCGTCGTGACCGGCTGCGGGCTGCCGACGCCCGGCGGCGGGTACTGCTCGACGGAGACGCCGACGCCGCGGTGCACGAGCAGCGTCTGCGGTTCGCCGCCGGGCTGCGGGGCACAGCGCTCCGGCACGCGCGGGCGGTGGTCGCCGCGGCCGATGCGGGGAACCTGTCGGCCGTACGGGAGGAGGCCCGTGCCGGTCTCACCGCTCTGCGGGAGCTGCTCTCCGGGCTCCGCGGCCGGGACAGCGACGACGTGGGTGACGAGAGGGCCGGGGAACACAGCCCGCCCCCCACCACTGCCGGGATCGCCGCACTGGCCGGTCGGTACGGCGGCTCCGTCCGCTACCTCGGCACACGCCGTCCGCTGCCCGCTGTCGTGGAGGTCTCCGCCTACCGGATCGCCTCCACGCTCATGGCCGTGGGCGTTACTCTCACCGTGCGCACGGTCCACGACGGGGTGGAGGTCTCCGGTCCGGCACCCGCCCCTCCGGGGGTGGAGCGGCAGTTGCGCGCCATTGCGGACGCCGCCGGCGGTACCTTCCTGAGGACCGGCGGCGGTGCGGTACGAGTGTGGCTGCCGGAGGTCTTCCCATGACGATCAGAGTGACCGTCGCGGACGACCAGGCCGTTGTACGGGCCGGGATCGCGGCGATCCTCGACGCGGAATCCGACCTGAGCGTCGTCGGGCAGGCCGCGGACGGCGACACCGCCGTCGAACTCGCCCTCGCAGCACGGCCGGACGTCGCGCTGATGGACATCCGGATGCCGGGAATCGGCGGCCTCGCGGCGACCGCGAGGATCACCGAACAGAACCCCGCGACCCGCGTACTGGTGCTCACCACCTTCGATCTCGACGAGTACCTGTTCGCCGCGCTGCACGCCGGCGCCGCGGGCTTCCTGCTCAAGGACGCCGAACCGGAGCGGGTCATCGACGCGGTACGGGTCATCCACGGGGGTGCCGCGCTGCTCGATCCGACGGTGACCCGCAGACTGATCGACCGGTTCACCGACGCCCCCGGCCCTCTCGACACGACACGGCTCGACCGGCTCACTCCACGCGAGAGCGAGGTCCTGCGACAGGTCGCACGGGGGCTGTCCAATGCCGAGATCGCGGCGGAGCTGGGTGTCAGGCCGCCCACCGTGAAGGACCACGTCTCCGTCCTCCTCGGCAAGCTCGGCGTACGCGACCGGGTGCAGGCGACGATCGTCGCGTACGAGACGGGTCTGATCCGCCCCGGCAGCCGCTGACCCCCGCCGCGGGGCGGGGGTGCCACTCCGCCGCAGGAGGGTTCGCGCATGCTTCCGGACCGTCCCTGAGCTGGACGGATTGCCCGCGCCTGCTCCCTAGCCTCGAACGCATGTCACCCACACTTCCCCGCCGTATCACCGGCGGTGCCCTTCTGCTCCTGGCGCTACCACTGACCCCTGTCGTCGCGACGGCAGGCTTCCTCGCCGCGGCGTTCGTCACCGCGAGCGTGCCGGTGCTGGCCCTCGCCGCTCTCGCCTTCGGCGCTCTGGCCGGCTGGCTGCTGGGCCGCGCGGCGTTCGCCCTGCTCGGCCTCGAACGCCGCGCGGGCCTGCGGGCGTCCGCGTTCGTCACGGCCGGCCTGACCGCGGCCGTCGCCGTCCTCGCCGGTGTCACCGTTTTCCGTCCGATGCCCACCACCACGGCGGCCCCCGCCCCACCTGGCGTCGCGTTCTGGAATCTGCCGACCGGATCGCGCATCGCCTATGTCCACGCCTCCGCCGCCGGTAAGGCCAGGCCGACACCGGTGATCTTCCTGCACGGCGGGCCGGGCACTCCCGGCGAGGGCATTCCCGCCGGCGGCCGTGAACTCGCTGCGGACGGCTTCGACGTCTACTCCTACGATCAGCTCGGCGCCGGCCGGTCCACCAGACTGCGGGACATCACCGGGTACACCGTCGCCCGCCAGGTCGCCGATCTCGAAGCGATCCGGCGCACGCTCGGCGCTGACAGGATCATCCTCGTCGGCCAGTCATGGGGAGGGTCGCTCGCCGCCCAGTACCTGGCGGCCCACAGCAAGCACGTGGCCAAGGCGGTGTTCACCTCACCAGGCGCGCTGTGGGGCCGCGAATACCCGGGCTCCGCGGCCGGGGAACCCTGGAACCGGCTGGCCCCCGCCCAACAGGCCCGCCTCGACCGGCTGAACAGCGAACCTCGGCTGATCGCGGCGAGCCTGCTGCTTGAGGTCAACCCCGGCGCCGCGCACGCGCTGGTCGGCGACCGCGAGGTCGACCACTGGATGCACGAAGTCGCCCTACAGGGAAAGGACAGCACCTCGTGCAAGAGTGCGCCGGCCACCAAGGCGCACAACAACCCCCAGGGTTTCTACAGCAACCAGATGACCAGCAAGGACTTCGAGCGGATCCCCGACCCCCGGCCGAGTCTGCGCACCGCGCACGTTCCCTCTCTGATCATGCGGGGGGAATGCGACTTCATCAAACCGGTCGTGACCGCCGAGTACCAGCGCACTCTCCCGGACTCCAAGCTCGTGACCGTCAAGGGAGCCGGTCACTCCATCGCACGCGGACGGCCAAGCCTCTACACCGCGTTGCTGCGAGCCTTCCTCCTGGGCAATCCGCTGCCGGAGGGCACCGACTGAACCCGCCGCTCGGCGATCAAGTCCGGCATCGGGGCCCCTCCGTACGGAAGAACAGCGCTTGCCTGTGGTCACACCCTGTGGTCACACGCTGTCGTCCATCGCCGTCGAACCTGACCAGGTGCTTTCGTACCTGTTGGGTGACCCGGCATCCGGGCCGGCGAGGCGGCGGCGCCGCTTTCGTATGCGCATCGGCTTCCTCCCGGTGCCGGGTGGTGCGGGCGCCGCGTGATCCGCTCCCCCGCGATCCCCGGCGATCACACGGTCACCGGGGATCGCACGGTGCTGTGGTGGTTCACAGGTCGTGTTCGGCCATCAGTCGCATCAGGTTTCGCTTGCGCTTCTGGGTGGTGCGCAGGTTGGTGGCGTACGCCGTGAAGCCGTCCGGCGTGTCCAGGCGGCGGTGGCAGTCGCGCATGCTCAACAGCAGGCTGACGAGTTGTTCGTAGGCGGCGTTTCCGGTCTGGCGGGTGAGTGGGGTGGCCAGGCGGAGGTAGACGGCGAGTGCGTCGGCGGGGCGGGTGGAACGGGACTGGTCGGCGAGGATGAGCCACTGGCCGTCGTGGGCGCCGAATTCCGTGGCTGCCTGCCAGGCGTTGTCGATGTCCTTGTCGTCCAGCAGGGCGTCGACCAGGACAGGGCCGCCGTGGGTGCCCTTCCGTACGGCGGCGGCGCGCAGCAGGGACAGGGCGTTCTCGCGCTCGGCCCGCCAGCGGTCGGTAGCCTGGGCGGCGGCGCGTAGTTGACGGTACGTCAGGAGCGTGCAGCGTGCGGTGAAGTGGTCCCGGCGCAGGGCGACGGCGTCGGAGAGCCGGCCGGCCTGTACGTAGCGATCCGCCACGTGGTCCACGAGGGCGGTGTCGACTGTGGCGAGGTCCTCGGTGTCGCGGATGCCTCGCTCGGCCCACTCCAGCGCTTCGTCGGGGCGGCCGGCGGTGTCCAGTTCGCGGGCGATGGTCAGGTGGGTGTGGCCGTTCGGTGCGAGGTCGGCGGCGTGCACGGCGATCACCGTGTCGATGTCGCGCCCCGCCTTCGCGAGACGTTGCATCAGGTGTTTCTCGGCCCAGCCGGTGCGGTTGGCCTTCCACGCCTCGACCGCGTGCCGGCGCAGAGCGGTCATCCCTTCGTCGCCGAGCAGATCCTCGTAGTCGAGCGGGTCGATATCGGTCAGGTCCGCCACGTCGCCGAGCGTGTGATCGACCAACCAGTGCGCGAGTTCCTCCGGACCGGGGCGCGTCGCCCGGCAGGCATCGTGATGTACGTCGGCCAGGTCGGCACCGATCTGGCCGAGCCACCCTTCGGAATCGTCGACGCTCTCCACCGTCCCGGCCAGCAGCCCGATCGCGTCACGTGCCAAGGCCATCGCGTCGGCGGCCCGACCCGAGCGGGTCAGCGACCGGATCGCGGACACCGCCTGCCCGGCCTGGTTCGCGTAGGCGCGGGCGTCGGCGTACCCGACGTAGCCGTGCTGGGTGAACGGGCCGATGTCGAGCAGCTCACGGACACGTGACCGGACCCCGGCCAGGTCTCCCTGGGCGCTCGCTGCCCGCAACTCCAGGCGGCGGCGCACATTCCGGTCCTCGGCGGCCTCGTCCTGTACGAGGGTGAGCAGTTCGTCGCGCGACAGGCCGGACAGCCAGGCTTCGAGGCCCCGCGCACGGTCCTGGGCCACCCTCCGCTGCCGGGGAAGTTCGGCCGCCCGTGCGATCACCGTCAGACCGAGCGCGACCAGGTGCTTGCAGAAATTGCCTTCCTGGCCGTACGGGCAGTCGCACACACCCGTCGGCCCACCTGGTCCGCCCAGGGCCAGCTCCACCTCGTACCGCTCCGTGCCATGCACCGACGACCTGATCCAGTCGCCGCCGACCTCGACACCGGACACCGCATCGACGTAAGCGAGCCCGCGCTCGAAGGAACGCGCACCGGCCAGCGCCTTGAGGTTCGCCTCGGTAAGACCGTCCACGGCTCTCCGTACTCCGGCTCGGGTCACGCTCAACGGCCCTCACCCTAGCCTTGCTGTTCCGGTTGGGTGTTGGGGTGTTGAGGTGTTTGGTGATCGTCAGCTGTTGACCGACCGGACCGCCGGGGGCAGACGCACTGGGCCCGCGACACTGGGACAATCACGTTCATGGAAATCTGGATCAACCCGCAGTGCTCCAAATGCCGGTCGGCGTTGTCTCTGCTGGATGCTCAGGACGCCGACTACACCGTCCGGCACTATTTGCGGGAGCCGCCGAGCACGGCGGAACTCGAAGCCGTGCTGCGACGGCTGGGCCTGGAGCCGTGGGACATCGCCCGCACCGGCGAACCGGCCGCGATCGAGCTGGACTTGGCGTCCTGGCCCCGCGAGCCGGCCCACCGGGCACGGTGGATCGAGGCGCTCGCCGCACATCCGATCCTGATCCAGCGACCGATCATCACCGCGGACGACGGTACGGCGGTGGTGGCCCGGTCGCCGGAGGCGGTCCGGTCGGTGCTGCCGTAGACGGTGGTCCGCAGCGCCGCCCTCAGCGCGACCGCCCCCGCCGCCCCCGACCCCGGACCCTCCCCCGGCCCCGTTCCGACTCGTCCCGGCTGCGGCTCAGACCCGGTCGGCCACGATCAGCAGGTACTGGAAGCTGCCGTTGCGGTAGGCGTCCAGGAACGCGTCCTCGATGCCCGTCACCAGGTGGTCGGCCTGCTTGCGCAACTCCCAGTACGGGATCGTTTCTGCGGTCAGGTCCTGTACGTGGACCGGTACCAGTCGGTTCCTGGCCATCGCCCGGAAGTACTCCGACCTCGGGTGGATGTCGCAGATGTAGTGCGCGTTGATCTGCGACACCTCGCGCGAGGCCCGGCCATAGGTGTCGTTGTAGCAGCCGGTGATCGTCACATAGCGACCGCCGCGGCGCAGCAGTCGGGCGTGCTCGGCGAACAGCAGCTCCAACTCGACGTACATCGTGGACTCGTTGTTCCACGAGGCCGCGTACGCCCCCGATGTGAAGCCGGTGTCCAGCATGTTGCGGTGGTGGTAGCGCACCTTGTCGCCGACGTCCCTCTTACGGGCCATCTCGTTGGCGAAGTCGCACTGCTTGGCGGAGATGGTGACGCCGTCGGTGTGGCAGCCGTAGCGCAGGTTCGCCACGATGCTGCCGCCGCCCCGGCCGCAGCCGGCGTCGAAGACCCGGTCGGTGGGGTCGAGCGGGCCGAGGTGGGCGGCCAGCAGTTCGGCCTGGGCGTGCTCCAGGCGGTGCAGTTCGCCGGTGATCCGCTCCGCGCGCAGCTCGGGGTCGGGCTCGTTCAACACCGACCGGTCGGCGGCACCGATGCCGTAATGATGGTGGTACAGGTCATCGATCTTGCCGAGTTCGAGATTGACCGGGTTCTCCTCGGCGTTCCAGTAGTCCGCGACCCGGGTCTGGTAGATGGACTGGGTCGGAACCTGGACCGGGGTGGTCGCAGCGGGGGCAGTGGTCAACGATGACTCCTCTGGACGATTGTCCGGACACATGTCTGGACACATGTCTGGGCGCAGATGACGGCATGACAGCCGGGCTGATTCGCCCATGACGGACCCACTTACGGGTCGATTACGGGTCGCTTACGGATCGATGAGGGGCCCCCTCGGGGGCCATGACGAGCCCGCCCTGACGGGGGGGCGAACTACCAGTAGTCCGGCAGGTGGTAGCGGTTGGTGTTGGTGGCATGCCACTCGTGGTTGCCGGCGACCCAGGCCGCCAGGCCCTGGGCGTAACGCTCGACCAGCGGCGAGGTACCGGACAGGACGGCCGACTCCTCCTCGAAGGCGTCCATGATCTGGTTGTGGATCTCGACGGACTTCAGATAGGCCGCTTTCAGTCCGCGCCGGTCGTTGGCCGCGACCACCTGCGGCAGATTGAGGTGGTCCGGGTCGCTCGCCAACTCCTTGGTGAAGGAGTACAGATCGTTCATGATCGTCGTGGCGTTGCAGGCCAGGGCCGTGATCCGCTGGATCTCGGGGCGGGCGTAGACCTGCTCGGGCAGCTCGTAGCCGTCCACGGCGTCCACGAGTGACAGACACGGGCGGAAGTTGTTGAACTGTCGCATCACCAGGTACTCCCAGATCCGCGGCACGTACCGGGTCTCCATCCAGGCGGCCTCGGCCAGATAGCCCAGGTGCAGCCGGGCGATGTCGTGGACGAACCGGTCGGTCTGGCTGGGGGTGGCGAAGCCCGCGTACTCCGCGAGGGCGTGGTGGTACGAGCGCAGCGGGCCGTCGGCCTGGATGCCCTCGCGCCACTCCGCCTGCAACCCCGGGACACCGTGGTACGGGTCGAGCGCGGACTGGGCGATGATCAGCGGGGCGCCGAGGCCGCGGCGCGATCCGCCGCGCCCCTCGTCCTCCTCGCAGTAACAGGAGTCCACGATGTTCTCGGCGAGCAGCAGTTGGCCGGCCGCGGTGAGCCGGTCCAGGTCGAGGGCGCCGGGGTGTTGGAGGACGACGGCGCGGCCGAACTGGAAGTCCGAGAAGTCCCCCTTCCATGCCTCGGGGAACAGGTCCAGGCCGCGCGCCCAGGTCTCCAGCCTGCGGTCGATCTCGGCGGCCCGCTCCGGATCGGCGGGCACGGCCGGCCGGTGGCGCAGGCCCGGGACCACGCCGGTGCGCCGGGTCGGGCGCAGGCTCTGGGCGATGTTCGGCGGTCCGGGCAGGGTGTGGACGGTGGTGGGGGTGTCCATGGGTGTGTGCTCCAGCCTCAGTCGGCGGTCCGGCCGAGCTGGACGTGCTCCAGGATTCCCGCCGCGTCGGGGACGAGGATGGCCAGCGAGTAGTAGGCGGTGACCAGGTAGTTGACGATGGCCTGCTCGGTGATGCCCATGAAGCGGATGTTGAGGCCCGGCTGGAACTCCTCCGGGATACCGGTCGGGTAGAGGCCGATGACCCCTTGGTCGGCCTCCCCGGTGCGCAGCGCGATGATGCTGGTGGTGTGGTCGTCGCTGATCGGGATCTTGCCGCACGGCAGGACGGGCACCCCGCGCCAGGCCGGCACCTCGTGTCCGTCGAGCGTCGCGGTGCCGGGCACCAGGCCGCGCCGGTTGCACTGCCGGAAGAGGGCCGCGATCGCCTTCGGATGGGCGAGGAACACCTTGGTCTTACGGCGCATGGACAGCAGTTCGTCCATGTCGTCCGGGGTCGGCGGGCCGGTGAAGGTGCTGATCCGCTGGCTGTAGTCGACGTTGTGCAGCAGCCCGAACTCGCGGTTGTTGACCAGCTCCCACTCCTGGCGCTCGCGGATCTCCTCGACCGTCAGGCGCATCTGTTGCTGCGTCTGGTCCATGGGGTCGTTGTAGAGGTCGGCGACGCGGGAGTGCACCCGTAGCACGGTCTGGGTGAGCGACAACTCGTACTCGCGCGGGCTGAGTTCGTAGTCGACGAAGCCGCCCGGGATCGTCGGCTCGCCGACATGGCCGGCCTGCACCGGCACCTCGGCCTCGCCCTTGCGGTTCATGGGCCTGCGCTGTTGCTCGACGTACGCCTGGAGGTGCGCGGCCAGCGACGGCGCGCGGTCGGTGACCTCCCGGACGGCGGTCCAGGGCAGGGTGAGGACCACGCCCGCGGTTTCGGCCCGCACCGAGGTCAGCCACAGCGGGTCGGGCCGGCCGACCGCCTCGTCGCCCATCTGGCCGCCGGCGGCGACCACGCCGGTGATCTCCTCCTCGCCGTACTTGCCGTTGGTGTAGCGGGTGAACCGGCCATGGGCGACCAGGTAGGTCTCGGTCACGGGCTGACCGGCCTCGAACAGCACCTCCCCGGCGCGCACCTCGCGGGGCCGGAAGCGGCCGGCCAGCTCGCGCAGGACGTCCATGTCGGGATAGCCGCGCAGTACGGGCAGCTCGGTCAGGGTCTGTGGGACGACCCGGATGTCGTCCGCGCCGTTCTGCTCGAACTGCACCCGGCCGCGTCCGGTGCGCAGTTGCAGCCGGCGGTTGACCCGGTAGGTGCCACCCTTGACGTCCACCCACGGCAGCGCTTTCAGCAGCCATCGCGAGGTGATGGCCTGCATCTGTGGTTCGGACTTGGTGGTCGTGGTGAGCTGGCGGGCCGCCTGGGTACCCAGGCTGGTCGGCTGCCCGTCGGGCTCGTGTACGGGTTCTTCGACGACCGAACCGGTGGTGCCGTCCGGTGTGGACACATTCCCTCCAGCGGGGCGGAACAGAGGTGATGGGATCGACCGGTGGTGATCCGGTCGGCGCGCTGCGTAGAACAGCCAAACAGGCCGGACGATCACCGGGTAAGGCGTGAAAGGGGTCGCTTCGCGCGCAAGTTGCACAAACACGCCCCTTGCGTCAAATACCCGGCGCGCGCCCGTACCCGCGCTGCCCCATCACCCCAGGCCCGGGTTTCACCGCTGCCGTATCACCCTCGCGGGGACGCCTCGGACAGGAGTTCCGAGCCTGGTTCACTGCCCGTCATGGAGGAGTTGTTCGCGTCGGGACGTGGGGTGTTCATCAGGAAGGTGGTGATCAGGGCGCCGGTCAGGATGATGACCGCGGCCCAGATGCCGGCTGTCTCGAAGCCTTGCAGCATGGCCTTCTTGGCGAGGGCCGGGTTCCCGCCCCGTGAGGCGTGTGAGGCCAGGTAGTCCGCTGTCGCGCTCGTGGCGATCGTGTTGAGCAGTGCGGTTCCGATCGAACCACCGATCTGCTGGGCGGTGTTGACGCCGGCCGATGCGATGCCCGCGTCGTCCGGGTCGACGCCATGGGTGGCGTAGTTGAAGGCCACCGGCAGGATCATGCCCGCACCGAGGCCGAGCAGGAGTCCCGCGACGAGTACACCCTCGACGTAGCCGGTGTCGGTCTCCATGGTGAGGAACCACAGCATGCCGGAGGAGACGAGGAGCATGCCCGGCACGATCAGCACCCGGGGCGCGACCTTCGGCAGCAGCAGGGTCGTGAACCCTCCGGCCGACACCAGGACCGCCAGGGTCATCGGGAGGAAGGCGACGCCCGTTCGGATCGGCGAGTACCCCTTGATGACCTGGAGGTAGTAGGTCATGAACAGGAACGCCCCGAACATTCCTACGATGGCCAGTCCCGCGCCCAGGTAGGCGCCGCCGCGGGTGCGGTTGGCGATCAGGCGCAGCGGCAGCAGCGGCTGCGGCACCCGGCTCTCGACGAGGACGAACACGGCGAGCAGCACCGCGCCGGCGGCCAGCAGGCCGATGACCGGCGTCGAGCCCCAGCCGTCGGACTCGGCCCGGCTGGTGCCGTAGACGATCGCGACCAGCCCGCTGGTCACCAGCAGCACGCCGAGGACGTCGAACCGGGCCCGGCCCGCACTGCGCGACTCGGTCAGCATCGCGTACCCGCCGACCGCCGCGATCAGGGAGATCGGGACGCTGATGTACAGGCACCAGCGCCAGTCCAAATAGTCGGTCAGCGCCCCGCCGGCCAGCAGCCCGATCGCACCGGCGGCGGCCGAGATGCCGCCCCAGATCCCGAACGCCTTGGCGCGCTCCTTGGGCTCGGTGAACGTCACGGTCAGCAGCGACAGCGCGGACGGCCCGAGCAGCGCGGCGAACCCGCCTTGCAGGACCCGGGCGATCAGCAGCATGTCGAAGGTGTCCGCCGCGCCGCCGAGCGCCGACGCGCCGGCGAAGCCGAACAGCCCGATCAGAAAGGTCCGCTTACGTCCCGTCCAGTCGGCGATCCGGCCGCCGAGCAGCAGCAGGCTGCCGAACGCCAGCGTGTATCCGGTGATGACCCACTGCCGGTCGCCGTCGGAGATCCCCAGATCCCGCTGGAGCGACGGCAGCGCGATGTTCACCACCGTGCCGTCCAGAACGATCATGAGCTGGGCCAACCCGATGAAGAACAGCGCGACCCAGCGGCGCGAATCGGCCACGGGGGCCTGCGCCTTCGTGGTTGCCATGACTTCGTCCTCACTCGTGGTGCTGCGAGCCGTGCGGATCGTCCGCCCGGCGTCCTGACGCCCACAAGACGCCGGCCACCTCGTCCCCGTAACAGCGCGGGCCTGTGACGTGGTTCATCGCTCGTGGATGTCACAAAGCGGCGGGGACCGGCGTCTTGTGCGGGTAGCCCAGGCGGAGCGAACAGGCGGGAGCCGACCATGAGCCAGCCCAGCGAACCGGCGACGGACACGGCCGGTCCGACCTCTCGCGGCGGCCAACTCGGCCCGGCCACCGCGGTGTTCGTCGCCCACCGCAGCCTGTTGTTCACCGTCGCCTACGAGATGCTCGGCTCGGCCGCCGACGCCGAGGACGTCCTCCAGGAGACCTGGCTGCGATGGGCGGGCGTCGATCTCGACTCGGTACGGGATCAGCGCGCGTTCCTGGTACGGATCGCCACCCGGCAGGCGCTGGACCGGCTCCGCACGCTCAGCCGGCGCAGAGAGTCCTACATCGGCCCCTGGCTGCCCGAGCCGCTGCTCACCGCGCCCGACGTGGCCGAGGACATCGAACTGGCCGAGAGCGTCTCGATGGCGATGCTCCTGGTGCTGGAGACACTCACACCGACCGAGCGGGCGGTGTTCGTGCTGCGCGAGGTGTTCGAGCTGGAGTACGCCGAGATCGCGGAAGCCGTCGAGAAGAGTCCCGCCGCGGTCCGTCAGACCGCCCACCGGGCACGCGGGCATGTCGCCGCGCGTCGGCCGCGCGCCGTCGTCTCCCCGGCCGACGCCCGCGCCGCGCTCCAAGCCTTCCAGCGGGCCGTCGAATCCGGTGATCTGCAGGGCCTCCTCGACATCCTCGCGCCCGATGTCGTCTACCTCGGTGACGGCGGCGGAGCCGTACAGGCCACGCTCCGTCCGGTCGTGGGAGTCGACAAGGTGGGCCGCCTGCTGACCACCAACCTGACCCGGTTCGGCGCCGACACGTCCGTCGAACCGGTCCAGATCAACGGCCGGCCAGGACTTGTGTTCCGGCGTGACGGAGGGATCGAGGGCGTCCTGGCGATGCACATCGAGGACGGCCTCATCACCGGGTTCTACCTCGTACGCAATCCCGCGAAGCTGTCGCGCGTGCAGCGGGAGACCACACTGCGTCGCCGATGAGCACCGCGCTTTCCCCTGTCGTCGGCGCTCGGCCGGATCAGGCGCCGGGCCCGTTTCGTGGGCGCGACCGGTTCCGCGCTCGCCGATCCGCTGCCGGCCCTGCGCCAGGGCGACGTGTCCGTGGCCGGCCCGGACGGCGTCCGCTTCCGGGCGGGACGGATCAGCCCAGGTCGAGCAGTTCCTCGTGGAAGCCGCCGAACCCGCGGGCCCGGTCGACGAGATGGATCTCCAGGATCCAGTGGCAGCGGCGCCCGGCCTTGTCGGTGCGCCGCAACGGGGTGTCGTTGCCGGGCGCGATGTACGACTCGACGTCGGCGCCGTCGATCGTCTCGTGCGGGAACTCACCGACCAGGTGCCCGGCGTGCCAGCCGCCCAGCTCCCATCCGGCGTCGGTGGCCAGCCGTTCGACCTCGGCGTACAGGCGCTTGCCGGTGAGGTCGGGCTCGCTCGCGAAGAACTGCCGTCCGGCGGCGAAGACCTTCGGCAGATCGTCCCGCAGCCGCCGCTTGACCGGATCGTCGCCCAGTACGAAGGTGCGGCCGAAGTCGGCCTCGTACGCCTCGAAGATGGGTCCGAAGTCGGCGAAGGCGATGTCGTCGGCGCCGATCACGCGGTCCGGCGGATTCTCCCGGTACGGCATCAGCGTGTTCGGTCCCGAGCGCACGATCCGCTTGTGCCAGTGCCTGGTGGTGCCGAACAGTTCGTTCGCCAGGTCCCGGACGCGGTCGCTGACCGCCCGCTCGCCCTGACCCGGTGCGACGAGACCGCGCTCCTCGATCTCCGCGAAGAGCCGGACCGCCTTCGCCTGGGCGTCCAGCAGACGCGCGGCACGCGTGGGTTCATCCGCCATGGGGGGACCGTAGATTCGCCGACCGTTGCCGGGCAACCGGATTCCTCAGGGTGGTAGCGGCGCTCACTCCCACTGATAGGGCAGGTACTTCCCGTCGAGGGTGATGACGACGCGGTCGCCGGCGGGGTCGGGGACCCGGCGGACGTCGAGCCGGAAGTTGATCGCGCTCATGATGCCGTCGCCGCACTGCTCGTGGATCAGCTCCTTGATGGTCGGTCCGTAGACCTGGACGACCTCGTAGAGCCGGTAGATCGTGGGGTCGACGGGGACGGCCGCGTCCAGGGCTCCCCGGGTCGGCTGGAGCTGGAAGGCGAGGGCGGCGTCGTCGCCGAGTTCGAGCAGGGCCGCCGCCGTGGTGGCCTCGTCCTTGCCCATCGGGTGCTGTCCCAGCAGGGCGGCCGTGGTCCAGGCGAGTGGTTTGCCGACCGCTTCGGCCAGTTGGGCCCATGTGATCCCGGTCTTCACCTTGGCCTGACGTACGGCTTCGGCGGCTTCCCGCTTGCTGAGCATCCGCGTCTCCCTGGTCACTCGCACGTCACACCAGAGTAAAAGGTGGGCGGGAGCTGTGTGCTGGTACAGCCACACCGGTACGGGCCTCCCGGGGCCCCGGCCTCGGCGTCACGCGCGTCGAACACCTACGCTGCCCGGGAAAAGGTCCGACCGGAGGAAGGAGCCCGCGTGGAAGGCGACCGCCTCCTTCCCCCAGGCCAGCGCCATGTGCACGGCTGGCCCGTCTCGCACTACGGGCCGGTCCCCCGGTTCCGCCCCGAGCGCTGGAACCTGCGTGTCCACGGCGCCACCGGCACCGGCGACGAGCACACCTGGACGTTCGAGGAGCTGACCGCGCTCCCCCGCGTCACGGTCGTCGCCGATCTGCACTGCGCCACCGGTCCGACCTCGACGGACCACGAGTGGTACGGGATCCCCGCCACGGCCGTCCTGGACCTGGTGCCTCCCGCATCGGACGTCACCCATGTCATGGCCTGGGCGGAGTACGGCTACGCGGCCAACCTCCGCATCGCGGACTTCATCGCGCCCGAAGTCGTCCTGGCCACCCACCACGACGGCGAGCCCCTCACCGCCGAACACGGCTTCCCGCTGCGCCTGGTCGTGCCCCACCTCTACGGCTACAAGAGCCCGAAATGGCTGCGCGCCATCGAGTACCTGACCGAGGACCGCCGCGGCTTCTGGGAGGAACGCGGCTACCACAACATCGGCGACCCCTGGCAGGAGCAGCGCTACTCCCACCAGGAAAAACCGGGCGAGGGACCACCTCCGCACGCTCCGGCGGGGTGAGCGCCCGCGGCGGCTGAAGTGCCGGTGGGGCGATCATGGCGAGTGCCGGGGACGTCGGGTGGTCGCGCCCCGGCGCGTGCACCCGGTCGGCGAGTGGCTCCGCCGAGATCGGCTGACCGGCACCGGAGTGGAGTCCGGTGGGTGGAGGCACTATGGGGGTAGAGGGATAGCAGTGGTGCATATCGGTTGAATGTTTCGTTCGGTCGGTGTGGCCGGGTTTGGCGTGAGCCTTTGGGTGCCTTAGGCATCTAAAGGGCGCGGTGAGCCCATGTCCTCATCTGCGAGGTGCTCGATGACAGAACCCGTGACCTTCCCCCAGGACCGTACGTGTCCCTACCAGCCGCCCCCCGGCTATCAGCCGTTGCGCGCGACCCGGCCCCTGACCAGGGTCTCCCTCTATGACGGCCGGGAAGTATGGGTCGTCACCGGGCTCGCCGCCGCGCGTGAGCTGCTGGCCGACCCCCGGCTGTCCAGCGACCGCGAGCGCGAGGGCTTCCCGATGCCGAACCCGCGTTTCGCCGTCCTGCGCAACCGCCGCCCCGCTCTCCTCGGCGTGGACGACCCCGTACACAACGCACAGCGGCGCATGCTCATCCCGAGCTTCACCGTCAAACGGACCGAGGCGCTGCGCCCGCGTATCCAGGAGATCGTCGACCGGCGGCTCGACGCCATGGAGGCGCAGGGACCTCCGGCCGACCTGGTGAGCGCCTTCGCGCTGCCCGTACCGTCCATGGTGATCTGCGCGCTGCTCGGCGTCCCGTACGCCGACCACGACTTCTTCGAGGAGCAGGCACGGCGGCTGCTACGGGGACCCGGACCGGCCGACACGGAGGAGGCCCGGCGCCGACTGGACGCCTATCTGGGCGAGTTGATCGACCGTAAGCAGACGGAGCCGGGCGACGGGCTGCTGGACGAGCTGATCCAGCGGCGACTCGCGGAGGGCGCCCTCGACAGCGAGGAACTGATCGCGCTCTCCACGATCCTGCTGATCGCCGGGCACGAGACCACCTCGAACATGATCTCGCTCGGCACCTTCACGCTGCTGCGCCACCCGGAGCAACTGGCCGAACTCCGCTCCGAGGACTCCCTGATGTCCGCCGCCGTCGAGGAACTGCTGCGGTATCTGTCGATCGCCGAAGGGCTGCTGCGACTGGCCACCGAGGACATCGAGGTGGCCGGGGTCACGATCCGCAAGGGTGAGGGCGTCGTCTTCTCGACCTCCGTCATCAACCGCGACACCGACGCCTTCCCGGAACCGGACACCCTGGACTGGCACCGCGGGAACCGTCACCACGTCGCCTTCGGCTTCGGCGTCCACCAGTGCCTGGGCCAGAACCTGGCCCGCGCCGAGATGGACATCGCGCTGCGCACGCTCTTCACACGGCTGCCGGGGCTGCGCCTCGCGGCACCCGCCGACGAGATCCCCTTCAAGCCGGGCGACACCATCCAGGGCATGCTCGAACTGCCGGTGACCTGGTAGGACCTCACGACGAAAGGCGGAACCGTGCACATCGAGATCGACAAGGGAAAGTGCATCGGCGCGGGACAGTGCGCCCTGACGGCGCCGGACGTCTTCACCCAGGACGACGACGGATTCAGCGAGTTGCTGCCCGGCAAGGAGGACGGCGGGGGCAATCCGCTGGTGCGGGAGGCGGAGCGGGTCTGTCCGGTGCAGGCCATCACGGTGACGTCCGACTGAGCCTCCGACTGAAACAGCGCGCCTCCCGTCCCGCGGCCCGTTAGCATGCCCGGCATGTCCGATGCCCCGCCCCGGCCCGAGTCGTTCGCCCCGCAGACCGCTCCGACTGAGTTGGAGGATCTTCTCAGGCGGTTGCGGGCGACGCGGTGGCCGGACTCGCCCGAGGACGCCGGGTGGGCGATGGGGACCGATCTCGGCTATCTGCGTGAGCTGGTCGCCTACTGGGCGGACGAGTTCGACTGGCCCGCGCGGGAGGCCGCGCTCGGGCGGCTGTCCCGGTTCCGGGTGCCGATCGGCGGGCTCGGGATTCACTTCGTCCATGTACGGGCCGTCGCACCGACCGGTCCCGTCCTGCCGCTCGTGCTCAGTCACGGGTGGCCGGACTCCTTCTGGCGATACACGAAGGTCGTCCCGCTGCTCACCGACCCCGGCGCGCACGGCGCCGACCCCGCCGACGCGTTCGACGTGGTCGTGCCCGACATGCCCGGCTACGGGTACTCCGACCCGCCCACAGGGCCGCCCCTCGACTCCATCGCCGTCGCCGGGCTGTGGGCCCGGCTCATGAGCGTCCTCGGGTACGAGCGGTTCGGCGCCGCGGGCGGGGACATCGGCAGTCATGTCAGCCGCTACCTCGGGCTCGACCACCCCGACCGGGTCGTGGCCGTGCACCGTATGGACGCCGGTGTGCCCGTCTTCTCCGGCGACCCGGCCGACCTCGCGCCCGAGGAGCGGGCCTGGCTGGCGGACGCGGCGGCCTGGGGCGGGACCGAGGGCGCGTACGCCGCGATGCACCGCACCAAGCCGCAGACCGCCGCCGTCGGGCTGACCGACTCACCGGCCGGGCTCGCCGCGTGGATCGTCGAGAAGCTCCGGGCGTGGAGCGACTGCGACGGCGACATCGAGCGGTCCTTCACGAAGGACGAGATCCTCACGAACCTCACGCTCTACTGGCTCACCGGGACGATCGGCTCCTCGATGCGGATGTACCGCGCGAACGCCGCGATCCCGCCCGCCCAGCTCGCCCGCCGGGTCGAGGTGCCGTCCGGTTTCTCGCTCTTCCCCGGCGACATCGTCCGCCCGCCCCGGGCCTGGCTCGACCGCACGGCGAACGTCGTCCGCGTCACCGAACCCGCGCGCGGCGGCCACTTCGCACCGTTCGAGGAGCCGGAGCTGTACGCGGAGGAACTGCGCGCGCTCTTCCGCCCTTTCCGGACCGCCGCAGCCACAGCCGTGTAGAACCGGTCCCCCTCACCCCCACACCCGTGCCGCGTACACCTCGAAATCCGTCGCCTCGCGCCCGAGTACGCGCCGGACACCGTCCGCCGGTTCGGCGGTGAGTCCGGCCCTGTGCAGGGCGAACATGCCGGCCAGCCCGGCCACCGCCTCGTCCGGCAGGCCCTGCGCGCGCAGTTCGCTCCGGTACGCCGCGTCCGAGATGTCCTCGTACGCGATCTCGCGTCCCGCCGCCCGCGCGATGGTCCCGATCGCGTCGGCCCAGGTCAGCGAGCGGGGCCCGGACAGGTCGTAGACCCGGCCGCCGTGTCCGTCCTCGGTCAGCAGGGCGGCGACCACCTCGGCCACGTCCTCGACATCGACGAAGGGCTCGGGCACCCCGGCGGTCGGCAGGGCGATCCGGCCGGCCAACAGGGGCGCCCGCCAGATGTCCTCGTCGAAGTTCTGGTCGAAGTTGTTGGGCCGGACGACGGACCAGTCCGCGCCGGATTCACGTACCGCGCGCTCGGCGGTGACCATGCCCTGCCCGAACTCGCTGCCGGGGCCGTACTCGCCGGCGCCCCGTCCGGACAGCACCACGAAGCGGCCGGCACCCGCGCCGACGGCCTGCCGTACGAAGCGGTCCACCGGTGCCGGATCGTCGGGGGCGACCAGGTACACGGCCCCGGCCCCGGTCACCGCCGCGTCCCACGACTCCGGCTCGTTCCAGTCGAACCGCACCTCCGAGGAGCGCGAGGCCGCCCGCACGCTCCGCCCGGCCTCCCTCAGCCGCCGTACCACCCGCCGGCCGGTCTTGCCGGTCGCACCCAGAATCAAGATGTCGTCTGCCATGTCCGCCAGCCTCGCCGAGAAACGGCCTCGGTCCCATGCGCGACCGTCCGCGAAGGATGTCCGACCGTACGCGGGCAACCCGTACGCCGACGGACCGTGGGCCGGACTTCCGTACGCTGGCCGGTATGGACCCCTTCGACGATCTCCTGCTCGGTGTACGCGCCGAGGGCGCCCTGTTCGACCGCTCCGTGACGGCGGTGCCGGACGCGCCGCTGCGGTTCGCGGAGGGGGCGGCGCTCACACTGTGTGTGCCGCTGCACGGCGGCGGCACCCTCAGGGGAGGCTCGGAGGAACGGCCGCTGCGGGTCGCCGAGACGGCGATCGTGCGCGGCCCTGACGCGTTCACGTTCAGCGGGAACGCGGTCCTGCTGGTCGGCACGTACCACATCCGGCGCGAGGTGCCGCGCCGGCTGCTACGGGTCCTGCCGCCGCTGCTCGTCGTGCCGGACGGCGACGCGTGCGACGCGATGCGTGTCTACCTGGAGGCTCAGCTCGCCGAGGCGCGCAGGCCGGGCCGGCAGATCGTCCTGGACCGGCTGCTCGACTGGCTCCTGGTCTGCACGCTGCGGGACTGGTTCGACCAGCCGGAGGCGGCGCCGCCCGCGTGGTACCGCGCCCTGGCCGACGAGGTGGCGGGCCCGGCGCTACGCGCCATCCATGCGTCCCCCGACCGGCCGTGGACGCTCGTGTCGCTGGCCCGCGAGGCCGGGGTGTCCCGTACGACGCTGGCCAAGCGCTTCGCCGAGGTGGTCGGCGAGTCGCCGCTCGCCTACCTCACCCAGTGGCGTATGACGCTCGCCGCCGACCTGCTGGCGGACGCGCCGTCCACGACGGTGGCGACGGTGGCCCGCCGGGTCGGTTACGCCGACGCGTTCGGCTTCAGCGCGGCGTTCAAGCGGGTGCGGGGGGTGAGCCCGAGCGAGCACCGCAGGGCGGACGCCGAGCGGGTCGACCAGCCCTGACGGGCACCCCCTTCTCCGAGCCGCCCTGTCCGAACCGCCTTATCCGAAGCGCCCGTTGACATAGTCCGCCGTGCGCTGGTCCTTCGGGTCGTGGAACATCGCGTGCGTGTCGCCGTGTTCCACGATGCCGCCGGGGGTGCCCTGTTCCGCGAGGAAGAAGGCGCAGCGGTCCGAGACGCGCGCCGCCTGTTGCATGTTGTGCGTGACGATGACGACGGTGACCTCGCCGGCCAGTTCGCCGATCGTCTCCTCCACGCGCCGCGTGGACGTCGGGTCCAGGGCCGAGCAGGGTTCGTCCATCAGCAGGACCCGCGGCCGGACCGCCAACGAGCGGGCGATGCACAGCCGTTGCTGCTGGCCACCGGAGAGCGCGCCGCCGGGCTGGCGCAGCCGGTCCCGTACCTCGTTCCACAGGCCCGCCTTGGTCAGGCAGTACCGGACGAGTTCGTCCCTGTCGTCCCGGCCCATCCGGACGCCGGTGAGCTTCAGGCCCGCGGTGACGTTGTCGTAGACGGACATCGCCGGGAACGGGTTCGGCTTCTGGAAGACCATGCCGATCTGCTTACGGGCGTCGGTCAGGCGGCGTTCGGGCGCGTAGACGTCGTCGCCGGCCAGCAGCACCTCCCCGGCGAGCGCGGCCGAGGGGATCAGCTCGTGCATCCGGTTGAGGATCCGCAGGAACGTCGACTTGCCGCAGCCGGACGGGCCGATCAGCGCCGTGACCCGGCCGGCCGGCATCGTCAGCGACACCCGGTCGAGGACCTTGTGGTCGCCGAACCAGGCCGAGACCCGGCGGGCCTCCAGTTCGGCGGCGACGCCCTCGGCGGCCGGCGCGGAAGGGGGCGCCGCGGCGGGCAGCGGGACGGTGTCGGAGGGGGACGCGGTCACGTGATGTCCTTCGTGGGAAGTCGCGGGGTACGCGGGCTCGGGGTCACAACTGGCAGGGATTCACAGCAGGTTCGGGAGGAGTTGCGCCGCCTGGTCCGCCGTGACGAAGGCGAGCGCGCCCAGGACCGGGACACCGACCACCCATGCCTCGCGGCGGCCCGACCTGGCCCGGATCCACGTGAGCGCGGCGGCGGCGAGCGCGAGTGCCTGGCCCCACAGGACAAGACCCAGCCAGGCCCCGTTCTGGACGGCCATCGGCTTCTCGTCCTCGGGCAGCGACGCGGGACCGTAGAGGGGTGCCGCGCCCGGCTGTGCGGCGGAGACCAGGTCGGCGTCCACGCGGAGCAGCCCGGCGGGCAGGAACGCGGTGCCGTCGCCGGTGATCAGCGTGAGCCGGCCCTTCCCGGCCGCCGGGAGCGGCGGTTGGGGGTCCCCGGCGCGGCGGACCGCGAGCACCCGGTAGGTGTGCCGGCCCTGCCCGGTGGTGACGGTGAAGGTCTCGCCCGCGCGGAGCTGGTCGATGTGGGCGAACGGGCCGCCGTACGCGGCCTGTCGGCCCATCACGACGCTGACGCCCGGCTGGCCGGGCAGCACGGTGTCGCGGCGGTGCCCGGGTGCGGCGGCGAGCACCTCGGACGTGGTGCCCTCCTCGACGACCTGCCGCAGCCCGAGCTGCCGGATCTCCAGGAGCGCCACGGGGGTGCCGATCGGCAGCGGGCGGCCCTGCGGGTCGCGCGGTCCGACGGGCGCGGTGGCGTTGGCCAGTTGGCCGCGCAGCTCGGAGTGCGCCACCTTCTGGTCGCGGCCGTGGCGCAGATCGCCGAGCGGCCCCAGGTTGGCGATGAAGAGCAGGAGCAGTACGGCCAGGATGCTCAGCGCGGTGCCGGTGGCGCGCAGGGCCTGGCCGGCCGGGCGCACGTCGTGCGCCCGGCCGGCCGGTGGGGCGCCGACCGCGCGCTCCAGGGTGTCCTGGGTCACCGTCACCTCACCCGCACGGACTTGGTCGTGGTGGTGCCGTTGGCGTGGCCCGCCCGCTTCGCGGTGACCGTGACGGTGAGGAGATGGCCCTTGTCGGCCCTGACCGTCTTGTACGTGGTCTTGGTCGCGCCGCTGATGGTCCGTCCGTCGCGCTTCCACACATAGCTGTACGAGGTGGCGGCCGGCGTCCAGGTGCCGGACTTGACGGTGAGCGTCTTGCCGACGGTCGGGGTGCCGGTGATGGTCGGGGCGGTGACCACCTTGAGCGCGACGCCGGTGGCCACGGTCACGGCCGGGCTGGTCACCGGGGTGCTGCCGCTGCTGTTCTTGCCGGTGGCCCGGCACGCGATCTTGTGCGTACGGTCGGTGGAGGTCAGGACCCGGGTCGAAGCGGTCGCGCCACTGATCGACGTACCGTCACGCAGCCACTGGTACGCGATGGAGGTGTCGCCGTCGAACGCCACCGCGCAGGTGACCTTGGAGCCGACCCGGGCGGTGCCGGTGACCTTCGGCGGCGAGGTGACCTTGGGCAGCGGCACCGTGACGGTGAGCGCGACCCCGGCGGAGAGGGAGCCCTTGTAGCCGGCCGGGTCGGCCGGGAGGAACTGCGCCCTCAGCATGTGCGTACTGACCTTCAGCGTGCTGGTGGTCAGGGACGCCGATCCGGCGGCGACGGTGACGGGTGCGCCGAGTGCGGCCGAGCCGTCGAGGAACTGCACGGTGCCGGGCGCCGTCGCGGGGGTGATCTTCGCGGTGAGCTTGACCGCCGTGCCGTGCGGAACGGAACCGCCGGGGGTCACGGTCAGCGCCGTCGAAGTCGCCTGCGCCGGGGCGGTGTTCTGGTACGTCGTGTCCGAGGTGAACCAGACGGACCCCTTGAAGTCGCCGTACGTGGCGGTGCCGAACGCCTTGCGGCAGGTCAGCGTGAACTCGTACCGGCCGTCCAGCGTGGTGAACCCGGCCAGGCTCGCGTAGTCCCGCATGGTCGAGGTCAGGGGCACCTCGTAGCCCGCGCCGGAGACCGGGTACAGCTCGACCGGTGAGGTGCCGATGACGTTCTGGCCTTCGGCGGGGAAGCCCTTGCCGGTGACCTTGACGATCACGTGGTCGGCCTCGGCGGGGCAGGCGCCGGACGTCGTGAGGGACATGGACGTGGTGTCGGTACCGGTGGCCGGGTTCGCGGTGAGCGTCCCCAGCGTGGCGGCCCGCGCCACCGGCGCGCCCGCGCCGAGCAGCACCACCGCGCCCACGGCGGCGGACAGCAGGGCGGCGAGGGTTCTGCGGGGCGCCGCCGGGATCGGTCCGCGGGGAGCCGTCAGGGTCGGGGCGAATCTCATCGGTTGCCTCCGTTCGGGAAGGTCAGCAGGCCGCGGCGGCGGGCCCAGCGGACGGCGAGCGCGCCGAGGCCGATCAGCGTCAGCGAGGCGAGGGAGAGCGCGGTCGCCTGGGCGCCGGTGTTGGCGAGGACGCCGCCGCCACCGCCCTTGACGTCGGTGGAGACATCGGTCGAACCGCCCGTTGAACCGTCGGAGCCGGCCGACGTGCCGCCGTCCGTGCCCGTACCGCCGTCGGTGGTCCCCGGGTCGGTGGTCTCGGTCGGGAGGGCCGTGTCGGTGGGCTCGCCGGTGTCACTCGGCTCGGGCGACGCCGACGGGGACTCGGACTCGGCGGGCGGCGTGGACTCGCCGGGCGACGAGGGGGTGGGGCTGCCGGAGTCGGAGGGGCCGGGTCCCGCGGGGTCGGTGTCGCGGTACTCGGTGGGCGAGGTGAACCAGATCGAGCCCTTGAAGTCCCCGAAGGTGGCCTCGCCGAACGCCTTGCGGCAGGTGACGGTGAACTCGTACTTGCCCTCAAGGGTCTTGAAGCCCGCGACGCTGGCGTAGTCCCGCATCGTCGACGTCAGCGGCACCTCGTAGCCCGCGCCCGCGACCGGGTACATCGCGGTGGGCGAGGTGCCCACGACGTTCTGGCCGCCGGCCGGGAAGCCCTTGCCGGCGACCGAGACGATCAGGTGGTCGCCCGTGGCGGGGCAGGCGCCGGACGTGGTCAGGGTCATCGGGCTGTCGTCGGCGCCGGTGGCCGGGGTCACGGAGACCTTGCCCAGGGTCTCGGCGTACGCCGGGGGCGCGCCGAGCAGCACGACGCCACCCGTGGCGGCGAGCAGGGAAGCGGCGGCGACGAGCGCCGGCCGCGAGGAACGCTTGGTGAGCATGGAGATCTTCTCTTTCTTGACCTGAGAGGGAAGGGGAACGGGAGACGCGGCCCCGGCGGCGCGGCGGGCGCGGCGGCGGCGCCGCAGCAGCCATGCCGTCACCCCCGCGACGATCAGGAGAAGCAGCGCGAGCAGCGCCCAGGGCACGGTCCAGAAGTCGGTGGAGCGCGTGGTGCCCGGCAGCGCGGGATCGATGTCGCCGCCGACCGGGACGGGGTCGACGGTGACGGTCGCGGTCGACCGCAGCGCCGGGAACACGTCATGTACGGACGCGGTGACCTTGACGGAGCCGCCGGGCAGCAACTGCTTGACGGCGGGCACCTTGTCGGCGGTACGCGGGCCGCTGACGGCGTTGCTCACACGTACCGTCTGCCGTGCCCCGAGGCGGACGTTGCCGGTGTTGCGCACGGTGTACGTGACCGTGGCCGAGCCGCCGCCGAAGGGGTTGGCGGTGCCGTGGTAGGTGGCGTGCAGGTCCTCCACCGTGAGCTGGGGCTTGAGTTCCCCGGCCACCCTGATGTGGACGCGCGCCCCGACCCGCTGCTCCACGGCGACCCGATCACCCTTGGCGCCGGTACGGGTCGACACGAGCGCGGCGACGATGCCCGCCGCGTGATCGCCGGGCGCCGCCTTCGCCGGGACGGTGAGGGTGAACGGCACGACGGCGCGGGAGCGTGCGGGCACGGTCACCTTGCGTTTGGTCGGCGTGACCCAGGTGCCGGCGTCCTTCGACTTACGGCCTCGGGCGAGCAGGTCGAACCCGCCGTCCTCGGTGGTGAACGCGTCGCTCGCGTACACCGAGAGGGTGAGCGGCCGGGTGCTGTGGTTGAGGACCGCGATGTGGTCCCGGACCGCCGCGCCGGGCGTCGCGCTGTACGAGAAGTCGCTGCGCCGGTCCGGCTTCTTCGGCCCCGACGGCTGGACACCGAAGGTGGCCCGGCCGTCCCCGGTCTCGGTACGGGCGGACGCCACGGCACCGGGAGCCGGGAGGAGGACGAGCAGGCAGGCGAGGAGCACGGTGCCGAGGGCGACGGCACGGGCGGCCATGGGGGTGCTGGTCATGTCAGGCGTCCGATCGGGGCGGGGCGCGTCAGGACGGGCGGTACGGGCAGGAACCCGTACCGCCCGCCTCACGCTCGGGCGTGACGCGCGATCAGATCGCGGTCAGGGTGAGGGTGGCCGTGTAGGTGCCGGCCACCGTGGACGTGGGAACGGTCAGGCTGAGGTCGGCGCCCAGGTGCGCGGTGCCGAGACCGGTGCCGCCCGCGAGGGTGCGGGAGGACTTCAGACCGGCCGTACCGGTGTCGCCGGGGGCGAGCGCCGCGGCCGGGCCGACCTTCGCGCCGGCGTTGACCTGCTGCGCCGAGACGTTGTCGAGGACCTTGGGGGTCCAGCCGAGGTTCTGGCCGTTGATGGCGTGCGTGGCGCCGTCGGAGAAGTCGGTCACCTGGCCACTGACGGTCCAGCCGGGGTTACCGGCGCGGGTGTCGGTGAGGGTGACCGGGTTGATCGCGCCCGCCGTGGTGAGCATCTCGCCGTTCGCCTCCAACTGGGGCGAGGGCAGGACGACATGCGGGTCCTGGACGGAGATCACCAGGGCGCCCGCCTCGACGGTCGTGGTGATGTCCTGGGACGTGGAGACGCCCGCGAACGCACCGACCTTGAAGGGGATGTTGCCGGAGTCCGACGCGGCGTACGTGCCGTCACCCGGCACGAAGCTCGCGGTGAACGAGTGGTCACCGGGCGCCAGGGCGCTGGTGGTGAGCGCGGCCTGACCGTCCGTCACCTTCACGGTGCCGAGGGTCGTGGTCGTGCCACCCACGGTGTCGGTGAACTTCACCGAGCCGTTCGCGCCGGCCGGCGTGACGGTGGCGGTGAGGGAGACCGGGGTGTACTGCGCCGCGGTGTCCGCCGGGGACACGACGAGCGCGGTGGTGGTGGGCTTCGCGGCGACGGCCTTCACCTGGTGGGTGACGGCGGCGGACGCGGAGGCGTTATAGCCGGAGCCGGACGGGGTGAACTCGGCGGTGAGGGAGTGGCTGCCCACCGTCAGGTTGCTGGTCGTCAGCGCGGCAGTGCCGGAGGTGACGGCGACCGGGCTGCCCAGGGCGGTGGCGCCGTCACGGAACTGGACGGTGCCGGTGGCGCCCGCGGGCGAGACCGTGGCGGTCAGGGTGACCGCGTCGCCCTGGTCCGTGCTGCCGGACGGGGAGACCGCGAGGGCGGTCGTGGTGTCCACCTTCACGGCCGGGTCGTTCGCCTGGTACGCCGTGTTGGACGTGAACCAGATCGCACCGGTGAAGTCACCGAGGCTGGTCCCGTTGAACGCCGTACGGCAGGTGACGGTGAAGTCGTACTTGCCCTGGAGGGTGCTGAAGCCCGCGATGTTGGCGTAGTCCCGCATCGTCGACGTCAGGGGGATGTTCATCCCCCCGTCCGCCGTGGTGTTGAACGTCTCGATCGGCGCGTTGCCGACCACGTTCTGGCCCTCGGCGGGGAAGCCGGAGCCCTTCACCGAGACGATGACGTTGGACGCCGTGTCGGGGCAGGCGCCCGACGTGCTGAAGTCGATGCCCGAGTCGTCGGTACCGGTCTTCGGGTTGATGGAGATGGTGCCGATCTCGGCCGCCTGGGCGGACGGGGCGACGACCAGGCCGGCGCCCAGCGCGGCGACGACGGTCACGACACCGGCCGAGAGGGTCCGCAGGGGTCTCTTGGGAAACACGCTCAAAGCTCCTTCTTCCGGATCAGGAAAAGCGCGTCGGGGTTACGGGGTCTGCTTGCTGGTGTCGCCGCAGTTCGGGTTGGTCGCGAAGCCGTAGTTGTTGATGACGTCGGCCTGCTTGCAGATCAGCGAGCCCGAACCGGTGAAGACGGTGCTCCACGGAGCGGTGCCGATCTTGCTGGTCGGGATCACGTTGTAGACCTCGCGCTTGATGCCGAAGTCGCTGTTGAGGACCGTGGCCGACTTGCCGTCGATGGTGCCGAGGATGGCGCGGCCCCGGACGTCGGCGACGGTCGCGCCCTGCGCGATGTACTGGGCGGTGGAGAAGGGCACGATCGACTTGTCGTCCAGGACGCGGCCGTCGTGCTCCTGGATGGGCGTGGAGCCCTTCTTGTCCTTGACACAGGGGTAGACACCGGCCGTGACGTCGGCCTCGGTGATGCCGACCTGGGACATCCAGTAGCTGCGGGTACCCGAACCGGCCTGCGGGAGCAGGGCGTTGACGCTGAAGTTCGGGCCGGTCCCGACGTAGTTCGGGTCGCAGTGGTAGATCGCCTTGAGGTCGGCGAGGGTGAGCTTGCGCGGCAGCACGCTGGACGGCGTGATGGCGTACGTCACCGAGTCGACGCCGAACGGGACGTAGGTGAGCCCGGGGGACGCGGCGGCCAGGTTCAGGCTGGACGAGCGCGCGAAGTCCAGGCAACCGTCGCCCGCCTGGAGCGAGTTGACCAGGGCGGTGCGGCCGGCGCCCGAGCCGTTCGGGCGGGCGATGGCGCACTTGTTGTTGACCGCGGGGTCCTTGGTCGTGATCGTGGGCGCGCCCACGGCGTTGTAGGAACCGAGGACCTTGGTGCCGTTGATGGTGACGGCCTGGGAGAGACCGTTCATCACGTCCTGGGTGGTGTCCGATCCGACGCCGGCGAGCTGGCGGTAGGTCGGCGTACCGGTCGGCTCTGCGTTGGCCGTGCTGCCGACGGTGACGGCGATGAGCGCCGCACCTGTCGCGGCCATCGCGATCTTCTTCATCTTCACCTTTGCGTTACCCCTCAGCTAGGCTCGTGCTGGTGTTGAGATCCGCGATCGCTCGCGGGTCGCCGGGTTCCGGCCTTTCCGGAACATCCGGCACCGGTCGGGGGTGGTGCCTCCGCCCCCGACCGGTCGCTCAGGTGCCGTCGTCGCGCCGCAGATCCCGCAGCCGGGCCGCGAGCAAGGGCGCCACTCTGGGCAGGAGCGGGCCGCCGACGGCCGCCGCGACTCCGGTGATCAGGACGATCAGGACGACATAGCGCACCGCTCCGAGCACCCAGGGCGGCGTCAGTGAGGACTCCGCCTCGGCCGCCGCCTTCTGCGGTGGCGTCGAGGCCGTCGCGCCGGGCGCCGGGGAACCGGACGGGGACGCGCTCGCGTCGCCGGAGGGCGTGCCGCCCGGAGTACCGCCGGGTCCACCGCCCGTACCGGCGCCGTCGCCACCCGCGCCGCCGGTGCCACCGCCTGTGCCGGCGCCACTCGTGCCGCCGCCCGAACTTCCGTCGCCCGGCGACTCCTTGCCCGCCTGCGCGGCGATGGTGGCCGCCGCCCGGACGGTCTGGTCGCGCAGCGTGGTGGGCAGCGGCGCGTATCCCTCGGGCAGGGTGCCCGCGGCGACACCGGGCCGCTGTCCGTCGCCCGCCGCGTACCGCAGGAACTCGGCGTAGTCCTTGCCCTCGGCGGCGGTCAGCCGGGACGGCACGGTGGCCGCGTAGGTGAGCGACGTGAGCGGGTACGCCTTCTTCGCCGTGGTGTTCCCGGGCACCGGTTCGAGCACGTCCCGTACCGCGCCCGACTTCATCGTGGCCTGCCCGGCGACGAGACCGGCCGTGGTCGGGGCGACGTACTGCCCTGCGGCGTTACGCAGCTTGGCGGGGGTCAGTCCGTAGCGCAGGGCCGACGAGTTGTCGGCGAGGGCGAGCATGGCGCGCTGCCCCGCGGCCTGCGGCGGGTCCTTCTTGTAGCCGGGCGGGGTGGCCGTCTTGTCCCAGGTGGTCCGGGCCAGCGGGTCGCCGCGGCCCGCGGCGCGCGCGGCGCCGTGCAGGTCGGAGGTGTACGGGTGCTTGTCCTGCACGCAGAGCGGGTTGTCCGGGTGGTCGTCGAACTCCTGGCAGAACGGGTCGCTCTTCGGGAAGTGGTCCAGCGGCAGCTTGAGCTTGCTGTAGTGCGGGTTGACCGTCATCCCGGAGTTCTTGGCGTCGCCGTATCTGCCCGCGTTGTCGGGTGTCCCGTCGAGGAACTCACGGGCCGCCGGGTCCTGGTCGACCCAGTTCCACACCAGGGCCGCGGTGTCGGCGAGTGCCTCGGGGACGACGATGTCGCCGAGCTTGCCGCCGAAGTCGAGGTGCGCGTACTCCGGGTTGAGGCGGATGAACTCCGGGTCGTGGCCCAGGTTGTACGGGTTCTTCTCCGTACTCGGCGCGAACCGTGAGTTGCCGTCCTGGTACGACTCGGTGAGCAGCTTGGCCACCAGGCGCTGGCTGAGCTTGAGCCCGGTCATCCGGCGGCCGTTGCGGGCCTGGACGTCCTCGGGTGCCCAGGTCGGCGCCTGGCTCTCGATGAGAAAGCCGATGGTGATGCCGGACAGGGCCACCGGCGCGTACACCGGTGTCTGGCCCTCGGGTATCTGTCCGGCCGTCGCGGGCCGGTTCAGGAACACCATGCCCGGGGTTCCCGAGCCGAGCTTGGCGCGCGCGGTGTCGTCGGTGACCTGGGCGTACCCGAAGATCGTCTTGCCGCCGGTGCGGCAGAGCGCGGGCTGCCAGCGGCCGACGGCCTCGGCGACCATCTCGTTGCCGAGGGTGGGCCGTTCGTCGGCGCCGAGCGGGCAGAACTGGCCGAGCGGTTCGAAGTGCAGCGGGACGACAAGGCGTTCGGCCCAGTTGGTGGCGGACAGCGGGGACGATTCGAGGAAGCCGCTGGCGCGTGCCGTGTACCGGCTGCCGTCCACTTCGGTCTCGCCGCGCGGCACGACGACCAGCCAGCAGCGGCGGCCCTCGCTCTGGTTCGCGCTGCCCTCCTTGGCCTCGCCGCAGCCCAGGCCCGGTGCCTCCAGGGCGGTCTGGGTCTCGAAGTACACCTCGCCCGTACCGTCAGGGTTGGTGCGCGCGTACGGGACCTCGTTGGTGGTGCTGGCGTCGAAGAAGTCGTTGGTCGCGGTCGTGGCGGTCTCGCCGGTCACCGAGCGGAACGGGGTGTACGAGACCCCGCTGGGCGACGGCGGCGGCAGCTTCTGGTCGGGGTCGACGAGGTTCCCGCCGTAGTTGAGCTGACGGCTGTTGGTGTACGCGCCGGCGCCCTGGCCGCCGACGCCGGGGCCGAACGCCGATGAGCCGCCGAACTGGCACTGCTCCGGGCTCGGACCCTTCGCGTCGTCGCCCCAGCACTGCATGATCTGGAGGTAGTCGGCCGCGTAGGCGGTGTCCGAGACGGTCGGGGTCGCGCCCTTCCAGGAGACCTTGACGACCTGGTTGACCAGGTGCTGGGTCTGCTCGACGGTCACCTTCAGTTTGTCGAAGTCACCCGCGCCGGAGACGGTCACAGGGGACGGGCCCGCGCCGGACGCCTGCCGGACCGACGCGGCGGGAGAAGCGCTCAGGAAGGCGCCCGCGCCGAGGGTGCAACAGAGCGCGACGACGCCGGCGATCAGCGCCCGATGGACGCGGCGGGCGCTCATGACCCGGACTTCCGTGCCGTCAACAGGCGGGAGAGCAGCGGGGGTCCGACCGTGACGACCACGAGGAGCAGGGCCGCGAGGACGGTCAGCGCGAGCCGCGCCCCGCCGCCCAGGGACCCGGAGGTCGACACCGGCACGGCGAAGGCGTCGCCGCCGCCCGCGCCGGCTCCGGCCGCGTCACCGGCGCCGCCGGTGGCGAGGGGCTGGCCGGTGTCGGGGTCGACGGCCGCCCCGCCCGACGCGGACGCACCGGGGCTCGCGGTGCCGCCCTTCGCGCCGGCTCCCCCGGTCGCCGCCGCTCCCCCGGTGCCGCCCGTGGCCGCGCCGCCGGTCGATCCGCCGCCCGACGCGCCGCCGGTGCCGCCGCCCGTGCCGGAGCCCGCGCCGCCGCCCTGCGGCACGGTCGGCTTCTTGTCGCCGCCGGTACCGGTGGTGCACTGGGTGGCGCCCTGCTTGTCGCAGGCGGGCGGCATGGGAGCCGTCTTCGCGAGGGTGTTGGTGCCGTCCTCGGAGAAGGTGGGGTTGCGGCAGTTCTTGATGTTGACGTTCTCGACGTCGACGCCGGGGATCTTGCGGACCTGTTCGAGTCCGGCCTCGACCAGGTTCACCGGCAGCGGCGAGTAGCCGAGGTTGTCCACATGCTGCTGGCCCTGGCAGAGGAAGTAGTACGAGAACGCGCCGAGCGTCTTGCCCTTCTGGGCGTTGAAGTTGGACTCCAGCTTCGTCGGCACGACCATGTAGCTGTAGCTGGACAGCGGGTAGTTGCGGGCGTCGCGGCGCTGGTTGGCGTAGACGCCGTCGAGGATCTGCGTGAGGTACTGCGGTGAGGCACTGTTGTTGTTGATCCGCGCGTCGAGCAGCGACACGGCGACGTTCTGCGCGGTCGGCTCGGTGTAGTAGCCGGCCTTGTTGAGCACCTTGGCCACCGGGAAGCCGGTGGTGTACACGGCGTACGAGTACTCGACATAGGTGATCGTGCCGATGTTGCCCGCCTGGGCGACATACCCGGACACACCGTTGGAACCGGACTGGGCGACGAAGCCCTTGCCGGGCACCAGCGGGTAGTTGGAGGTCGTGCCGCAGGGCGTGGACCGCCCGGCCTTGGCGCAGTAGGAGTCCCAGACCGACCCGTGCTCCTTCGCCATCCAGGCGGTGAGCTGGGCGGTGGTGCCGGAGCCGTCGGACCGGACGACGGGAACGATTCTGCGGGCGGGCAGCGACGCGGCGAGGCCCGGGTTGTCGGCCTTGATCGCGGGGTCGTTCCAGAGCGTGATGCCCCCGGTGAAGATCTTGGCGATCACCGGCCCGGACAGCCGCAGATTGGTCACCCGCTGGTTGCCGATCCGCAGGTTGTACATGAACGAGGTGCCACCGGCCACGATCGGCATGTACGCGTACTTGCGCGAGGGCGGTGAGTCGACGACGCCCGAGTCCTTGATGCCGTACGGGATTTCGGAGACGCCGTAGTCGACGGTGCCGTTGCGGAACTGGTTACGGCCGTCCGAGGAGCCGGTGCCGTTGTAGTTGACCGTCATGCCGTACTGCTTGACGTTGGCCCGCCACTGGTCCAGCGCGTTCTGGCTCCAGGTGGAGCCCGCGCCGGAGATCGGGACATAGGACGCGGCGGCGGCCGGCTGCGCGGGCGGAAGCAGCCCGAGCAGCACCAGGGTCGCCACCGCGAAGGCCCCGAGGACAGCTCGGACGCCGCTGCGGGTGCGCTTGCTGGTACGGGGGTCTCCTGTACGGGGGCCTGGCGGCGCCGGAGGGGTTCCGGACATCGGAAAACGACTCCTGTCGGTGGGGCGGGGGCGGTTCTGGGGTGCTGCGACTCAGCCGGTGGGTTGCCCCGGGGGGCTACCGGCGGGTCCGGCGCCAGGCGGCGCGTGGTGTTGCGGGGGCGCGTTGTGTTGCGGGGCTTCGGTGTCGGGTGTGCGGCCGGCGCCGGGCACCGGTTCGCTCGCACGCATCCGTTCACCGTCCCGACGGGACGCCAGTACCCTGCGGTGGATCTGGCGCTTGGTCAGCTCGCCGGGGCCGCGTCCGCCGATGATCCGGGCCAGCACGAACAGCAGCAGCACCAGACCCATCAGCAGGGCGGCGGTGCCGAAGCCCCGGGCGATGAAGCTCGGTTGGGGCGACCGTACGAGTTCGAAGGTGGCCAGCGGCAGGGAGACCTGGGCGCCGCTGAGCGCGTTGAGGTTGAGGTCGCCGGTGGACCCGGCCGTGAGCAGCACCGGCGAGGTCTCGCCGATCCCGCGCGCGGTGCCGAGGATGACGGCGGTGGTCAGCCCGGACCGCGCGGTGGGCAGCGTCACCGTCCAGATGGTGCGCCACTGACTGGCGCCGAGTGCGAGCGACGCCTCCTTGAGGGAGCCGGGCACCAGCCGGATCACCACGTCGGACGCCCGGATGATGATCGGGAGCATCATCACCCCGAGGGCGAGCGCCGCCGCGAAGCCGGACTTCTGGTTGCCGAGCAGCAGGATGAAGGTGGCGTAGATGAACAGGCCCGCGACGATCGACGGCAGCGCGGTCATCGCCTCCACGATGGTCCGTACGAACCGGGCGTAGGCGCCCGGGACTTCGTTGAGGAACACGGCGCAGGCGAGGCCGAGCGGCACCGTGATCAGGAGCGCGATGGCGATCTGTTCCAGGGTGCCGACGATGGCGTGCAGCACACCGCCCATGCTGAGCGGCTGCATCGGGCCGGTCCGCGACATGTCCTCGGTGAAGAAGTTGAGGTGCGGCAGCGCGGACCGGCCGCGCCACAGGGTGTACGCCACCACGAACACCAGCACCGAGACGACCAGCAGCGCGAGGCTGTAGGCGACCACCGCGGCCACCCGGTCCCGTACGGCGATGGCGTCCTCCTGGAAGGAGACCAGAACGGCGTACAGGCCGATGAAGAAGACGTACCCGACGACGACGAAGCCGAGCGGCGCGTCGAACGGCGCGATCCGGGTGAACAGCAGGACCGTCAGCCCGATCGCGCCGGCCAGGGCTCCGATCAACGCGCGTATATCGCCAGGACGGAACGCGGCGGCGGTACGACGGGCCTCGGGCTTGGCGTCGGGGTCAGGGGGGCCGGGGGTGACGGTGCCCTGGGTGACGGGGGCGGGCTTGTCGAGGCCCAGGTGTGCCACGGGGCCGGTCTGCCCGCTCTGTTGGGTCTGATCGATCTGTTGGATCCGGTCGTTCTGTTGGATCTGTTCGATGTGCTGCATGTCAGACCTCCGTCCCCGCTCCGGAGCGGCTGCGGGCCACGATGGAGGACGCGATGAAGTTGACGACGAGCGTCATGAGGAAGAGGGCGAGCCCGGCGGCCATCAGCGCCGACATACCGAAGGTGCCGGCGGAGCCGTAGCGCAGGGCGATGAGTGAGGAGACGGAGTTGGTGCCGTTCTCCAGGATGTGCGGCTGGATCACGAACACCGGCGAGATGATCATGTAGACGGCGATGGTCTCGCCGAGGGCGCGGCCGAGCCCGAGCATCGTGCCGCCGATCGCGCCGCCGCGCCCGAAGGGCAGGACGACGGACCGGATCACGCCCCACCGGGTCGCGCCGAGCGCGTACGCGCCCTCGCGTTCGCCGGGCGGGGCCTGGGAGAACGTCTCGCGCATCACGGAACAGGTGATCGGCATGACCATCAGCGCCACGACGATCCCGGCGATGAACGTCGAGGAGGTGTAGACGGTCAGCGGCGCGAGCGGGTCGTCGGCCTGGGCGCCGTCCACCCGGAACAGCGGGATCCAGGAGAAGTAGGTGGCGATCCAGCGCGAGAGTCCGACGACGTGCGACTGGAAGAAGAACGCGCCCCAGAGCCCGTAGACCACGCTGGGCACCGCCGCCATCAGGTCGATGAGGCTGACCATGGTCCGGCGGATGCGGCGCGGCGCGTACTCGGTGATGAACAGCGCCGTGCCCATGGCGAGCGGTACCGCGACGGAGATCGCGACCAGGCCGATCAGCACGGTGCCGGTCAGGACGGCGGCGATACCGAAGTTCTTGGAGTCGGGCTCCCAGGCGGAGGTGGTGACGAAGGACCAGCCCGCCACCCGCAGCGCCTCCCAGGCACGGAAGGTGAGGAACGTACCGACCAGCAGCATGATGACGAGCACGATGCCGCCGCTGCCCCGGGCGAGACCCCGGAACAACTGGTCGGCGAGCCCCGCGGAGCGCTTGAGCGCGCGGGGCTCGTCGGGGGTGTCGGGCTGCGGTGCGGCGGGATTGGGCGCGGTGAGCGTCATCGCGTGCTGGCTCCGGCGGTGTCGGCGACCGGGGGGTGGGAGGTCGCCCGAGTGAGGGAGGAGGTACGGGGAGTGGCGGGCGCGCCCAGGGCGGCGGGCGTCCAGGGAGGACGGTCACCGGGCGGGTACGGGAGCCGCCGTCCGCCGAGCGCGACGAGACCGGGCGTCACCCGCGCCTCGGGCACCGCCCGCAGGAAGTTGGTGAGGCTGTACTGGCATTCGCGCTGGCGCTGGTAGGAGCGGCTGGACACGGCGACCCGGTGGCCGTCGAGTTCGAGCCGCCAGACCCAGAGGCCGGACGTCTCGGAGACGGCCAGCACCGGGCGGGTCCGTGCCACGCCTTCGCGGAGCGTCTCCACGGCGGCACGGCAGGCAGCGAGGCCCGGCTGGCTGTCCCAGCCCTGCCCGAGCCCGCGGTTGTTGGCGCCGAGCAGCCTCCATCCGACGGAGACCACCGGGGCCGCCGCGACCGTGGTCGCGGCGCCGGCTCTCGGCAGAAACAGAAAGCGCGGGTGATTCATGGCCACCCCCCCTCCGGACACACGTCGGTGTCCGGTGATATTGGCCGATTCCCATCACCGGCCGACCTGACCCTCACGGGGTCGGGCGCCCGTGCGCTCACGCGTGCATGAACACCGGACATCGGCCAACTGAACGGGGTGTGCGGCACCTTCACATACCCGGCACGAAGCACCCCTCCGCACCCCGCACCCACCCGGCACACCGCGCCAGGACGTCTACCGCACTCCGGCGGGGGGACGCCAGAGGGGTGACCGGAATCGGGCGGGGGACGATCCGCACGAAAAGGGGATCACCTGCCAAAAGGGGCCGCCCGTCGAAGCGTTCGGCTTCGACGGGCGGCCCCGGGACGGTCGGTGACCGCGCGGCGCTACGCGATACCGGTCGCCTTACCGCAGTATTCCTGCCGGTGGTTGACCGTGGTCTTGAGGCACGCCTTGATGTACACCTTCGTGCCCTCGGCGATATTCGGCAGCCATGCCTCATGGCAGCCGTTTCCGGAGCCGTCGGTGTCATGGACCGAGAAGTACTGCCACTGGCCGCGGACCTTCCACTGGGCCTCGGCGTAGACAATCTTGCGGTCGTTGCCCTGCTTGTCGCAGGCGCCCAGGCTCTCGCGTGTCCGCATCGCCGGGTTATTGGCGAGGGTGGTGTTCCCCCAGAAGATTCCGGTTCCCCCGATGGGTGCGCCGTCGGTCGTCCTGGCGGACACGGTGGTCGCCGCCGCCGCCGGAACGGTCTGGAGCCCGACAAGGCCCAGAGCGGCAACTCCGGTGAGAACTCCGGAAACTACACGCCTGTTCATCAGCAAATCCCCCCACTCGATCAGGCCCGATCACACGACATCGGGCGCGTCACCGCAAAGTTAGCATCGGCAAATGATCGGGTCAACCGCCATACGACGGGCACCAGTTGGCGGGCGCCGGACGGCGGGTCCCCTTCGGCGGGCCCCACCCCCGAGTACCCGCCGTCAGTTCCCCACCCACCCCCACACCCCGGAAACCAGCGCCCCGATCCCCGTCGGCAG
This sequence comes from Streptomyces sp. NPDC058001, assembly GCF_042886315.1. Lineage (NCBI taxonomy): Bacteria > Bacillati > Actinomycetota > Actinomycetes > Kitasatosporales > Streptomycetaceae > Streptomyces > Streptomyces sp. NPDC058001. The sequence continues at coordinate 134,917 of NZ_JBHVQT010000013.1, forward strand.
GGTCGTCTTCACGTCCGGGGCGAATTCCGGGGAGTGGTTCGGGGGGAAGGCGGTGAGTTTCTCGGCGGGGGTGCCGGGGGTTTCGGACCAGGTTTTCGGGGAGATCGTGCCGAGCATCCAATACGCCAGCGGAATACCGCTCTGGCCGTGGATCGCGGTGCCGGCGTCGCCGTAGAGCGGGTAGTCCTCGGTCGCGAAGGACGGGGGCCAGAGCGAGATCCGGTGCGGGCCGTAGAGGGATTCGTGGGCGGCGCGTACTCGTCCCGTCGTCTCCGGGTCGGGGTGGGTCACCGGGGAGCGGGCGACGGTCCGCAGCTCCGGGTCCCGGGGGCAGCCCGACGCCGCGCACTCGGCGCGCACGATCCGCCGCACCGCCTCCGTCATCCGGTCGAGCGTCGACTCGGACAGGGCGCGCACGGTGACGGAGAGGTCGGCCCGGTCCGGGATCAGGTTGCCCGCAGTACCGGCGTGGAACGCGCCCACGTTCAGGGTGACGTGCTCCCCCGGGGCGCACTCGCGGGACACCGCGCCCTGGAGCCGCACCACGGCAGCCGACGCGGCGAGCACCGGGTCCACCGCCAGATGCGGGGTGCCCGCGTGGCCCCCGCGCCCGTGCACGGTGATCTCGAAGCCCGCGCTGCCGGCCAGCATCGGGCCGTATCCGTGCGCGATCATCCCCGCCGGGAGCGGCACCGCGTGCTGCGCCATCACCACGTCGGGGCGCCCGAACCGCTCGTAGAGGCCGTCCGCCAGCATCGCCCGCGCCCCGGTGAGCGTCTCCTCGGCGGGCTGGCAGACCACGACCACCGTCCCGGACCACCGGTCCCGGGTGCGGGCGAGGAGCGAGGCCGCGCCCATCGCCGCCGCCATGTGCAGATCGTGCCCGCAGGCGTGCGCGACCGGGCCCTCACTCGCGTACGGCAGTCCGGTCCGTTCGGTCAGGGGCAGCGCGTCGAGTTCGGTGCGGATCATCACGCGCGGGCCTTCGCCGTTGCGGAGCACGCCGACCACGCCATGGCCGCCGACGGACCCGGTCACCTCGTAGCCCGCGTCGCCGAGCCACTTCGCCAGCGCGCCGGCCGTGCGGCGCTCCTCGCCGGAGAGTTCCGGGTGATGGTGCAGATCCACGTACAGCGCGACGGCGGGGCGCAGCACCTCACCCAGTCCGGAGAGAACGGGGGCGAGGGCGGGGGCGACGGCGGGCCCGGGGTCCACCGCGTGCGTGCCTGCGTTCATCCGCGTCTCCATCCCCGCCATCCCCTCCGTCCCGCCGACCCCGCCATCATTCGCACCGCGGTCCGGCCCCCGCTGACATCCCGCTGACGCGCGCCGTCAGTGGAACACCTGCCGATGTGCCAGCGGCCACCGCTCCAATGGTCAGGTACGAGCACGGTTCTCCGGGAAGCCCTCGCGGGCCGTCCCCTCCCCTGAAGGAGTCACCATGGCTGACAAGAACACCCTCGCCTCGCTCGCCGACGAGATCATGGAGCTGGAGTCGGAGACCTTCGAGATCTCGGACTACTCGGACGCCAGCGAGGTCGTGCTCGCCGGTTCCACGTCGTGCAGCTCGACCTCGACGTGTTCCTCCACCACCAGCACCACCTCGTGCAGCGCCTGACCTACCGGCGCCCCGCATGACAAGGGGGCGGTACCCGCGGCCTTCCCCGCGGGTACCGCCCCTTCGGCGTGCCTACGGGAAGGGGTGCGGCACCCGCCGTATCTCCGCGTCCGTCAGCGGCGCCGTCCGCAGCCCGCCCCGGTACGCGGCGGTCCGCAGCCTCGGCAGCAGCGGCGCCCGCTGTCTCGACCAGCCGAAGTCGATCGGCAGCAGCCCGGGGACCAGTGTCGCGACGGTCCGCAGCCCCATGCGGTGCTGCTCGGGGGTGGTCTGGTCGACCACGACGACATCGTGCCCGGCGCGGACCAACTCGTCCCGTACGAAGGCCACATCGTCCCGCAGATCGCCGGTGCGCGGCCGGTCCGACGTCTCCCAGGCCGCGTAGATCTCCCGCACCGGACGCACCGACGACGGCTCCAGATAGTTGCGGACGTGCTCCGTCATCCGGGGCAGCCCGAACAACTGGGCGTGGTCCTTGAGGTGCAGGACCTTGCCGAAGTCGTCGGCCATCGCCTCCAGTTCGGCCCGCCGCTCCTCGACCTGCCGGGGCAGATGCGGGATGTACGTGAGCACTTCGGACAGGGCGCCTTCGAGCGCCGCTCCGGGGTCCAGGCTCGCGCCCGCGCCGAAGGAGTACGTACCGGGCCCGCCGTCGCGCCGCACCGCGAGACCGGTGACGACGGGAACCGCCAGATCGATCCGGTTGTCGAAGGCGTGCACGGCATAACCCTGGAGCCCGGCGCGGTCGATCATCGTGCGGACCGTCGGGTCGGTCACCGTGTCCAGGTCGATCTCGGTGAGCGGTGTGGCGCCGTACCAGGCGGCCAGGAAGGCGTCCCGCTCGATGAGTTCGAGCAGCCCGCCGAGTACCGCCTCCTCCAGACAGCCGCCGATCGCACAGCCGTTGGAGCACTCGAAGACGAAGTTGTCGGACGCGAGACCGGCGCTGTAGTGGACGAGCCGGTGCGGTACGAGGAGCGGGCGGTCGTCGCGCAGCGAGTACCCCCAGACCCAGGGGATCGGCCGGTCCGGGTCGAAGGGGCTGACCATCGGGTCGTCGCGGTAGGTCTCCGGCGCGTAGAAACCGCAGTCGGCGGGGTCGACGGCGGGCGTTCCCTCGGCGACCAGGGCGCTGTACGCGGCGGTGCGGGGCGCGGTGCCGGTGCGCCGGTGGGTGCCCGCGTACCGTTCGAGTCCCTCCAGGAAGGCGAGGTCGCGGCTGGCGTCGAAGCCGTTGGCCTGGCCGCTCCAGGTGACGTCGGTGAGGCCCGCGTACCCCCGCATGAAGACGCTGCCCGCGACGGGAGCCGTGGTCGGCGAGGTGACATTGATCCAGGTCCCGGCGCCGAGCACCCCGGACACGGGGTTCGCGAGCGCGGCGACCGGGATCGGGTACGCGGACGCCTTCCGCAGCCGGTACACGTCGGGCGCGGGCTTCGGCCGGCTCACCGGGCGCGGCACGGCACCGGCCGCGCTGTCGGCGCCGCGCGGGCCGCAGTGCGGGCAGAGCGGGTCGGCGAGCAGCGGGAAGGTCCGCACCTCCAGCGTGCCGAGGTCGAGCCGGGAGACCTGCGGAAGGTCCCCGTCCGGTGTGCCGGGCCCGGCGGGCGGCCGGGCCGCGCCGGTCAGGACGGTGGCCCGGTACAGGGCGCTGACCGCGTCGAGCGCGTACGCCGTGAGGCCGGGCCATGGGCCGGCCGCCCGGGTACGGGTCCCGGTCTCCAGGGCGTCCCGCTCGGTGCGGGTCCGCAGCCGCTGCCAGCGCATCGCCAGACACTGACCGCAGGCGGAGCCGCCGTCGCCTCCGCCCCAGGGTCCGACCAGCACGGCCTGCGCGGTGAGATGGACGGTGGCGGCGGCCCTGACGGCCGCGTAGGGGTCGGCGCCCCGGTGCCCGAGCACATCGGCGGCGCCGAGCGGCACGACGGTGGGAGCCCGGTCCGCCACCGGCGGATCCCCCGCAGTCGTATCCCCCACAGCCGCGGCCAACGCCCGCTGAAGCCGTTCCCGCGCCTCTTCCAGTGGTACGGAGCCGGCGGCCCGGACCGTCGTCGGTTCGGTGGACGTCGTCGTCATGTCCGGTTGCTCCAGCGGAAGGTCTTCAGGGCGAGGGCGCCGAAGAGGAGCGTGAAGACGGCGAGCCCTGCGCAGCCCACCGCGATGTCACCGAGTCCGCCCCGGCCCGAAAGCGCCGCCGACACCGCGTCGTTGAGGTAGCGCAGCGGCAGCACCCGGGAGACCGTCTGGAGCCAGGACGGCATCATGTCGAGCGGCAGGAACGAGCCGGACAGGAACGCCATCGGCACCATCAGGAAGTTGGCGATCGCGGCGACCGCCTCGGGGGTGTCGGCGTACGAGCCGATGACCACGCCGATGGTGAGGAACGCGGTGATGCCGAGCACCAGGACGGGCAGCGCGAGCGGCCAGCGGGCGTCCAGGGTCAGCCCGAAGACGGGCAGCATGGCGACGGCGACGAACACCACCGCCTGGACCGCGCCGACGACGAGCGCCAGGACATAGCGGGACGCCAGGACGGTGGGCAGCCGGGTCGGGGTCATCCGGATCAGCCGCAGCAGATCGTCGCGGCGCCACTGCATCAGCGTGAACGCCACGCCGAACACTGCCGCGTTGGCGACGCCCCAGGACATGACGCCCGGCGCGATGTACGAGATGTAGGGGCGCCCGGTCTCCTCGACCTCCTGGCCCCGGAAGATCAGCCCGAAGACGACCAGGAAGAGCAGCGGGAAGGCGAACGTGAAGAAAAGGGTGGCCTTGTCACGGACCTGCGCCCGGTAACCGGCGCCGGTCAGTGCCGCGTACGCGCTCATGCCTGGTGCTCCTGGTGGGATACGGGGGTGGGGGCGGCATCGGACGTGGTCGCGCCGGTGAGTTCGAGGTACACGTCTTCGAGGGTCGCGGTCCGGGTCTGCACGCCGTCCAGACCGGTGAGCGCGTCCACGGCCTGGAGGACCTTGCCGGACACCGTCGTCTCCAGGACAAGCGAACCGCCCTGCGCGGTGACTCGGTCCACACCGGGGATGGCCTCCGCGTCGGCGCGGCTCAGCCGCTCCTCGGGGATCAGCAGCCGCGTCGGCGCGGCGGCGGCGGTCACCAGGTGGTGCGGGGAGTCAAGGGCGACGACCGCGCCGTCGACGAGGATCGCGACCCGGTCGCAGAGCGCCTCGGCCTCGTCCAGGTGGTGCGTGGTGTAGACGATGGTGCGGCCCTCGCTCTTGAGGTCGCGCAACACCTGCCACAACTCCCGGCGGGCCTGCGGGTCGAGGGCGGCCGTGGGTTCGTCCAGGAAGATCAGCTCGGGTCCGTGGACGAGGGCGGAGGCGATGGCGAGCCGCTGCCGCTGGCCGCCGGACAGGTTCTCCACGAGGACGTCCCGCTGGTCGGTGAGCCCGACCGTCTCCAGCGTCCGGTCCGCGTCGGCGGGAGTGGCGCCGTACAGCGCGGCGACCGTCCGCAGGTGTTCGCGTGCCGTCTGGCGCACGAAGAACGCGGAGGTCTGGGTCTGCACGCCGAGCAGCGGCAGCAGGGCGACGTTCCGGGGCCACGGGGACCGGCCGAGGACCGTGACGGTTCCGGAGTCGGCCTGGCGCAGGCCCTCCATGATCTCGACCAAGGTCGTCTTCCCCGCGCCGTTGGGGCCGAGGAGGCCGAAGAACTCTCCTCGCTGGACAGTCAGTGACACGCCGTCGACGGCCTGGCGGTCGCCGTACCGCTTGCGGATCGCGTCGACGACGACGGCCGCATCGGTGGACGTCCGGTCCGGTACGGGCTCCATGGTGCTCGCCTCGCTCATGTGGTTGTGCGCCCCTCGGGGTCGTGGGTGGGGGTGGGGGGACAGGGGTCGTGCGGGAGAACGGGTCGGATCAGTGAACTAGCTGGACGTAGAGGCCCGTTGCGACGGCCGCGATGATCAGTGCGACAAGGACGGCGGAGCCGATCCCGTACGCGAGATAGAGGGTGCGGGCCCGGCGCGGGTAGTCGGCCGCGGCCGTGCGGTCGCGGAGGGCGAGCCGCAGATAGCGTCCGCTCTCGGGTGCGAGATGGGTGACGCGCAGGGTGTGGCTGAGCATCGTGTAGCCGTCGAGCGGGGGCAGCGGCAGCAGATTGACGAGGGCCTGGACGCTGCCGAGCAGCAGCAGGCCCGACAGGACGCGGCGGGTCGGGTCGTCGCCGGGCAGCGCTGCCCACCACCCGATGAACGGCAGCAGGAAGAGAAGGTTGGCGAAGGCGCCCGCCCCCGCGACCGCGAGCTGCGGCCAACGCCCGGGGAGGAAACGGTAGTTGTCGACCGTGCAGTACATCACGGCCATCGGCAGCCGCCAGCGCAGACCGATCTCGCCGACGGTGCCTCCGTGGTGGCGGGCGGCGATACCGTGCGCGAGTTCGTGGACGGCGGTGCTCAGCCACAGCAGGGTGAGTACGGCGACGAGCGGGGCGGGACGGTGCAGCAACCACCAGGTGTCGCGGGCGAGTTCGGGCAGCGCGACGGCGAGCAGCACCTCCATGGCGATGAGGATCGCGGCGAGCGGGAGCAGGACGGGGGCCCGGAGCGCGGGGCGCAGCAGGCGGTGCAGCCGGGTCGTGGTGGCGTTGGCGTCGGCGACGAGACGGAGGGTGCCGCGCAGCAGGGTGCCCTCGAAGGAGCCGGTGCGGGCCGGCTGCGCCGAGGGGGTCGGGGGCGGGGAGCCGGTCAGCAGGTGCCGGGTGCCGAGCAGGCCCAGGAGCCGGTGCCAGTGCGCGTCGGCGAGACGCTTGCCGAAGGTGTCGGCGTACTCGGTGCCGATCTCCCCCAGGCTGCGGTCGCCGTCCAGCCGGGAGATCAGGAAGTACTCCTTCGCCCCGACCTCGAAGGCCGCGCCGCCCGCCGGGTCCTTCAGCAGATGCACGGTGCCCGGACCGCGCAGGAGCGGCGGGCTGAGCAGGATGTCGGGGCGCAGGGCGGGCCGGTACGCGAGCAGGTCCCCGGAGACGGCTGCCGGGGCCGGGGCGGGGACGGGGGCCGGCTGGGGGTACGGCTGCGGGTCGGCGCTCATCTCGCCCCCGCAGACGCCGCGTCCGCCGGCGAATCCGCGCCGCCGGGGCTCTCGCGCAGTACCCGCCCCAGCACATGGGAGAGATACGCCTCGTCGCGGATCGTCACATGCAGCCGGTTGTTGGTCATGTGCATATACGGGGAGAGCAGCAGCGGAAGGGCGACGGCCGGGTCGGTGACGTGCTCGTCGCGGGTGCCGTCCCAGGAGCGGAACACCAGCTCGCCCCGCTCGGCCAACTCGAATGCCCGGTTCCGCAGCTCGGTGCAGTGCTCGGCCCAGCCGCGCAGGAACACGGGCAGCCTGGCGAGGTCCCCGTCCTGGACCGCCGCGCGGACGGCCGCGAAACGGCGACCGAGCCCGGGAGCCGTCTCGGCGTAGTTCTTGTCGTACTCCTTCGAGCCGATGAACCCGGTGCCGGGGAACGCCTGGTGCCAGAACTCGTAGTAGCGGTCGAGATAGTCGCCCAACTCCTTGCGGTCGGACAGGAAACAGCTCGCCATCACCATCATCAGCTGGGCCGAGGTGCCGAGCAGCACGGTCCGCAGATGGAGGTTCATGGTGCGGAAGGCGTCCATGACCAGATCGCTGGAGTGCGCGAAGTGCCATTCGGCGAGGGCGACACCGGCCGGACCGCCGTACTTGCCGAACTCCGGCTCGTAGGGCTCGTACGAGAAGGAGTTGTTGGGCCGCAGGTTCATCCGCCCGTCGGTGTCCATGAACGCGGCGCGGTCGCCCTCGGGGAACTCGATCTCGAAGAGGGTGTTGTAGAACTCGTTGAGGAACCCGGAGTCGACCTCGTAGAGCGCGGGCCGGGTCCGCAGGAACCGGCCGATCGCCTCCTCGGCGCGCCGCCGCACCTCCTCGGTGGCGGCGGCGTCCACCGGCTTGAGCCGCAGTCGGACATGCGGCCCCTCCAGCCAGTAGTTGATGAAGAAATACCCGTCGAGCAGCCCCTCGTCGCTCAACTCGGCGATCAGCGGCCGGACACACTGCACCAGCATGGGCTGCGGGTTGGCCGCGTAGAAGATGTGGATGGCCTGCCACTCACCGGCTACGGGGGTCAGTTCTGGCATGTCGAGGGGGCCTCTTCTGTGGGGGTGGTGAAGGTTTCCACGGCGAGTTCGGCGACGTGGGTGCCACGGGGAGAGCGGACGTGGACGCCGGATGCGGACGGCAGCATCTCCCTCAGGACGACCCGGTCGTCCGGATGCGTGGGCAGCGCTTCCAGGGCGGTGAGGGAGAGCGCGCTGCGGAAGTCCACGTACTGCGGTTTGGCGCCCGCGCCGCCCCGGGGGCCGCCGGACACGGTCGCGAAGACCTGTTCGGGCAGCCGGTGCGCGCGCCGCCAGCGCCGCCAGCCGAGGAACCACTCCTGGTCGTCGGTGCCGGGCGCGCGTACGGGCAGGGCGCCGGCCGTGGTGGTCCAGCTGCGCCGGCTGAGGACCACCTCGCCGTACCGCACCCGGGGCCTGACCGTCACCCCGTCGGTGGCCTCGCCCGCCGGGACACCGCCCCATACGTCGAGGGGTGCCATGGAGGTCGGGGACATCAGGAGCAGGGTGCGCGGGATCTCGGGCAGCGCGAGCGGCACCAGATAGCCGAGGTAGACGGGGACGACCTCCCGGCCGAGCCGCGCGGACCGCAGCACCAGCCGGTCGGTGTCGGCGTCGTGGTGCACGGACAGATCGTCCAGGTGGATCCGCCGCTCCTCGGGCACGGTGCTGGACTCGCCGGGGCAGACGATCTGGTACGCGGTGAGCGGGCTGTGCAGGTTGAGGTTGCTGGTGACGGCGCCGCCGGTGATCTCGGCGAGTACCGCTCCGCCGGGCGTGACGGCGTCGGCGTTCGCGCGCAGCTCGTCGGAGAAGGCGCCGCCGTCCGCCGATGTGTCGTACACATGCGTGAACCGGCTGAAGGGGAAGGACAGCCCACCGTAGGAACGGTTGAGGACGATCAGCGGTTCGCCGTCCTCGCGAGCCAGTTGGATGTGGTGCGACTGGGGGACGAACTCGCCCGCGACGGGCGCGAGTTCGGCGGCGACCGCGTCGAGGTCCGCGTCCCCGAGCCGTATCCCGTCGCCGTCCTCTCCCTCACCCTCCTGCGTCCAGGCCGCCCACGCGCCCCGCATCCGGTCGATGAACGTCCGCCGCGCCGCGTCGATCGCCCGGACCCCGGGCAGCCCGAGCCAGTTCTCCTCCGCCACGTAGTCGCCGCGCTCGTCGAACGGCTTCCGACGGCCCGCGAAGGACAGGTACTGGTCGAAGAAGTCCTCGTGGAAGTCGTGGACGAGTCCGAGGAGGTCGTCGCACCGGCCGCCCCGGCCATAGCGGGCGAGGAAGAAGCCCTTGAACGTGACGCGCTGAGGCAACGTCAGATCGAAGGCGGGCAGGACGCTTTCGACGGATCGCAGCGCGCCGCCGTCCCGTCCGGTCCAGGCACCCAGACCGCAGGTCAGGTCGCGGCCCGCGCTGACATCCTCGTAGAGCAGTGTCTGCGGCAGGGTGGCGTCGGTGTCGCCGAGGTGGGCCTGCGCGGCGCGCAGTCCGGTCCGCAACTCCCGTAGCAGCTCGGCCCGTTCGGTACGCCCCGCCGCCGGGTATTGGTCGACCACGGAGACGGGTCCGTCGAGCGTGTCCGCGAGTCCGTCGGCCCAGGGGCGGCCGAGTCCGCGCAGGGCGGACTGGAAGGAGTGCAGCGGGTCCGGGCTGTGCACATCGGTGTCCAGACAGGGCACCCGCACCATGCCGAGCTGGAGCAGCGCGGCGACATAGGTCTCGCACTGCTCGGGCGCCGCGTCGTGCTCGGTGCGCAGCCAGTCGGTCAAGTCGCCGTAGCGCAGGGCGCTTTCGCCGTCATTGCCTCCGCTGTCACTGCCCCCGCCGCTGTCGCCGTCGCCGTCGAAGAGGGCGAGCAGTCGGTCCAGGGTGCCGCTGCGGCGCAGGAAGAACAGCCGGTCCTTGACCGCGTCGAAAGTGACGGCGGCCGAGTCGTCGCCGGTACTGATCCACTGGCGTACATAGCGGATCCGGTCGTCGTCCCGCTCCCAGCCGGAGGCCAGGCGTACGGGCAGGTCGGCGCGGCGCGCGGGGTCGGCGAGTATCAGTTCGGCGAGCCGCCCGAGGACGACGACGTTGAGCCGCACATGGCTGGTCCATACGTCGTCCACCCGCAGGGACGCCGTGTCCCCCTTGTCGTCGAAGAGTCCGGTCGCCACCCCTGTAAACGTGCTGAACGGGCTGGTCTTGCACGCCGTCCGGTAGAGGTACGACAGCACGGACCGCTCGATCTTCCGCATCCGCTTGTCGTACGGCGCCCCGGATCGGCCCTGGGCGACGAAGGCGTCGAGCCGGCTCTCCAGGGTCGGCGAGGCGAGCAGCAGCCCGCAGCGCAGCCGGTCCTCGGCGAGCAGGTCGCGCAGGGCGGCCCGGGTCCGGTCCAGGTCGGCGGCGAGCAACGGCGCGCCCTCGGCCCGCAGCTTCTCCAGGTGCCGCCGGTCGCGTACCCACCCCTCGGTCAGATCGGCCGTCCGCAGGTCGAACTGCCCGGCCAGCCGGACGGCTTCCTCCGGGTCGGGCGGCAACTGGTTGTTGAAGATCCGGCGGCGCAGCGCGAGCAGGGCACGGCGCTGATGGCCGCCCTGCCCGCCCGGTGCGGTGTCGGTGGCGCCGATCGCGTGGTGCAGCAGATCGCTGAGTTCGGCGGCGCGGGCCCGAAGCCGGTCCTCGGCTGCGAGCAGCTCGTCGGCCCAACGACCGCTGTCCTCGCAGCGCAGCGCGTGCACGGTCTCGATGGGCAGCCCGGCGACCCGCAGCATGAAGCGGCGCCCCGGCCGCCAGTCGGTGCGCGCCACGCGCGCGTCCTGCGGTACGGGTGTGATGGTGACGGTGTCCGGTGTCATGGCGATGTCCCCTGTCCCGGTCAGGCGATCTCGTAGCGGAAGTCGGCCGGGTGGGGCCGTTCATGGCCGAGCAGCATGATCAGCAGCGGGTTCTCGCCGGTGCGTTCGAGGTCGAGTTCCTCGATGTAGGAGATGTTGTCGAAGCCGAGGGCCACACCGGCGCCGAGGCCGAGTGCGGAGGCCGCCGTGTAGAAGGTCTGAGCGACGGCGCCGACCGTGCCGTTGACCAGCCGGTAGCCCCGGTCGCCCACCGCGTCCAGGACGGCGCCGGTCCGCACGGTCGGGACGAGGACGGCGCCCGTCTGCTCCAGGTTGTAGTTGGACAGGAAGTAGTTGCGCTGGAGGAATCCTCCGGGCGGTCCCGGCACCACCAGGCGCAGGGTGTGCGCGGCGGGGTCGTAGGCGTAGGCGCCGGGCTCGATCCCGTCGACGTGGTTGACGAACGCGTACAGGGTGACCAGGCCCGGCAGCGCGAGCAGATCCCGACCGGGGTCCTTCGGTGAGTCGGGGCCCTCCGGTGCCTGCTTGTCCCGACCTGGGTCCTCCTGCGTTACGGGGATCTCGGCGTCGCTGCCCAGCGACGTGGCGGCGCACGCGGCGAGGGTCGCGGCGAGCTGTACGGCGGTGACGGGACGGGTCGCGTCGAACCGGCCGAAGCTGCTGCGGCGCTCCCGCAGCGCGGTCCGTACGTCCACGGGCGGCAGTTCGGCAGGGGGCAGCGGCACCGGCGCCCCGATGCCTTCGGGAAGCGGGGTGCGGGCCGGTTCGAGGGCGCCGGGTGCGGGGCGTTCGGTGGCGGCGTCGGCGGTCGCGGTGTGAATGCGCTGAAGGGTGTCGAAGTGCAGGACCGTGCGGGAGCGTTCGGAGTCGCGGTGCGGGATCGCCGGGGGTGTGGCACGGGCGGGCGCGGTGGGGCGCGCGCCCTCCCAGGTCAGCGGTATGACGGCGAACACGCCCTCCTCGTCCGGGTCCACGCCCAGGACACGGCCGACGCGCGACTCGTCGAACCAGAGCGCGGGTGCGACGGTCAGGCCCCGGCCGCGGGCCCAGATGCGCCAGGTCTGGAGGATCGCGCCGAGGTCCATGCTGACGGCGTGGAAGGAGAAGCTGTTGTACTTGAAGGCGTTCTGCCAGTACTTGATGCCGAGGACGAGGAACTGGTCGCACCCGGATCCGGCGCCCCCGCCGCCGGGGTGGTCCGCACCGAGGGCGGCCCGTAGGTCACCCGTCGCGTCCCCGGCGACCAGCCGCTGCATCGCGTGCCGGGGCGCCGAGTAGTAGTGGACGCCCGGTGGGTGCGGGCCGCTGGGGCCGGACACCCAGTACACGCTGACGGGGTAGAGGCCGCCGCCGGACGCGGTACCGCGTGACCAGTTGGCCTGGGCGTAGTGCGGGAGCGCTGCGAGGTCGGTGTTGGCCTGGACGCCGAGGCGGCGGCCGGTCAGCCCGTACGAGTCGCGGAGCATACCGGCGAGCGCGTCCAGGGTGAACGCCCCTTCCCCGGCGGCGAGTTCACGTTCTCCGGAACTCCCGGGCAGGCACCCCGCCGTCACGGTCGCGCCGGCCGGGAACGCCGGGTCCGGCAGCGGGAATGTCTCGACGCCGGGGTAGTACTTCGCCTTCCTGGGACGGTCCGCCCAGTCGGGGACGAAATCGGCGGGCTCCATCGGGATCCGGCCGCGCTGCATGATCGCTGCCGCATAGTCATGGGCGTAACCCACGGGACCCTCCTCTCTGCTGGTCTGGTCGACCGCTGGACGGTGGTTACGGAAAGGGATGGGGCGCCGGATTCAGGTCGTCCGGTGTCAGATCGTGGTCGCGTCGCCCGGCGGCGCGCGGGGCGGTACGCAGCCGGGGCATGGTGCGGGCCCGCTGCCGGGACCAGCCGAAGTCGATGGGCAGCAGTCCGGGGACGAGCACGCTCACCGTGTGCAGGCCGAGCGTGCGCTGTTCGGGCAGGGTCTGGTCGACCACGACGACGTCGAACCCGGCCGCCGTCACGGCGTTCACACAACGCAGCAGGTCCTCGCGCAGATCCGTCGCCGCCGGGGCGCCGGACGCGTCGGGCCACCGCAGATCGGCGACCGCGCGCGGGGGTGCGCCGGTGCGGTCGCCCCGGAGCAGGAAGTCGGCGTGGACGCCCATCTCCGGCACGCCGTAGACCAGCGGATGGTCATGCAGGGCGGTCACCTGGTCGAAGTCCCCCGCCATGGCGCGCAGTCGGGACTCGTCGCGCTCGCTGCGCCCCTGGAGGTTCACGGCGTCGGTGGCGATCTCGCACAGCGCCGAGTCGAGCGCCGACTCGGGGTCGAGCCCGGCCCCCGCGCCGAAGCACATCCGGCCGAGGCCACCGTCGTACCGCTCGGCGACGGCGGTGACGACCGGCACCGGGAAGGTGATCCGGGTGTCGAAGAAGCGGGCCCGGTACCCGTACATCGCGAGCCGGTCGACCATGTGACGGGTGCTCGCGCGGGTACTGGTGGCCGGATCGATCTCGGGCAGCGACTGACGCCCGTACCAGGTGAGCAGGAAGGCGTCGCGCTCGATGACCTCCATGAGACCGAAGTAGACGGCCTCCTCCAGACAGCCGCCGGAAGCACAGCCGTTGGAACTCTCCTGCACGAACCGGTTCTCCAGACCGGGCGCGTGATAGTACGTCAGCACTTCCGGCACCAGGCGTGGCCGGTCGTCACGCAGCGAGTAGCCCCACACCCACGGGATCTCACGGTCCGGCGCGAAGGGCCGTACGTGCGGGTTGGCCCGGTAGAACTCCGGTGCGTACAGGCCGACTTCGCGTGGGTCGACGGCGTCCGTGCCGAAGTCTTCGAGGGTGCCGGTGACACTGGTGGTCCGGGAGCGCGCCCGCATCCCCGCGTACCGTTCCATGCCTTCGAGTACGCCGATGCGGTTGCTGTGCCCGAAGGTGTCGGCGTGCCCGCCCCAGAAGGTCTCGCGCAGATACTCCCCCGAGCGCATCGAGAAGCAGCCGATGGTCGCCGAGGTGGACGTGGACGAGACGTCCTGCACCAGCGAGGGCCCGAGCGCCCCGCACACCGGGTTGGCGAACGCGGCCACCTCGACCGCGTACGCCTCGACGGGCCGCACCCGGAAGGCCCCGGGCCGGTACTTGGGCGCCGGACGCAGGGTGATCCGGGCATCGTCGGCGGTGTCGGTACGGGGTGTGGCGCAGCGCGGACACTCGGGGTCGGGCACCAGCGGGTACGAGCGGACGGTGAGGGTCCGCAGGTCGACCAGGCGGACCAGCGGGAACGGGCCCTCGCCACCTGGGAGTTGGTCCCCCTGGTCCCGGAGTCCGGTGACCAGTGCGGCGAGCGTGTCCGCCACGAACGGTGTCGCGTACGGCCACTCCCCGGCAGCGCGGGTCGGACCGCCGAGTTCCAGGGCGTCCCGCAGCGCCACCGACCGTACGGCCTGCCAGCGCCGGGCCAGACAGTGGGCACAGCCGGTACCGGCGGCACCTCCGTCGGGCGCGGGCAGCGGTCCGACGACGACATGCCCGCCGTACACCCGGACCGGAACAGTGGTCCGGGACACCTCGTCACCGGTCTGACCGGCCGCGAAGGCGTTACGGGTGCCCAGCGCGCCGACCGTCACCTCCGGCCCGCCGAGCCGCGCGAGGGCACGGTCGAGGAGGTCCTGGAGGGGGTGGCGTTCGGGGGCGGGCGAGTCGGGTACCGGCGGGCGGGCGGCGAGGGTGCTAGGCGCCACGGGCTTCCTCCGCGGTGAGCAGGACGCGGACGGTTCTGATGCCGGCCGTGGCCAGATCGGCGGAGCCGGTGGGGACGACGAGGGCGTCCCGTCCTGCGGCCCTGAGCCGGTCGAGGACGTCGGCCCAGACGGTCACGGCCTCGGCGCCCGACACACGCGGAGCGTCGGTGCCGTCCGTCGCGTCGGCCGTCACGTCGATCGTCGCCGCGTCGAGGTCCCGCAGCAGCGGATCCCCGGTGTCGAACGCGACCGCCGTCTCCTCGCCCGCGAGTTGCACCTGCCCGAGCAGATCCCGTACGGCGGCCACGGCCGCGCCCAGTCGGTCGGTCTCACTGCCGATGGCCCAGGTACCGGCGCCCCGGGCGAGCAGGACATGGACGCCGGTACGGTCGCTCTCGCCCAGGTCGAGCAGGTCGAGATCGACGCCGAGCACGGCCGCCGAGCGGACGAGGAAGGTGAGTTCGGCGTCGGCGCCCGGCGCCTCGTCGGAGGTCTCCGGCACGGTGAGTGGCACCCGGCGTACCGGGCCGTCGCCGCGCAGGGCGCGCAGCAGCGCGTCGTGCGCGAGGGCCGAAAGGAGACCGTCCGCCGCCGCGTCCGCGAGGGTCGCTCCGGCGCCGGTCCCGGCCCGGGTCGCCTCGAAGAGCCGGTCGGCGTTGTGAGGGCCGAAGGTCCGTACGGCGGCGGCCGGCACGAGCACCTGTTCCTTGGTGAGGAGCGAGGTGGCGGGACGCCAGGCGGTGAGCGGCGCGGAGTCGGCGGAGAGGCCGAGCGCGGTGGTCAGGGTGCCGGGCTCCAGGAGACGGGTACCGGCGGCCCGCGCGGCAGTGAGCTGATCCTCCGTCAAGATCCCGGTGTCGGGGACGACATGGTCGGCGTACACCTCGGCCGCCGCGTCGAGCGCGCGCAGTCGGGCCCCGGCGACATGGTGCACGTCGAAGGCGGCGACCCGGCGGGACACGCCGTGTCCGGTGCCGAACTCGACGAGGGTCGCCTTGAGCGGGATCTGGGTGAGGGGTTCGTCGGCGAACCGGGTGAAGACCCCGGCGCGCGGCCGGACCAGGACGGAGCGGCGGTTCAACTCCTCGACCAGGGCGTCGGCTTCACGGGCGGTGGCGAGGGTCGGCAGGGGCAGGGACTCGGTTCCGGCGGTGGTGAGGTCGACCACCGGGACGACCACCGGCGTCTCCTGACCAGCGGACGCGCACACCGTGCAGCGCGGGTGGGGGAGCAGCGGTTCGGTGCTGACGTCGAGGGACCGCATGTCCTGGACGACGAGGTTCCCGGCGGTCTCGGCGGGCAGCGCGCCGGTGGTGAGGCGGAACACCTCGTAGCCGAGGAGGTTGCCGAGCATCGCGGACTGCGGCTGGTTCGGCCGCTCGCCGACAGGCTCCGCGCCCGGCACGGCGACCGTGTGCCAGAGGTCGGCCGCCGCCGCTGCCGCGTCCTGGACCTCTCGCGGGTCCAGGGAGCCACGGGAGCCGACGCGCAGCACCGCGCACGCCCAGCAGCCGGTGGACGCGGAGGTCGTCAGCGGTCCCACGACGGCCTGGCCGCCGTATGACCAGGCGGGCAGGAGCGTACGGCCTTCCGGCACCCCGGCGCTGAGCAGCGGGAACAGCCTGCGGGGCGCCGCGGCGCCGCCGGTCACCACGACGACGTCGTACCCGTCGAGATCCGCCCAGCCGAGCGGTGTGCCAGGGACATCGGCCGGGAGAATCGGCAGGTCGACCGGGCAGCCGTCGGCAGCGGCCTCGGCGGCCTCGGCCTGGACCGCGTCGCGGGACGCGGCGTCGAGCCCCGGTGAAGTCCCCACGGTGGCACAGCCGTTGCGGATCAGGCCGAGCGCGCACCAGCGGGCGACCAGGTCGTCCCCGAGGACGGCGACCCGTGCGGTACGGAAGCGCCGGAAGCGGGCCTCGGCGTCGTCGGCGTAGTGCTCGGCGTAGGCGATCTGCGGGGCGTAACGGCGGGCGACGGCGGCCTCGGTGCTGAGGGCGTCCGCGCTTCCGGGGCCTTCGGCGACCGGGGTCTCGTCTGCGGGTTCCGGGCGCTCGACCGGGCGGGCGAAGTCCCGTTCGTAGAGGTTCTTCACCAGTTCTCCGACCATCGCCCGCTGCCCGTCGCCGAGGCCCTCGCAGAGGTCGGAGACCGAGTGGTCGCCGGTGAGGTGAGGAACGATCAGGGTGGCGAACCGGTAGGCCGATTTGGCGGTCAGCTGGAATCCGCCGTCGGCGTTGTGGAACAGCACTCCTTCCGCGATCTCGGTGAACAGGACATCCCTGCGGATACGCGGCCGGGTCGCGGCGACGGCTTCGTAGGTGGCTGAGCCCATGTGGATGACACCCCTGGATACGTGGTCAAGTGGAAACGTGGTCAAGGTGGCCGGATCGTGCGAGGTCGGGCGGGATCGATCAAGGTCGGGCGGGATCGTGCGAGGTCGGGCGGGGTTCGCAGATCAGCGGAGCGTGGGGGCGGCGGGGGCGATGGGGTTCTTCCCGGCCGCGTATGCCTGCTGACGCGCGTAGATTTTGAGCAAAAAATGAATGCGGTACGGGCCCGGCGGGCCTTCCTCCAGTAACCCGGCGTCCGCCAGCCGTTCCAACGCCTCCTCGGCGTCGGCGAAGTCACCGAGCGCCGACGAGGAGAACAACAGCCCGTCCTGGGTGCCGAGTTGGCGGAACGCCTCCTGCCAGCGCGGCTCCAGACCGTGCAGGGCGCTGGCGAAGACGCGGGGGACGGACATGCCGGGCTCGTCCGCGAGGGCTAGTCGGGCGGGCAGGTTCTCGGCCAGCCAGGCGACGCAGTCCGCGATCCGCAGTCCGGGGCGGGTGAGCAGCCGGGCCCCGGCGATCCGCAGGCCGAGCGGGAAGTGGCCGCAGATATGGGCGAGTTCATCGGCGGCGGCCGGTTCGGCGCCGACGCGTTCGGGCCCGAGGGTCGCGGCGAGCAACTGCCGTGAGTCGGCGGGCTCCAGCGCGTCCAGCCGGTGCACGCTGCCGCCGTGGGTGGCGACGAGTCCGGCGAGGCCGCGCCTGCTGGTGACGATCGCGGCGCCCCCGGCGGCGGCCGGCAGCAGCCGGCGCACCTGGTCGGCGCTGGAGACACCGTCGATGACGAGGAGCGGGCGGCCGTGCGGGGCGCCGGGCGCGGGCAGGTCGGCCAGGACGTCGTCATGGGTGCGCGGGGTGCCGTCGGACCGGTTCATGGGGAGCACGAACACCCCGCCGGGGAAGGCGTGTTGGGCGTCGTACGCGGCCTGGAGCGCGAGGGCGGTCTTGCCGATGCCGGGGGCGCCCGAGATGAGGACGACCGTGGTGTCGCGGGTGCCGGGGGTCTGGGCGGTGAGGCGCCCGGTGATGGCGGCCCGCTCGACGGCACGTCCGGTGAAGGACGGCACGGGCTGGAGCGGCGGCGGAACCGGTACGGCCGGCACGGAGGGCATGGCCGGGAGCGGCGACGGCGGTACGGGGCGGTCGGCGCCGGGGTCGCCGGGGCCGAGGGCGAGGGCGGCACCGGAGATGGCGGTACCGGCGACGAGGGCGCCGGACATCGGGGCGCCGGATGTGGGCGCGGCGGTGAGGGCGGACACAGGGCGCTCCACGAGCTGGATCCGCTGGTCGGCGGTGGTGGGGCCGAGGTCGTCACCCCGCAGGATCGCGAGTTCGAGCCGCTGGAGTGCGGGGCCGGGGTCGATGCCCAGCTCTTCCTTGAGGCGCCGCTTCACGGCCCGGTACTCCGAGAGGGCCTCGGTCTGGCGGCCGGTGCGGTAGAGGGCTTCGATGAGTTGCTCGGAGAACCGCTCACGGCCGGGGTGTCTTCGTGCCGGTTCCCAGACGTCGACCAGGACCTGACGACATCGGCCCAGGGCGAGTTCGATGTCGCAGGCCCGTTCCAGGGTGCGCAGCCGTTCCTCGGTGAGCGCGGGGACCTCGTCGCGGTGCAGCATCAGGGACGGCACATTGGCCAGGAGGGAGCCCTGCCAGAGGGTGAGGGCCTCCTTGAGCCGGTAAAGCCTGCTCTCGGCGTCCGGCGCGTCGTCGGCGGCCCGCACGAGCAGCCGGAACCGTACGAGGTCGAGGGTGCCCGCGTCGGCGTGCATGCGGTAGCCGCCGGGCACCGTCTCGATGGCATTGCCGGTGATCCCGTATTTGCTGAAGATGCGGCGCAGCCTCAGCACACAGCTCTGGAGCGCGGCCCGCGCGGTGGTGGGTTGATTTTCGTCCCAGAGCGCGCGCAGCAAATAGTCGGTCGAAACCACGGAACCCGGATGAATGAGGAGAGCCGCCAGCAAACTCGCCGGTTTTGAAGGTTTAAGAACGACAACTTCATGTCCCTCGGCAATACCCAAGGGACCCAAAAGCTGGAAACGATACACTCCCGCCCCTATATCAGCATTCGTATCCGCGACGTGCGAAAGTGCGGAAATTCGGGCACATCACGACGTCGCGTACATCACGACGGAGAAACACGCGTAGATAAGGGCGTAAACAGGGGCTGATCGGGCGGTGGATCGATCGTTAAGACACGCGCTGAACTGGTACAGACCTCTGGCAGGCGCACTGGTTCCCCACTTCCCCGTAACAAAGTGCTGCCACCCAACAGCGGACCTTTACCGGCAGCGTCCGTCAAGGTTCAACAAAGCAACTGCCAAGAACTCGTTGGGCATCCTAGTAACTCGTCCAAGGAAAGTCGACCCTGCGACCGAACCGCATTCACACACCACCTGGGGCACACAGCGGGCGGAACGCGAGACGGAGCGGAACTTAATTCCCCGTGAAGTGCCGGGCGCCCCATCTGCGGTACGGTCGCACCTTTTCCGCCGGAAAAGGGAGGTGCCGAGGGTCAGTCAGGGGTGTGGCCGGTCGTCACCAGTGCCAGCGGAATGTCCCCGGGCACGGGCCGGAGGTCGTGTCCCTTGAGGAGCGACCCGGCCAGATGGCGCGCGTCCGTGGACACCGCGATCCGGCCGCGCGCGTTCACCAGGACGGCGGGGTCCGGGAGTCGCCGCATCAGCGGGAGTACCGCCGCCTCGAAGTGCGGCAGATAGACATCGGCCGCCGCGACCCCCGCGAAGTGGCCGCCGACCGCGACCGGGACGGACAGGGTGAGGCTGTACTCGTCGGAGCAGAGGTAGTCGACATAGGGACCCGCGACCGCGCGCCGGCCGGTGTCGCGGGCCAGCGCGTACCAGTCCCAGTGGGTGTAGTCGGAGTACGCCGAGTGCTCCGGGTCGAGATCGAGCAGCAGCCGGTTCACCTCGCCGTCCGTACTGATCTGCCACCACTCCAGCCACGCCGGTACGTCGGCCAGCAGACCGGGGGCCGCGATGAAGCCCATGCCCGACGCGAGGTCGAACCGGCGCAACCGGGTGTGCAGGGCGGGCCGGAGCGCGGCGAGGTCGGCCGTGGTGGGGCGGCGCCCGGCGGCGGTGACCGAGGCGAGGAGCGCCCCGGTGTCCTCACGGGTCGCGGCGACGGCGCCGAACACACCTTCCAGGGTGCCTTTTACGCGGACCGCGACATCGGCGGGCGTAGGGGTGCCGGTGCCAAGAGCCTTGTCGGTGGCGGGAGTTGTACCGTCGAGGGTGACCGGTCCGCCGCCTGCGGTACGGGGAGTTGTGTCCACGGGTGTCCTCCGTGTCCTGCCGGGAGTGGGGGGACGCGCCGGTCATCCCGGCGGAGCGACCGCGCCGTGACGACGGGTTCCGGGCGATGGGTTCCGGGCGATGGGTTCTAGGCGATCCGGAGTTCGATCAAGCGCGTCACCGACATCAGCACACACCCCTCGGCCGCGGTCCTCGCCTTGTCGTCGGCCCCATCCTGCACGGCGGAGATTACGTTGCGGTGACGTTCGCACAGGTCCTTGTGCGCGTCCGCGTCCGCGAGCACGAGCCCGAGCAGCGCGCCCGCCTCGCGCTGGATGCCGACCTCCTCGCGGGTGAGCCGCGCGGACTGGGCCGCCGCCGCCAGTTCGACATGCAGCCGCCCATGGATCCGGCTGCGCGCCGCCGGGCCGTCGGCGACCGTCAACCCGTCCAGGGTCCGCCACAGTTGGACCAGGTCCCCCGGTTCGGTGCGCTGTGCGGCGAGCCGGGCCGCGGCGCCGGACACGGCGGCCCAGTGGTCCCCGAGGTCCCGCAGTTCCTCGGTACTCCAGTCGGCGAGCCGGGTGTGCAGCCGGCCGTGCGCGGGGCCCTCCGGCAGCGTGACGAAGCTGCCGCCGCCCCGGCCCCTGCGGGTGGTCACGAACCCCTGCTGGCGCAGCGCCATGAGCGCCTCGCGCAAGGTCACGGTGGAGACGCCGAGCCGTCCCGCCAGGTCGGCCTCGCCGGGCAGTTGCTCCCCCTCGACCAGGAGACCCAGCTCTATGGCGTCACCGAGCCGCCGCACCACGGCGTCCACGCGGGCCTGCGTGTCGACGGGCGTGAAGACGGCACTGCGGGCACCGGCCTGGTCTGACTTCACGGCTACCACCTTGTTCGTTGACTCAGGCTTTACCTTAAGGGGGTCTTGAAGTTAGAGATATGACTTCATATCTTTACGGCCAACGTCTGACACCGCCAGAAAGGTTCCCGCCCATGGAGCCCGTACCGGGCAAGGCCATCCGGCTGACGAACCTGCGGAAGTCGTTCGGCGGGACACGGGCCGTGGCCGGAGTCGATCTGGAGATAGCCGACGGCGAGTTCTTCTCGCTCCTCGGCCCGTCCGGCTCGGGCAAGACGACGGTGCTCCGGATGATCGCCGGGTTCGAACCGCCCTCCGCCGGCACCATCGAGCTGGCCGGACGGGACGTCACCCGGCTCGCGCCCTTCGAGCGGGACGTCCACACCGTGTTCCAGGACTACGCCCTGTTCCCGCACATGACCGTGGAGCAGAACGTCGCCTACGGCCTCAAGATCCGCAAGGTTCCCCGGGCCGAACGGCTGCGGCAGGCCAGGGAAGCGCTCGCGGGCGTACGGCTCGCGGACCTCGCCTCCCGCCGCCCCGCCCAGCTCTCCGGCGGTCAGCGCCAGCGCGTGGCGCTCGCCCGAGCCCTGGTCAACCGGCCCCGGGTCCTGCTGCTCGACGAACCGCTCGGCGCCCTCGACCTCAAACTCCGCGAGCAGATGCAGGTCGAACTCAAGGCGCTCCAGCGGGAGGTGGGCATCACCTTCGTCTTCGTCACGCACGACCAGGAGGAGGCGCTGACGATGAGCGACCGTATCGCCGTCTTCCACGAGGGCCGGATCGAACAGGTCGGCACCCCGGCCGAGATCTACGAGCGGCCAGCCACCGCCTTCGTCGCCGGATTCGTCGGTACGTCGAACCTGCTGACCGGTACCGCCGCCGAACAGGTCGTCGGGCGGGTCGGTACGTACAGCGTGCGGCCCGAGAAGATCCGTGTGCTGAGCGATACGGCCGGGGACGGACCGCCGGACCCCTCCTGCCCGCCGGACCACTCCACCACCACCGGGACCGTCACCGAGGTCGTCTACCTCGGCGACACGACCCGCTTCCTGGTCAGCCTCGACGCGGGCGGGCGCCTCACCGCGCTCCAGCAGAACCTGGAGACCTCGTCCGAGGACGTCGCCGCGCTGCGCGGCTCCCGGGTCACGCTCCAGTGGCACGACCGCCACACCTTCCGCGTACCGGAAGCGAATTGACCCCCGGCCCCTCCGCCTCCCGCCTCCCGATCCTCCGCTGTTCCGTCCCCCCACGTTGTCCCGTCCCCCTCCCCTGGAGTCCCCGTGCGACTGAACCGAACCTCCCGTGTCGTGGCCGCCGCCGGAGTGCTGCTGCTCGCCGCCGCCTGCGGCTCGTCCGACACCACCTCGCCGGCCCCGGGCGGCAGCGGCTTCGAACCGCCGAAGATGAGCGCGCGCAAGTCCCTCGGCGCGACGGAGGGGAAGGTGAACCTGATCGCCTGGGCCGGATACGCCGAGGACGGCTCCAACGACCCCAAGGTCGACTGGGTGACCCCGTTCGAGAAGAAGACCGGCTGCCAGGTCAGCACCAAGACGGCCGGCACGTCCGACGAGATGGTCAGCCTGATGAAGACCGGCGAGTACGACGCCGTGTCCGCGTCCGGCGACGCGGCCCTGCGCCTGATCGCCTCCGGTGACGCGGCCCCGGTCAACACCGACCTGGTGCCCAACTACGCCGATGTCTTCGCCGGGTTGAAGAACCAGCAGTGGAACACCGTCAAGGGTGTCTCGTACGGCATCCCGCACGGCCGGGGCGCCAATCTGCTGATGTACAACACCGAGAAGGTCACCCCGGCGCCCACCTCCTGGTCGGCCGTCTTCGACAAGGCGTCGGCGTACAAGGGCAAGGTCACCGCGTACGACTCGCCGATCTACCTCGCGGACGCCGCGCTCTATCTGATGAAGAGCGAGCCGTCGCTCGGGATCAAGAACCCGTACGCCCTGGACCAGAAGCAGTTCGACGCGGCCGTCGCGCTGCTGAAGGACCAGCACGGCAACATCGGGGAGTACTGGAGCGACTATCTCAAGGAGGTCTCCGCGTTCAAGAGCGGTGACTCCGTGATCGGCACCACCTGGCAGGTCATCCTCAACACCGCGCAGGCCGAGAAGGTGCCCGTCAAGGCGGTGCTGCCCAGCGAGGGGGCGACCGGCTGGTCCGACACCTGGATGCTCGCCGCCAAGGCCAAGAACCCCAACTGCGCGTACAAGTGGATGGACTGGATCATCTCGCCCGAGGCCAACGCGCAGGTCGCCGAGTACTTCGGTGAGGCGCCGTCCAACGCCAAGGCGTGCGAGGTCACTTCGGACAAGAACCACTGCGCCACCTACCACGCGGCCGAGGAAGAGTACTGGAAGCAGGTCCACTTCTGGACCACGCCCATCGCCCAGTGCGTCGACGGCCGCACCGACACCACCTGTGTGCCGTACGCGAAGTGGGTACAGGCGTGGACCGAGATCAAGGGCTGACCTGTCGATGACGCCCAGCACCAAGGCCGGCACCCAGGCCACCGCGCAGCCCGCCGCCGAGGCCACCGCGCGGGTCTCCGCCCCGGCCGCCGGACCCGTCCGGCGGCTCGCCGGGACCCTGCACCGGCGGCCCCGGCTGCGTCTGTCGCTGCTGCTCACGGCGCCCCTGGCCTGGCTGGTCCTGGCCTATCTCGGGTCGCTCACCGTGCTGTTCCTGTCCGCGTTCTGGGCGACGGACTCCTTCACGTCGAACGTGGTGCGGATCTGGAACACGGACAACTTCACCGCGCTGTTCACCACCGACGTCTACCGTCAAGTCGCCCTGCGCAGCATGGGCGTGGCCCTCGCGGTCACCGCACTGTGTGTGCTGATCGCCTTCCCGATCGCCCTGTACACGGCCAGGATCGCGGCGCCCCGATGGCGCCCGCTGCTCGTCGTCGCGATCCTCACACCGCTGTGGGCGAGCTATCTGGTGAAGGCGTACGCGTGGCGGCTGATCCTCGCGCAGGGGGGCCTGCTCGACTGGGCGCTCGGACCGCTGGGCCTGTCCTCACCGGGGTACGGGCTGGCCGGGACCGTTATCGTCCTGACGTATCTCTGGCTGCCGTACATGATCCTGCCGATCCACGCGGGACTCGAACAGGTGCCGTCCAATCTGCTCGACGCGTCCGCCGACCTCGGGGCGGGGACCGGGCGGACGCTGTGGTCCGTGGTGCTGCCGATGATCCTGCCGTCGGTGGCGGCGGGTTCCGTGTTCACGTTCTCGCTGAGCCTCGGGGACTACATCGCCGTGCAGATCGTCGGCGGCAAGACCCAGTTGATCGGCAATCTCATCTACTCCAACATCACGCTCGATCTGCCGCTGGCCGCAGCGCTCGGCACGGTACCGGTGGTGATCATCGTGTTGTATCTGCTCGCGGTGCGCCGCACCGGAGCCCTCAGCAGCCTGTGACGCCCCCCGCCCCTGCCGCCTACCCCGGGGTCCCCGATGAATCTCTCCCGTACCGCGCGGGTCCTGTTGCGGGTCGCCGCCGGGCTCGGCTTCGCCGTGATCTACGTACCGCTGCTGCTCGTCCTGGTGAACTCCCTCAATCCCGACCGCAGTTCGGGCTGGCCGCCGCCCGGCCTCACCTTCGACTGGTGGCGGGCCGCCTGGCACAGTTCGGGCGCCCGTGACGCACTGTGGACTTCGGTCAAGGCCGGGCTGGGCGCGACGGCGATCGCGCTGGTGCTCGGCACGCTGATCGCGTTCGCGGTCGCGCGGTACCGGTTCTTCGGGCGTGAGGCGCTCTCGTTCGTGGTGGTGCTGCCGATCGCGCTGCCCGGCATCGTCACGGGCGTCGCGCTGAACACCGCGTTCCGTACGGTCCTTGAGCCGCTCGGCGTGGGGCTCGGGATGTTCACGGTCGTCGTCGGACACGCCACGTTCTGCGTCGTGGTCGTCTTCAACAATGTCGTGGCCCGGCTGCGCCGGATGAACGGGTCGCTGGAGGAGGCGGCGATGGATCTGGGCGCGCACAGTTTCCGGGCGTTCATGGATGTCACGTTCCCGCTGGTGCGGTCGGCGCTGGTGGCGGGCGGGCTGCTCGCCTTCGCCCTGTCGTTCGACGAGATCGTGGTGACGACGTTCACGGCGGGTCCCGGTGTCCAGACGCTGCCGATCTGGATCTTCTCCAACATGGCCCGGCCCCAACAGGCCCCGGTCGTCAATGTGGTCGCCGCCGTGCTGGTGCTGCTTTCGGTGATCCCGATCTATTTCGCGCAGCGCCTGTCGTCGGACACGGCGTCCGGCGGCCGACTCTGACGTCCCGTCATTCTCGTGCATCGCTGACGGGTCGTCCGTCAGGGCCCGTCAGGGTCCATCAGGGCTCCGAGGACCCACGGAGTGTCGCCCTTCTCCGTGACGACGAGTACCGGAAGGTCACCGTCCCGGCACTCGACCACCTGGACTCCGCGCCGCCGGGCCCCGGCCGGATCGGTCCGGTACGGCGGGCGGACGCGTTCGGCGACCAGGGTGCGGGGTACGACCCGGCGGGCGATCCGGCCGGACGGGTCCGGGGTCGCGGCGAGCAGCCCGGGACCGACCACCAGATGGTCGAACCCGTCAACGCTGTAAGGAACTTGGCCGTGGACGGTGCCGGGAAAGCACCGCTCGTCGGCGGGGATACGCGGCACGACCACGAGGGTGTCTGTGCCGGCGCCGGTGGTCCCGCGCCGGTGCCGTGCGGCCCGCCACACCGCCAGACCGATCACGGGGAGGTTTCCGACAGCGGTGACGAGCAGGGCGCCGGGCACTCCAGCGGTGAGATGGGCGGCGGCGAGCCCGACGCCGCCGGCGGCCAGGGCGGCGGCGAAGGGGACGGTGATCTGCCAGGGCTCCAGTGCGGGCTCCCCGGCGGACCGGAAGGCCGTCCACCAGGCCGCCTGGAGAAACCCGGCGCCGACCCCGAGCAGCCCGAGCCCGAAGCCGAGGGGCATGCGATAGGTGTCGACGGGGGCGGTGGCCGTGTACTGCCGGGCGCCCTGGAACTCGACGGCGCGGACGCCACCGCGCCAGGAGGTGAGGCGTACCCGGTCCCCCGCCTCGACGGCGGCGAAGACGGGGGACCGCCCGTCCATCTCCACGCGCCGCCCGGCCCTGTCACCACCGCTGTCCCTGTCACCACCGCTGCCCGTGTCACCACCGCTTCCGGTGCCGCTTCCGCTGTCGCTGAGCAGCACCCAGTAGCGGGCGGTCCGATTCCCGCTCTCGGTCTCGGTCCCGCGCACGGTGGCCATGGTGTCGCTCAGACACGCGTCCCCGTACGTACCGGCCGGGCAGACGGGCGCGGCGGCGAAGTCCCGCTGCGCTTGGAGCGCCCCGGGCACCAGCACGCCGAGCAGCCACCCGGCCACCAGCACGAGCCCGGCTCCGATGACGGCGGGCCCGTACACCGCCCACCCGCGCACCCGCACGCCCTCACGCGCCCCCGAGTCCACCCGCACCACACCCCACAGCCGCCGACCGAGCCCCCGGCCCCTGACCTCGCCCATTGTCCCCGGCTCGTAGAGTCTCAGTCTCAGCAGCCGCCCCGCCGCCCCGGGGGCGACACCGCACACGAGGAGTCCACACCGTATGGACCACCGTATGGGCCACCGCTCGGGCCATCACACGGGCCGCCACCCGGGTCCCGCCCCCTCCGCTCCCGTGATCCTCGGCAACGACCCCGGATCCTTCGCCTGGAGCGTGCAGCACGAGCGGCACCCGGCGCTGATCGAACGGGTCCGGCGCGGCACCCCGTATCCGCCCGCCGTACACCGCGCCCTGGACGCGCTGCTCGCCGAGATCGGCGAGGGCGGTGTGATGCGCGGCCTCGGCGACGGCGAGGCGGACGCGGCGACCTGGTGGAGCTGGGGCGCGTCCGAGCACGTCGGCCGCCGCTGGGCGGACGCCCCCTTCCTGTGGGCGGAAAGCTACTTCTACCGCCGTCTGCTCGGCGCCCTGGGGTATTTCGGTACGGGCCCCTGGCGCGCCGTCGACCCCTTCGCGCCCTTCAAGTCGGCCGAGCTGCGCGGCGCGGGAGTCGACAGCGAACTGGCGTCCCTGGACCAGGCGTCCCGGTCACCCGGCACCCGCGACGAACGCGACGCGGCACTCCTCCAGTCCTCCCTCTGGGGCAACCGCGCCGACCTCGGTTTCCGGATCTCCGCAGGCGACGGTGGCGTGGGTGAGCGGGTGCACCGGCTGGTGCACGACGACAGCGCGGCCTTCTGGGACGTACTCGACCGGGCCACCGCCCCCGGCACGGTCTGCCTGGTCGCCGACAACGCCGGGCCCGAACTGCTCCCCGACCTCGTCCTCGCCGACCACCTCCTCGGCACGGGCCGGGCCAGTGCCGTCGTCCTGCACGTCAAGCCGCACCCGTACTACGTCTCCGACGCGACCACGGACGACGTACTCGCCTGTCTACGGCGCCTGACCGAGGCGGAGGGCG
The DNA here is from genome assembly GCF_042886315.1 of Streptomyces sp. NPDC058001. Taxonomy (NCBI): domain Bacteria; kingdom Bacillati; phylum Actinomycetota; class Actinomycetes; order Kitasatosporales; family Streptomycetaceae; genus Streptomyces; species Streptomyces sp. NPDC058001. Next base: position 162,119 of record NZ_JBHVQT010000013.1, read on the forward strand.
GCGCGGCGGAGACGGGCCACCGCCTCGGGGAGTTCATCGCACGCGGAACCGTGATCCTGCGCGCCCATCCGTTCTCCTGCGCGCCCCTCCCCTACGCGGACATGCCCGACGACCTCCGCGAGGACTTCGCGTCGGCGTCCGTCACCGTGATGAAGGGCGACCTCAACTACCGCCGTCTGGTGGGTGACCGGCTCTGGCCGCCCACGACACCGTTCGCCGAGGCCACCGGCTACTTCCCGGGCCCGGTGGCCGCGCTGCGGACCCTGAAGTCGGACGTGATCACGGGACTGTCGGGCGAGAGGGTCGCGGAACTGGACGCGGAGGGGGAGGGCGGGGGCGGTTGGCGTACGAGCGGTCGGTACGGCTTGATCCAGGTGAGCGCGTAGAGGCGTAGGGGCGCTGGGACGTTGGGGCCGCCCGGCCGAGGTCGGACGGGGTCGGGCGGGTCTCAGGCGGACCGGCGCTTGCGCGGAGCCGCCTTCTTGGCCGGGGCCTTCGCGGCGGCCGTCTTCTTGGCGGCGGCGGTCTTGGCGGGAGCCTTCTTGGCCGTGGTCTTCTTTTCGCCGGTCATCTTTTCGGTGGTCTTCTTCGCGGCGGCCTTCTTAGATGTCGCCTTCCGACCGCCGCCGCTCGTCTTGGGGGAAGCGCCCCCGGAGCCCTTGCCGGCCGCCGCCGCCGCGTCTACGGACTGCTGGAGGATCGCGACCAGGTCGATGACCTTGCCGCCCGAGGGTTCGGCCGCCGCCGGGTGTTCCACCAGGGTGCCCGCGAGCTTCGCGGCGATCAGCTCTTCCAGCGCCGCGCGGTAGTCGTCGTGGAGCGTGGACAGGTCGACCTCGCCGAGAGTGTTCATCAGGGCGTCGGCCAGGTCCAGTTCGGCGTCCCGTACCTTCACCTTGGCGTCGGGCGCCGCGCTCTGCGGGACCCGGATCTCGTCCGGCCACAGCAGCGCGTGCATGGCGATCACGTCATCGACCACGCGGAGCATGCCGAGCCGCTCGCGGCCCCGGAGCGCGAACTTGGCGATGGCGACACGGTCGCTGCGCTTCAGTGCCTCACGTAGGAGGGTGTACGGCTTCGTCGCGGAGACACCGTTCGACGCCAGGTAGTAGGCGGCGTCCATCTGGAGCGGGTCGATCCGGTCGGCCGGGACGATCGCGACGACCTCGATGGTCTTGGCCGTGTGCAGCGGGAGCGACGCCAGGTCCTCGTCCGTGATCGGGATGATCGTGCCGTCCGGGCTCTGATAGCCACGGCCGGTCTCGGCCGCGGTGACTTCGACGTCCTCCAGCTCGCACACCTTCCGGTAACGGACCCGGCCACCGTCCTCGATATGGATCTGCCGGAAGGACACGGCGTGGTTATCAGTGGCGCTCATGAGCTTGACGGGGATGTTGACCAGACCGAAGGCGATGGAGCCGTTCCAGATGGATCGCACGTTCGTTCCCTGCCTTCGCGGTAGGCGCCCGTCACCAGGTGCTGAATATCCCAAAAATCCCCTTTCATGGGATTCTCATCGTATGTCGCCTCTGATCGAGGTGGAGGGGCGGCGGCTGGCGCTCAGCAATCTCGACAAGGTGCTGTATCCCGGTACCGGCTTCACCAAGGGCGAGATGCTGCACCACTACGCGACCACCGCCGACCCGCTCCTCGCCCATCTGAAGGACCGTCCCGTCTCGTTCCTCCGCTTCCCGGACGGGGTCGAGGGGCAGCGCTTCATCACCAAGAACCCGCCGCCCGGCACACCCGACTGGGTCCGCACGGCCGAGGTACCGCACTCCGAAGGTGGCCAGATGCAAGTGGTCATCCAGGATCTGGCCACTTTGATGTGGGCGGCCAACCTGGTGACCGAGTTCCACACGCCCCAGTGGCGGGACGGCTCCGCCGGGCAGGCCGACCGGCTCGTCCTGGACCTGGATCCGGGGGCGCCGGCGACCGTCGTGGACTGCTGCGAGGTCGCGCTCTGGCTGCGGGAGCGCTTGGCGGACGACGGCCTGGACGCCTACGTGAAGTCATCCGGCGCGAAGGGACTGCATCTGCTGGTGGCGCTGCGGCCGACACCGTCCGCCGAGGTCACGGCATACGCGAAGCGGCTCGCCATCGCCGCCGAACGGGCACTGCCGCGACGGGTCACGCACCGGATGACCCGGAGCCTGCGTCCCGGCAAGGTCTTCGTCGACTTCAGCCAGAACGCCGCCGCGAAGACGACGGCGACCCCGTACACCCTCCGCGCCCAGCCGACACCGACGGTCTCGGCCCCCCTGACCTGGGACGAGATCACATCATGCACAAACCCGTCCGACCTCACGACCGAGGCCGAGGACCTGACCTCCCGCCTGGAACGCTACGGAGACCTACTGGCCCCCCTACTCGACCAGGACCAGGCGGGAACGGTCCCGTAGGTCCGCCCCCGGTTCACGCCTCAGTACCGTGGTCGGACAGCTTGCGGCATGCTGGGTCCATGAGCAGGTACGCCGCAGCCAGGATCTACGCGCTGCCGGAGTCGCTCGACGAACTCGTCGGGCCGACATCCGGTGCCGTGACGCTGCCCCGCCACATCGACTGGGGCCCGCACTACGTGTACGACCTGACCGACGAGGCCGACCTGCTGCTCATGTACGAGCGCGTCATCCGGGAAGCCCAGGCACCAGCCGATCTGTGGACGCACCTCAACGCCACGCTGCTGCGCCGACACTGGACGGACCTGTTCCTGCCCTCCCCCGTCCGTACGGCCTGGCAGGCCCGGTTCCCCGAACTCTCAGCGACGGCGGCCGCCGCGTAGTGGACGAACTGCACCGCCGCCTGATCCACATCGGGCTCGACGCACTGGCCGACGACTTCGGCTACGCCCTCGCGGGCGGCTACGCCGTCCAGGCGCACCGGATCGTGAATCGCGTCAGCGACGACGTAGACCTCTTCGCCCCGTTCGACCGGGCCGCCGCGGAAATGCCCGCGGCCACCGAACGGGTCGTCGCCGCCTACGAAGCCGCGGGCTTCGCCGTCGAACTCGCGCACCAGAATTCCGAGCACACGTATACGAGGCTCAACGTGACGGATCCGGCGAGCGGGATCCAGAACAAAGTGGAACTCGTCGCCGAGTTCCTGCACCACCCGCCGGTGACGTCCGAACTCGGTCCCGTACTGCACCCCGACGATGTCGCCGCCGGAAAGATCGCCGCACTGGACGGCCGGGCGGAAGTCCGCGACGCGATCGACGTCGACGGGCTCCTCAAGGCCGGGTTCACCCGTGAGCGCCTGGTGGAGCTGGCGAAGCAGAACGACGACGGCTTCGACCCTCACATGTTCGCCGACTCACTCGCCCGCGTACGGCGCTACACCGACAAGCAGTTCGCCGCATACGGCCTCCACCCGGCAGAGGCCGCCGCCATCCGAACCCAATTCGCCGACTGGCAGCGCCAACTGAACTCGCCCGAAACCGAGAACTAGGCAGCCGCGAAGCGAGCCCGAGCAGCACCCCTGGCTGATCAGGGTGGGTGGGAATGCCGGTGCGGAAAGGTCCGGTTACAGGCGGAGCCAAGTGTTGCGGTCTCTTGCCAGCCCGAACACCGCCTCCACGTCTGCCGACTTCAGCACGCCCCCCTCCCGGCCAAGCTCCCCGAGGTCGACGTCCCGTACCACCCGTACATCCCGTACCCCCGGCGCCACCGCGACCTCGCTCGCACCGACGACGGCGAGCACGGGGCGTACATCGGCGGTGAGTGCGTACGAGGCCCGGTCGGCGATGCTCCGGACCGTGCGGACCAGCGGTGCCGCCGTCCGGCCCGCCCTGACCACGGGGTCCCCCACCCGTACCCGCCGGCGCCGTGCGTACAGGGCGTACAGCGCGAAGAGCCCGCCGGGTCCGATCAGCAGATGCGGGATCCGGTCGCCCCCGGGCAGCGGCACGGAGTGCAGGGTGCGCCACCCGCCGCCCTCGAAGCCGTCCAGCGCCCCGCCGACCGTCTCCTCCGCCGCCAGGGCGAGCCGCCGGGGATCGGTGCGCAGGAAGCGGCCACCGGCGGCCCGCCCTGGCTCGCGTTCGATGGCGATCCGCAGGGCCTCGCCGGGCCGGTTCGGGGCGAGGTCGTCGTCGGGGTGGAGGCTGAGCCGGGCCAGTTCGGCGGAGGTCGGTACGGGCGGCGGTCCCACGGTGACCTGCCCGCTCAGGAAGGGCGCGAGCACGTCCAGTACCCGCTCACCGTACGGTCGGCTCAGTACGTTGACGCGGGCCGCGTCACGGTCGTACCAGGCGACGTTTCTCCCGTCGGGCAGACAGACGTAGAGCCGTTCCCTGCCGTTCCGCCAGGTCGGTATGACGCGCAGTCCGGTCATGCACCATCACCCCATGACCATGGGAACAGCCCGCCTGCCCGAGGGCAAGCAGAAGAGCCGAAGTCGCCCGGCCCGACAGCGGCCCCACCACCGGGCCCCACCACCGGGCGAACAAAAAGGAAATCCTTACTAATAAGGTGTACGGGGTCCAACCCCCGCTTCCGGCCCCAGCCCCCTACCCGCACCCCCTACCCCTTACCCCCTACCCCTTACCCCCACAGGAGCCCCGTGTCCCCCCGCCGCCCCGCCCGCCGCACGGCGACCGTCACCGCCCTGCTCCTGGCCGTGTGCGGCGGCGCACTCCTGACCGGGTGCGGTGACCCCGGCGGTCTGGAGGGCGCGGGCGCCACCCCGACGGCCGTCGGCCCGGCCCGGCTCTGGCCGGACCTGACACCGGCGTCGACCCCCGCGTACGACTACGACGAGGCGAACACCGAGACGGTCAAGGGCCTCACCGCCCCGGGTGACGACATCCACAAGCTGGACCCGCTGACGGTCCTGCGTACCCAGGCCAAGGAGCACCCGGACACCTTCACCGGCCCGAACGCGCTGGACAAGGACACGGCCCGGAAGATCACCGAGTGCGCCGGCGAGGGCGGGAGCTGCCCGGTGCTCAAGGCGTACTACCGGGACCTCACGGGCGACGGCAAGGACGACCTGGTGGTCGGGATCCGTAGGCACGACGGTCAGCTCGCCCTCCGCGTCTACGCCTTCGAGCAGCACACGCTGACGCAGATCATGGCCACGTCGGACGCGGTGATCGGCGTGGAGCTGGCCGGCCGCGACCTGGTGATCAGGGCGGTGTCGGGGATCGCCGGGTACGAGTACCGGACGGTGTGGGCCTGGGACCGGCATCAGCACGCGATGCTGCCGACGAAGGACGAGATCCTGCGGGTCGGCGGCGCCTCCGCGAAGCCGGCCCGCCCCCGCCCGACCCCGACGACATCCCCCACCGTGTCCCCCGCCGCCTCCCCGACCGCCCCCACGACGCCGAGCACCCCATGAGAAACCCCCTCCCCGGCCTGCCCTCCCGCCTCCGTTCCTGGACCGCGACCCTGAACTGGAAGGCGGCGGCCTTCATCACCGTGATGTGCTGCGCGCTCGCCGCGCTGCTCGGCGTGCTCGTGCACGCCTCGGTGACCAACCAGACGGTGAGCCAGGCCCGCGACCGTGCGCTGACCCGGCTCACCGAGGCCACGCAGGCGTTCGAGGACGGGGACCGGCTCGGCCCCGGCGCGAGCCTGGACCCGGCGGGGCTGCCCGGCTCGCTCCGTGACCTGGCCCTCGCCGGGCATCGCGGCACGATGGTCGGCGGCTCCCCGCACCCCACGATGTGGGCGGCGGGACCGGTGGACGGCCACCGCGTACTGGCCGTGCAGGTCGACTACGCGCAGGGTGTCCGCACCATCGAAGGGCTCGACCGGGCCATCCTCGGCTCATCGGCGCTGGCGATCGGGGCGACGCTCCTGGTGGGCGCGTTCGCGGTGACCCGGGTGACCCGGCGGCTGCACGCGACGGCCCTGGTGGCACGGCGGATCAGCGCGGGCGACCTGGACGCGCGGGTGGACGATCCCCGGACGAAGGACCCGGCGCGCCCGCAGGACGAGGTGGCGGCGGTGGCGGGGGCGCTGGACTCCATGGCGTCGTCGCTCCAGCGCAAGTTGCTGAGCGAGCAGCGGTTCACGGCGGACGTGGCGCACGAACTGCGCACCCCGCTGACGGGGCTGCACGCGGCGGCCGAACTGCTCCCGCCGGGCCGCCCGACCGAGCTGGTACGGGACCGGGTCGCCACGCTCCGTACGCTCACCGAGGACCTCCTGGAGATCTCCCGGCTCGACGCGCGCAGCGAACGCGTCGACCTGGACGCGCACCGGCTGGGACCGCTGGCGGAGCGGGTGGTGCGCGGGTCGGGGGCCCCGGCCGAGGTACGGATCGGGCAGGACGTGTGCGTCGAGACGGACCGGCGCCGGCTCGAACGGGTCCTCGCCAACCTGGTGGCGAACGCGCACAAGCACGGACGGGCGCCGGTGGAGGTCTCCGTGGACGGCCCGGTGGTGACGGTCCGCGACTACGGCGACGGATATCCGGAGTACCTGGTGGAGCACGGTCCGCAGCGGTTCCGTACCGAGGGCGGCGCGCGGGGGCACGGTCTGGGGCTGACGATCGCGGTGGGGCAGGCCGAGGTGCTGGGCGCCGGGCTGACCTTCGCGAACGCGCCGGACGGCGGCGCGGTGGCGACGCTGACCCTGCCGTACCGGCCGGACGGATCTCCGTAACCCCTCGCGACCCGAGGGCGCGACGCCCCGGCGACCTCCTATGGCGCAGTGCGAGGGGCGCGACACCGACCCCCCTCTTAGGGTGAAACCCGGGCGTAAACACCCTTTCCCTCAGGGCCTGTTCGCGCCCGCTGTCCTTCACCCCCCTCCCCGAGGAGACTTCATGGTCCCGCGCTCCCTCCGTACCCTCACCGCCCGGCTCGGCATAGTCGCGGCCGGTGGCGCGCTCGCCGCGCTCTCCGTGCTCTCCGGTGCCGGTGGCGCGACGGCCGCCACGCCGGGCGCCGGAGCCGACAACGACCACGGGCAGGGCTACGGGAACGCGGGCCGCGACCACGACCGGTACCCGATCTACAAGGGCCGCGTGACGGCGAACGGCGGGCTCATCCTCCGGGACCGCCCCGACCGGGGCGGCCGGATCATCCGGGTCGAGCCGAGGGGCGCGATCGTGTCGATCTTCTGCAAGACGAAGGGCGAGCGCGTCGAGGACACCCGCCTCTGGTACCTCCTGACGGACGGCACCTGGGCGTGGGGTTCGGCCCGCTACGTCGACAACATCGGCAAGGTCCCGCGCTGGTGCTGAGACTCCCGCACCGGCTCTGCACTGACAGGCCGATTATCTCGACATAACGGGACATCAGGCATCCTCCTTGCTACGTTCCCGGAATGACCGGAACGACGGCATGACCGGAACAACGGCGAAGGCGGCGGCACCGTCCGCCCCCGCCGTGCGCGACCCCCGGCGCCGTGGCACCGAGCTGACCCTGATCGTGCTCGCCGTTCTGCTCGCCGTCTTCGGCTACTGCGCGGTGGGCATCGGCAGGAGCGGTTCCCTACCGCCCGACGCCGCCGGTTACGGCGCCGGGCTCGGGGTGCTCGCGCTGGTCGCGCACGGCGCGGTCCGCTTCCGTGCCCCGTACGCCGATCCGCTGCTGCTGCCGATCGCGGTTCTGCTGAACGGTGTCGGGCTCGTCCTGATCTACCGGCTCGACCTGGAGACACCGCGCGACCCGGCCGCGCCGGCCCAACTGATCTGGTCGACGCTGGGCGTGGGCCTGTTCATCGGGGTCATCGTCCTGTTGCGGGACCACCGGGTGCTCCAGCGGTACGCGTATCTGTCGGTGGTCGCCGCGCTGGTGCTGATGATCGTGCCGATCTTCTTCCCGGCGGTGAACGGCGCCCGGATCTGGATCCGGTTCGGCGGATTCTCCCTCCAGCCGGGCGAGTTCGCGAAGGTGCTGCTCGCGGTGTTCTTCGCCAGCTATCTCGCGGCGAACCGCAACGCCCTCGCGTACACGGGCCGCCGGATCTGGCGGCTCCAGTTGCCGACGGGCCGGGTGCTCGGTCCGATCGTGGCGATCTGGCTGCTGAGCGTCGTCGTCCTCGTCCTGGAACGGGACCTCGGCACCTCGCTGCTGTTCTTCGGCCTGTTCGTGATCCTGCTGTACGTGGCGACCGGGCGGACCGGCTGGATCGCGGTGGGCCTGCTGCTCGCGGCGGTGGGCGCGTTCGCGGTGGGCTGGCTCGAACCGCATGTGCACGGCCGGGTGCAGGACTGGTGGCATCCCTTCGCGTCGATCGACGCGGGGCAGGGGCCGAACCAGATCGCGCAGTCGCTGTTCGCGTTCGCGGCGGGCGGCATGTTCGGCACCGGTCTCGGTCTCGGGCACTCGACCCTGATCGGCTTCGCGGCCAAGTCGGACTTCATCCTGGCCACGGCGGGCGAGGAGTTGGGGCTCGCGGGACTGTCCGCGCTGTTCCTGCTGTACGGGCTGCTCGTGGAGCGGGGGTTCCGGGCCGGCCTCACACTGCGGGACCCGTTCGGACGGCTCCTCGCGATCGGGCTCGCGTCGATCGTGGCGCTCCAGGAGTTCGTGATCGCGGGCGGGGTGACCGGGTTGATCCCGCTGACGGGTATGGCGATGCCGTTCCTGGCGCAGGGCGGCTCGTCGGTGGTCACCAACTGGATCATCGTGGCGCTGCTGATCCGGGTCAGCGACTCGGCCCGCCGCCAGGACGACGAGGGGGCCTCCGAGTGACCCGATACATCCGGCACACGGCGGCGTTCTGCTCGCTGCTGCTCGCCGCGCTGCTGCTGAACGCGGCCCGTGTCCAGGTCATCCAGTCGGGTTCCCTGAACGACAACCCGGCCAACCGCCGCCAGGCCATCGCCCGTTACGGAGTGCCGCGCGGGGACGTCGTCGTCGGCGGCCGTCCGGTCACCGGCTCCACTGACACCCGGGAGCAGCTCCGGTACGAACGCACGTACACGGATGGCCCGTTGTACGCGCCGGTGACCGGTTTCGCGTCGCAGGTGTACGGGACGACGTTCCTGGAGCACGCCGAGGACAAGGTCCTCTCCGGCACCGATCCGATGCTGGCGCCGCTGCCGCTGTGGAACGACGTGACGCGGGGGCGCAGTCCGGCGGGCAAGGTCGTCACGACGATCGACGCGAAGGCGCAGCGCGCGGCGTACGCGGGCCTCGCCGGGCGCCGGGGCGCGGTGGCGGCGATCCAGCCGACCACGGGCAAGATCCTGGCGCTGGTGTCGGCGCCCTCCTACGATCCGCAGCGGCTGTCCGGGACGGGCGACGCGGTGGAGGGCGAGTGGGAACGGCTGAACGCGGATCCCGGGAAGCCGATGCTGAACCGGGCGATCCGGCAGACGTATCCACCGGGTTCGACGTTCAAGGTGGTCACCGCTGCGGCGGCCCTGGAGTCCGGCGTGGTGCGGAACCTGGACCAGCCGACGTCGTCACCTGACCCGTTCCGGCTGCCCGGGACGACGACCACGCTCAGCAACGAGGTGGACGGCTGCAAGGACGCGTCGCTGCGGTTCGCGTTCTCCTGGTCGTGCAACACGGTGTTCGCGAAGCTCGGCGCGGATGTGGGGCTGAAGGCGATGACGGGCACCGCGCGGGACTTCGGGTTCAACGACAAGGAGCTGCGGATCCCGTTCTCGGTGGCGGCGAGCAGTTTCGACCGGCACATGGACCAGGCGCAGTTGGCGCTGTCGTCGGTGGGGCAGTTCGACACCCGGGCCACGCCCTTGCAGATGGCGATGGTCGCGTCGGCGGTCGCGAACGGCGGCACCGTCAAGTCCCCCTATCTGGTGGACCGTACGACCTCGCCCGACGGGGTCCCGCTCCGCACCACGGGCTCGAAGACCCTGCACCAGGCGATGAGCGCGTCCACGGCGTCCCAGCTGCGGGACATGATGAGAGACGTCGTCGAGGAGGGCACCGGCACCAACGCGGCCATCCCCGGCGCCACGGTCGGCGGCAAGACGGGCACGGCCCAACACGGCATCGGCAACGCCGGCACGCCCTACGCCTGGTTCATCGCCTGGGCCCAGGACAACCACGCGATGGACCCGGCGGTAGCGGTGGCGGTGGTGGTGGAGGACGCCTCGGCCATCCGAGGAGAAATCAGCGGCGGCGGCACAGCGGCCCCCATCGCAAAAGCAGTCATGGAATCAATCCTCAAACACCCTGGGAACGACCCGAACCGGACGGGCCGCTCACGCTGAGGTCGGTCCGTGGTGTGGCAACAAGTGGTGTTTGAGGGATTGACGGGCTTGCTGACAGGGAGTCTCATAAGGGGTGACCGCCGGTAACTCGTGCGTCTCTTCCGGGGCGTGCGGTGATGACGACAGGGGGACTCGCCATGACGACCACGAGGGAACCGGGGATGGCGCGGGACGCGCTCGGTCCGCTCAAGGACCGGGAGCAGGTGGCCGAGCGGCTGCTCGAATCCTCCGCCAAGCACTCCTTCGACCCGGACAAGGAGCTGGACTGGGACGCTCCGGTCGAGGACGGCAAGTGGTTCTGGCCGCCGGAGCTGGTCTCGCTCTACGACACCCCGCTGTGGAAGAAGATGTCCGATGAGCAGCGCCAGGAGCTGGCGCGGCACGAGGCCGCCTCGCTCGCCTCGCTCGGCATCTGGTTCGAGATCATCCTGATGCAACTACTGGTACGGCACATCTACGACAAGTCCGTGACCAGCGCACATGTGCGGTACGCGCTCACGGAGATCGCCGACGAGTGCCGGCACTCCATGATGTTCGCCCGCATGATCAAGAAGGGCGGGGCACCCTCGTACCCCGTGTCGCGGCTGAACCACAATCTCGCGCGGATCCTGAAGACGGTGTCCACCACACCCGGCTCGTTCGCGTGCACGCTGCTCGGTGAGGAGATCCTCGACTGGATGCAGCGGCTGACCTTCCCGGACGAGCGCGTCCAGACCCTGGTGCGCGGCGTGACCCGCATCCACGTCGTGGAGGAGGCCCGCCATGTGCGGTACGCGCGCGAGGAGTTGCGGCGCCAGATGGTCACCGCGTCCCGCTGGGAGCGCGAACTGACCCGGCTCAGCTGCGGCGAGGCGGCCCGCGTCTTCTCCATCGCCTTCGTCAACCCGCAGGTCTACGCGGATGTCGGCCTGGACCGCCGCGAAGCCGTCGCCCAGGTCAAGGCCAGCGGCCACCGCCGCGAGGTCATGCAGACCGGCGCCAAGCGCCTCACGGACTTCCTCGACGACATCGGCGTCCTCCAGGGCGCGGGACGTCGGCTGTGGCGGTCGTCCGGGCTGCTCGCGTAACCCGCCCGTCCACCCACCCGGGTTACGCTGCCGATATGACCTCGGCAGCCGGCACCCGCGCGTACCGACGCCTCAGCGTCGAGGAGCGGCGCCGCCAGCTCCTCGACGCGGCCCTGTCGCTCTTCGCGCAGCGCGCCCCCGAGGAGGTCGCGCTGGACGATGTCGCGGAGGCGGCCGGCGTCTCCCGGCCCCTGGTCTACCGCTATTTCCCGGGCGGCAAGCAGCAGCTCTACGAGGCGGCCCTGCGTTCGGCCGCGCACGAGCTGGAGCAGTGTTTCGCGGAGCCCCAGGACGGCCCGCTCACCCGCCGCCTGTCCCGCGCCCTGGACCGCTATCTCGCCTTCGTGGACGAGCACGACGCCGGATTCAGCGCGCTGCTCCAGGGCGGCAGCGTCGTGGAGACCTCCCGTACCACCGCGATCGTGGACGAGGTACGCCGCTCCGCCGCCGAGCACATCCTCGCCCACCTGGGCACCGAGGACCCGGGCCCCCGGCTGCGGATGACCGTACGGATGTGGATCACGGCCGTCGAAGCGGCCTCGCTCATCTGGCTGGACGAGGAGAAGCAGCCGCCGCTCGACGAGCTGCGGGACTGGCTGGTCGAACAGTTCGTGATGGCTCTCGCGGCGACGGCGACCCGCGACGAGCGGGCCGCGGAGGTCGTCCGGTACGCACTGTCCCTGGAGACCTCCGACGGCCCGCTCGGCGCCCTGGTCCGCCGGATGCTTCCGCTGGCGGGGGACGCGGCGCACCTCCTGTGACGGGTGCGCCCGGGTCCGGGCGCTCAGAGCAGCCGCACCAACTGGTCGCTGAGTTCGTACCGCGCGCCCACCACACCGAGCTTGCCCGAGGCGATCAGCGGGGCGAGATCGGGCTCGGCGGCGAGCCGGGACCGTACGAGCCGGGTCTGCGCGCTGATCGTGGCGTCGATCCGCGCGTTCCCGGTCTGGCCGTGGTCTATGGCCGGGCGTATCTGGTCCGCCAAGTACTGGATGTGCGCGGGCAGATGAGCGCCGGACTCGTCCGCCTCGACGGCCGCCTTGACCGCGCCGCAGGACTGGTGACCGAGCACGAGGACGAGCGGGATCCCGAGTTCGAGCACCCCGTACGCGACGCTGCCGAGTACGGCCTCGTCCAAAACCTCGCCCGCCGAGCGGACCGTCAGCAGATCGCCGAGCCCCTGGTCGAAGACCAGCTCGGGCGGCACCCGCGAGTCGACGCAGCTCAGCACCACCGCGAACGGGTGCTGCCCCGCGACCAGTTCCTGCCGGGTCACCCCGCTCTCGTGCGGATGCCGCTGCCGGAAGTCGTGCCAACGCTTGTTGCCCCGGACGAGTTCCCGCAGGGCGGCGTCGGGGGTGCTGACGTCCACGGGCGCGGGCCGGGACCCCGCACTCGCCGTGCCGGTCCCGAGGGCGGTGGCCGCGCCGACGGCGGCGGTCCCGCCGAGCGCGGCGCGCAGAAGGGTACGGCGCCTGGTGTCGCCGGAGCCGGAGGGGGCGTCGGATCGGCCGCCGCTCCGGAGAAGTTCACGGTTGAGGCTCACGGCCCGTGACCGTAGTCCTGGTGCTCCGGGGGCCTGATCCAACTTTGCGGCCCGATGGGAAACCTTTCACCAATGCCTGACTGTGCGTTGTGTCGACGGACCGCATATGACCCGGTACGCGCGTCCGGGCGCCGGTGCCCTGGGGCGGGTGGGTCTGGGTGACACTGGAGGGGTGAAGAGCGAAGACACCCCGTTCGTCGGAGGCCCCCTGGACGGTCGCGTCCTGCCCGTGCTGCTCGGCCCGACCGGACACCCGCCGAAGGTGTACCGGGTCCCGGTCCCGGACGCCGACGGCGGCCCGCCGACCGTGCTCGTCTACCGCAGGGTGTCCGTCACCGCGGGCCGCCGGTTCGCACTGCACCGGGGCTGGACGTACGAGTACGACCCCGAGGGCGACTCCGGCGGCGGCCTCCGCTGGCCGTGGTCGAAACCGCGACGTAGTCCTGCCGGACCGCCTCCGTAAGCGCTCGGCCGGAAGTGCCGCGCTATGCCGTCGATCGTCCGCGGCGCCGTCGTGGCCGGTCGCGCAGTTCCCCGCGCCCCTTCGGGGCACTGACCTCACCCCCGGCCCCCCGGTCGGACAATCTGCCCACCCGTATACCCGGACGAGTGAGGTCCTTGGGCCGAACCGCCCAGCGACAGGAGTGGACACGGCACGGTCCGGCCGATGCTCACCTTGCGGGGCCCACCCGGTGCCCCACGGCGGAGGTGACGACATGTCAGGCAGGCTGGTGCGCAAGGCGGGTACGGCGGTCGTGGCAGCGGTGACGGCGGGCACACTCCTCGCGTCGGGTACGGCGATGGCGGCGCCCGGACCCGGGGAGCGGCTCGAAAAGCGGTCCGTACCCAAGCTTCTGACCGATCTTCAGACGCTGTACCGGCAGACCGAGGAGGCCACCGAGCGGTACAACGGCACCGAGGAGAAGCTGAGACGGCAGCAGGAGCAGGTCGGCCGGCTGAACGCCCGGCTGGCCAAGGCACGGGTCGCGCTGCACGACAGCCGGGGCGCGGCGGGGCGGCTCGCGCGGCAGCAGTATCAAGGCAGCAGCGACTTCTCGTCCTATGTACGGCTGCTGCTCGCCCGTGACCCGCAGCAGGCCCTCGACCAGACGCATGTCCTCCAACGGGTCTCGCTGAATCGCGTCGAGACCGTGGACCGGCTGGCCGACGGCGAGAAGGAGGCGAACACCCTGGCGGCCTCGGCCCGTAAGGCGCTGGACGACCAACTCACCCTGGCCGAGCGGCAGAAGAGGGAACGGGACGATGTCCAGAAACGGCTGGGGGAAGTCGAGAAGCTGCTCGCCTCACTGACCGCAGGGCAACTCGCCGAACTGGCCCGTCTGGAGGCCGCCGGCACCGCCGAGGCCCAGCGGAAGTTCGTCGCGTCCGGCGCCCTGAGCAGCGCCCGGCCACCGTCGAGTGCCGGGAACGCGGCGCTGCGGTACGCGGTGGAGCAGATCGGGAAGCCGTACGAGTGGGGGGCCGAGGGGCCCGGAGCGTACGACTGTTCCGGGCTCACCTCGCAGGCGTGGGCGCATGCGGGGCAGGAGATTCCGCGGACCAGTCAGGAACAGTGGGATTCGCTGGAGCGGGTGCCGCTCGGGGAGCTTCGGCCCGGGGATCTGGTGCTCTATTTCCCCGGGGCCACGCATGTGGGGATCTATCTGGGGGACGGCATGGTGGTACAGGCACCCAGGCCCGGTGCGGCGGTGAAGGTGTCACCGATCGCGGCGAATCCCGTGCTGGGGGCTGTGCGGCCGGATCCCTCTGCCGAGGGGATGTCGGGGTACCGGCCGCCGGTGTTGCCCGCGGGGGCGCGGGACGGGTCTGACGCGGGGTACGGGTTGGATGTGGCACCGTCACCTTAGGCCGCACCCGGCACTTGGGGCTGTGCCCACCCGTCCCGCCCTGCGGGACACCTGCCCACAGCCAGGCAGGGTGAGGCGAGGGCTAGCCCGTGATGCTTGCCAAATATGCTTCCGTCTTCGCCGGGTCGTAGAAGAAGTTCTCGAAGTCCGACGGGTCGTTGAAGCCGTTGGCGAAGCGGTTGGCGGCCGGCTGGAGGGCGCCTGCCGCGCCGATGAGGTTGAGGACGTGCTCCGGGGGGACGCCCAGCATGGCGTTGGTCCACTTCGTGACGTGCTGGGCAGTCTCCCAGTAACCGTCGAAGGTGGCTCGCATCCACGCCTCGTCGAACGGCTCGTCACCGTGTTTGACGATCGACTCCAGATACGCGGCGGCACACTTGGACGCCGAGTTGGAACCCTGCCCGGTGATCGGGTCGTTGGCGACGACGACGTCCGCGACCCCGAGGACCGCTCCCCCGCCGGGCAGCCGCCCGATCGGATTGCGGACGGTCGGCGCGTACCGGCCCGAGAGCGTCGCCTGGGCGTCCGTCAGCTCGACCTTCGTGGCGCGCGCGTACTCCCACGGAGTGAACCGCTCCATCAACTCCAGTGTCAGGGACAGGTGTTCCGCCGGGTCCTTGACGCCCTGGAAGACATCGAGCGGGCCGCCGGGAACGCCCTCCCAGAACAGGATGTCGGCGCGGCCCGACGTGGTCACCGTCGGCATCACGAACAGCTCGCCGACCCCGGGCACCAGGTTGCAGCGGACCGCGTCGTAGTCGGGGTGCTCGGGCCGGACGCCGAGCCCGTGGACATAGGCGACGGCGAGTGCGCGCTGCGGCTGGGCGTACGGGGAGCGCGAGGCGTCACGGCCGAACATCGACACCAGCTCGCCCTTGCCCGCCGAGACCATCACCAGGTCATAGGTGCGCGAGAAGAAGTCCAGGTCGGAGACGGCGGCGCCGTGGATGACGAGCTGGCCGCCGCGCTGCGCGAACGTCTCCATCCAGCCGGCCATCTTCACACGCTGGTCGACGGACTGCGCGTAACCGTCGAGCTTGCCCACCCAGTCGATGACCCGCTGCGACTCGGGACCGGCGACGGAGACCCCGAGGCCCTCGATCTTCGGGGCCTGGGACTCCCAGAAGTTGATCTGGAGGTCACGCTCGTGCTGGAGCGCGGTGTGGAACATGCACTGGGTCGACATGACGCGGCCCGACCGGATCTCGTCGGCCGTGCGGTTGGACATCAGGGTGACCTCGTACCCCCGCGACTGGAGGCCGAGGGCGAGCTGGAGCCCGGACTGGCCGGCTCCGACGATGAGTATCTTCCGCATGCGGGTGCTCTCCTGTGGACTTATTCGGGACTGACGTGGAGGGCGTGACCGACCAGGGCGAGCAACGCCTCGACCACCGAGATCCGCTGCCGCGCGTCCATGATCAGCACGGGGACGTGCCGGGGCACCGTCAGGGCCTCGCGTACGTCGTCGGTCGCGAACCGCTCACTGCCGTCGAAGTGGTTGACGGCCACGACATACGGCAGCCCGCAGCTCTCGAAGTAGTCCAGGGCCGGGAAGCAGTCGTCCAGGCGACGCGTGTCCGCGAGGACGACGGCGCCTATCGCGCCGCGCACCAGGTCGTCCCACATGAACCAGAACCGCTGCTGGCCCGGCGTACCGAACAGATACAGCACCAGATCGTCATCGAGGGTGATCCGGCCGTAGTCCATGGCGACCGTGGTGGTCGTCTTCTCCGGGGTCGCCGTCAGATCGTCGGTGCCCTCGCTGGCCTCGGTCATCAACGCCTCCGTCTGGAGGGGCTCGATCTCCGAGACGGCGCCGACGAGCGTGGTCTTGCCGACGCCGAAGCCGCCCGCCACCACGATCTTCGTGGCGATCGGCGCGCGCGTCCGGTCCATCTGCCACGCCTGGAGCCGCTCCCCGGGCTTGGCCGCCCCTACGGTTCGGGCCATGTGATCCGCACGTGCCGCGTGATCGGACGGCAGCGGTTCAGAGACGACGGAGTCCACTCAGCACCCTTTCCAGCAGCGCGCGGTCCGGCTGTCCCGGGCCGTGACCGGTTCCGTATACACGGATTTTTCCCTGGTCCGCCAGATCACTGAGGAGTACGCGGACCACGCCGAGCGGCATCTTCAGCAGCGCGGCGATCTCGGCCACCGTGCGCATACGGCGGCAGAGTTCGACGATGGCCCGCATCTCGGGCATGACCCGGGTCGACAGCGAGCCGTTGGGCAGTTCAAGGCGCTCGTCCGGTGCCTCCAGGGCGGCGACGAACGTCTCGACCAGCAGGACGTGCCCGAACCGGGTGCGTCCGCCGGTGAGCGAATAGGGCCTGACCCGGGCGGGTTTTCGGTCGCCGCCGCGTACCGGCAGCCTGCCCGTGCCGTAGGGGGCCTCGGCGTTCGGCGTACTCACTGGGTGCTCTCCATCGACTGGCGCAGTTCGCTGCGGAGTTCGGGGGTGAGGACATGTCCGGCCCGGCCGACGAAGAGGGCCATGTGGTACGCGACGATGGTCATGTCGCAGTCGGGCGTGGCGTACACGCCGAGGAGGGAACCGTCGCTGATCGACATGATGAAGAGGGCACCTTCCGCCATCGCGACCATGGTCTGCTTGACACCGCCACCGTCCATCAGCTTGGCGGCGCCGATGGTGAGGCTACCGATCCCGGAGACGATGGTGGCGAGGTCGGCCGCCGAACCCTTGGGGCCCGTGATCCGTTCGGCGGGGCGCTCCGATCTGGTCCCGGGGTCGGAGGAAAGGATCAGCAGTCCGTCGGAGGAGACGACCGCGACCGAGAGCAGGCCGGGCACCTCCTCGATCAGGTTCGTCAACAGCCAGTGCAGATTGCGTGCTTCACTGCTCAGTCCACAAGTACTGGGCGCAGTCAACTGCTTGCCTCCTCGACAATGTCCCCCTCGACTTCCTCGGTGAGTTCGGCCGCCACATCGCGCCGCCCCGCCTTCGCCCCCTGATGAAACCCACCGAGCTTACGTCGCAACGCCTCGGCATCGACGCCACCGGCTCGCGGCGCGGGCACGGCTTCCGGTTCGGAAACCTTGGGCGTCCGCTTGGGCAACCCTTTGTCGGTGACGCGCGGAGCCTCGTCGGCGGCACGGTGATGAGCGTCGCCTTCCGGTTCCTGTCGGTCCGCGGCGGGCGGCGCCGTGAATTCCAGCGTCGTCTCGGACTCATGCTGATGAACGGCCCGTTCAGCCGCGGCGATCAGCGGATCAGGGCTCCTGCGCACAGGAAGAACGTTCGAGTTGGCCTCGGCCTCGGACCCGGGAAGACCGACCAGGGGAGCCGCCCCCGCGACCGGCGGAGCACTCCGCTGAGGCGCCATCGCGGCGGCGGGCTCGGCCGCCAGCAACGCCTTCGGCAGCACCGCTACAGCCGCCACCCCACCCTGCTTCTGCTCCCGCAACTGCACCCGCACCCCGTGCCGGTGCGCCAGCCGGGCGACCACGTAAAGACCGAGCCCGAGCCCGTTGTCGTCGTCCCGTGCCCCGGGCTCGCAGCCGGGGTCGTCGGGGTCGAACTCGGAGAGCCGTACGTTGAGTTCACGCAGCCGCTCCGAGGTCATCCCGATGCCCTCGTCCTGGACGGAGAGCATCACCTCGCCGTTCTCCAGGAGCCACCCGGAGACCTCGACGGTCGCGTCCGGCGGGGAGAACGAGGTGGCGTTCTCCAGGAGTTCGGCGACGAGATGGCTGAGGTCGTCGGCGGCGAAGCCGACGACATGGGCGTGCGGCGGCAGCGAGGTGATACGGACCCGCTCGTAGCGCTCGATCTCGCTGACGGCGGCCCGCGCCACATCCACGAGCGGTACGGGTCCCGCGTGCTGGTGGACATGCTCGGCACCGGCGAGGACCAGCAGGTTCTCGCTGTGCCGACGCATGACGGTCGCGAAGTGGTCCAGCTTGAACAGGGTGGCGAGCCGGTCCGGGTCCTGCTCGCGGTCCTCCAGGTTCTCGATGACGGCGAGTTGCCGCTCCACGAGCCCGAGGGTGCGCAGGGCGAGGTTCACGAAGGTGCCCTCGATGCTGCCGCGCGCCCGCTCCAACCGCTCGGTGGCGTCGGCGAGTTCGGCCCGCATCTCGGCCCGTTCGTCGGCCATGCCCGAGCGCTGGCCGACGAGGTGCTTGCGGTCGGACTCCATCGTGGTGAGCCGCTCGTGCAGGGACACGGCGTACGCGTGCAGGGCGTTGACGGAGCCGATGACCTGGGCGAACTCGTCGTTGCGACCGGTGAAGCGGATCGGCTCCTCGGTGCCCGGGTCGGCGGCGACGCGTGCGGAGCCGAGGCGCAGCACGGCGAGCGGACGGGTCAGCGAGCGGGCCATGCCCATGGAGACGCCGACGGCGAGCAGGAGCAGCGCTCCGGTGAGCGCGATCCGGATCTCAAGGGCGGTGACCGCGTCGTCGCGGAGCTGTTCGAGGTGCTTGACCCGCTGGGTGCCCAGCGACGCCTCGACGCCGCGCATCAGGTCGACCCGGGCGGTGAGCGCGGCGTCGATCTTCTGCGCGCTCAGCTCCAGGTCGTCGTCGCTGAGCGCGGGCTGGTCGGTGAGGTCGGCGAGGTACTTCTCGGCGGCGGTGACCGAGGGGCCGTTGACGGTGGAGTCGTACGACGCGGCGTCCGCGGTGGGCGCGGAGTCGTGGAAGTCGGCGAGCGCCGCCCGCTCGCGGACGTGGGCCTCCTGGGCGGCGGCGCTGAGCTGCCCGCGGGCGCGTTTGTCGGCGGCGGACTCGTTGGAGACGGTGACCGGGAGTCCGGTGATCGGGTCGATCGTGGTGGTGGTGCCGGTGGTGTGCGGCACGGCGTAGGCGGCGAGCAGCAGACCTCGGGCGGCGGACGCCTGTTCGACGGCCCGGTCGAGGTCGCCGAACGCGCGGATCCCGGCGCCGGCGTCCGGTGGCGCCAGTTCGGCGAGGTCCTCGGTGAGCTGGTGGAGCGCGGTGATGACCTTCGCGTACGCCTGGTGGGCCGCCAGGGCGCCACCCTTGCCGGTGAGGGCGGCGCGGCGGGCGGTGGCGACGGCGTCGAGGTCGTCGCGCAGCGGCGCGGGGGCCTCGACGCGGAGTTCCTGGACGCGCCGGTCGACGCGGGCGCTGCGCTGCTCGGACAGTCCCTTGCCGTCGGGGCGTCCGACGGCGATCCAGGCGGTGACCTCGTCGCGTTCGTCGGCGAGCGCGTTCGCGAGGGTGACGGCCTGCTGGGTGCGCTCGGCGAGCGTCACCAGGTTCTGGGCGTCGTTCACGTCCCCGGAGGCCGCCACGATCGCCGGGGCGCCGGCGCCCGCGATGGCGGCGGCCACCACGGCTACGGAGATGATCAGACGGTTGCGGACCCGCGCGCGGCGGGCCCGGGGCCCCGGCCGCGGTGACCCGCCCGACCCGCCGGGCGCGGCGGCTGTGCCGTCCGCTGCCCCTTCCGTGGCCGACTTCCTGCCCTTGCGCCGAGGCCGCAGTTTCTGCACCGGTGCTCGCATTCCTGACTCGTCATACCCATGGGCCCGGGTGACGATCCGTCAACTCAGGCGTCCCACCCGGTACGGCTCCAGACCATTCCAGTGCCGGTGAGCAGTGGTCGCGCATCGCCTCGCCCGCCACCCGAAGGAGTGAACATCGACGGGGAGTTGGGCGGCAAGTTCCCGTGGCACGCGCAAAGCGACCGTACGGGGCGCCGGTTGGACGTGATCGTCAGGCTTTGGCAGGATGCCCCGCCACGCCTCCCCCCGAGTTGATCATTACCGTCCAAAACCGGCGGGTGACCAGCAGGTACGGTCCAATGTCCGAGGGACACGCCGATGCTCCCGAGAGGCGCCGGGGGCTCGGGCAGACTGGCGGCATGCGCATCGACATCGCCACCGCTCCCGGTGACCCCGACCGCCCCAACGAGGACTTCGCATCGGTGGCGGTTCCGGCCTCCGGCCAAGGGGGATCGCTGGTCGTCCTGGACGGGGTGACACCGCCGTCCGGGGACGACGGATGCCGTCATTCGGTTCCGTGGTTCACGGCACGGCTGGGGGGCGCGCTCGGCGAACTGTCCGTTTCGCGGCGAGATCTGACGCTGCGGGAGGCCCTTTCGGCGGCGATTGTGCGTACGGCGGATGCACATCGCGCCACATGTGACCTTTCTCACCCGAGGACGCCTCAGGCAACGGTGGTCCTGGCGCGGTGGGACGCGGAGCGGGTGGAGCATCTGGTCCTGTCCGACTCGGCGCTGCTCCTGGAGCGGCCGGACGGGGGCGTGGACGCGGTGCTCGACGACCGGCTGGCGCGCGTTCCGAGGGCCGCGCTGGCGTCTGCGGCAAGTGTGGACACGACGCTGCGGAACCGTGAGGGCGGGTTCTTCACGGCGGCGGCGGATCCCTCGGTGGCCGGCCGTGCGGTGGTGGGGGTCGCGTCGCGGGACGAGGTCCGGTCCCTGACCGCCCTGACGGACGGCGCCACGCGCTGGGTGGAACGCTTCGCCTCCGGCGACTGGCAGGACTGCCTCACCGTCATCCGAAAGGAGGGCGCCCAGTCCCTGATCGACCGGGTCCGGGATCTGGAGTCCTCACCGGAGGGACGGGCGGTACTGGGCCGGAGCAAGCCGCATGACGACGCCGCGGTGCTGTACGTGGAGTTTTAGGCACCGTCACCTTTCACGGCACCCGGCGGTCCGCTCACTGCTCGGCGCGAGCGTTGAGGTGGTGCAGGAGGCGGGCCAGCTCCGCCACCTCCCCCCGGTCCCAGTCCGCCAGTTGGCGGACATACCGCGCGCGCCGGGCGTCCCGTACCGCGCGGAAGCGGGTGCGGCCCTCGTCCGTGAGCTGGATCAGATAGGCGCGCCCGTCCGCCGGATCGGGTTCGCGGGCGACCAGGCCGAGGTCTTCGAGGGCCCGCAACTGCCGGCTCATCGTGGCCTTGCCGACCCCGAAGTACGCGGCGAGTTCGGTGGCCCGCTGCCGCCCGTGTTCCTCCAGACGGACCAACAGCCCGTAAGCGGCCGGTTCAAGGTCGGGATGGACCTCGCGGGCGATCTCCCCGGACGAGGCCCGTGCCCTCCGCAGAAGGACCGTCAACTCCCGTTCGAGGGCGAGGAATTCGTGGTCCACACCACTTCCCGACGCGTCGATTTCGGCGATCTGCCGCTCTCCGTTCCCGCCCTCGTGCACGTCAGCAGCCATGACCCGGTTTCCCACCTCTGAAAGTTTCTTTCAAACGCGGCCATCGCCGCAGCTCCGTCAGTATTTCGTAGGAGTAGACCAACGGCAGCCATCGGACCCTCTTCCCACCCACCCGTTTACGTGCGTAGCTTCGGTACCAGTGACATGCATCCGACAATGTGACACATCGTCGGCCGCGCCCGCACCGCACCGCACCGCACCGCACCGCACCGCACCGCACCCACACCGTGCACCGTCACACACGGCACCCGCACTCCTCGCACCTGATCCCCCCACCCAGCCACATCAGGCCATCGGAGGCACGATATGCCCGTGCACAGATCCTTAACCGCCCGCCGTTCCCGTCTGTCCGTGATCGGAATCCTTCTCGCGGCGCTCAGCCTGCTGTTCGCCCTGCCCTCGGCCGCGCAGGCCGCCGACACCGACGCGACCCCGTCCCCCTCGACTCCCCCGCGCGGCTCGGCCCACTTGGGCATGGGCGTCATCGAACACGACGGCCAGGGCGGACTTCCCCGTGACAACCGCGCCGTCCAGACCGAGGGCGTGGACGTGAGCAGCCATCAGGGCAACGTCGCCTGGTCGACGTTGTGGGGCAGCGGCGTCAAGTGGGCCTACACGAAGGCCAGCGAGGGGACGTACTACACGAATCCCTACTTCGCGCAGCAGTACAACGGCGCCTACAACGTGGGCATGATCCGGGGCGCGTACCACTTCGCGACCCCCGACACCACGAACGGCGCAACGCAGGCCAACTACTTCGTGGACCACGGCGGCGGCTGGTCCCGCGACGGCAGGACCCTGCCGGGCGCGCTGGACATCGAGTGGAATCCGTACGGCGCCGCGTGCTTCGGCCTCTCGCAGAGCGCGATGGTGAACTGGATCCGGGACTTCGTGAACCAGTACCGCGCCCGTACCGGCCGTGACGCCGTCATCTACACGGCGACCAGCTGGTGGACGCAGTGCACGGGCAACTCGGCGGCGTTCGGCGCGACCAACCCGCTGTGGATCGCCCGCTACGCCACCGACCCGGGCGCTCTCCCGGCCGGCTGGGGCTTCTACACGATGTGGCAGTACACGTCGTCCGGCCCGACGGTCGGCGACCACAACAAGTTCAACGGCGCCCTGGACCGCGTCCAGGCCCTCGCCAACGGCTGACCCTCCGTAGGCACTCCGACGCGCGGAAGGCCCGGCACCCTCGCGGGTACCGGGCCCTTCCTCATCTCCCGTTCGCGTCCGTCACGCCGCGACCGGAAGCTCCGCGCCGTTCGTCGCCGGGGCGAGGGCGATGTCCAGGACCTGGCGGACGTCCGTCACCGGGTGAACGTCCAGCTTCGCCAGGACCTCGGCCGGCACATCGTCCAGATCGGCCTCGTTCCGCTTCGGGATCACGACCGTCGTGACACCGGCGCGGTGGGCGGCAAGCAGCTTCTGCTTCAGACCACCGATGGGCAGCACCCGGCCGGTCAGCGAGACCTCACCGGTCATCGCCACATCCGTACGGACCAGGCGTCCGCTGAGGAGCGAGGCGAGGGCGGTCGTCATGGTGATGCCCGCGCTCGGACCGTCCTTGGGTACCGCGCCCGCCGGGAAGTGGATATGCGCTCCCCGGTCCTTCAGATCGCCGACCGGCAGTTCCAGTTCGGCGCCGTGCGAGCGGAGGAAGCTCAGCGCGATCTGCGCCGACTCCTTCATCACGTCGCCGAGCTGACCGGTCAGGGTCAGTCCGGCCGCGCCGGTCTCCGGGTCGGCGAGTGACGCCTCCACATAGAGGACGTCTCCACCCGCTCCGGTGACCGCGAGCCCGGTGGCGACACCGGGGACGGCGGTGCGCCGCTCGGCGGGGTCCTGCGCGGACTCCGGCACATGGTGCGGCCGTCCGATCAGAGCGCGCAGATCGTCGTCCGTGACGGTGTACGGCAGTTCCCGCTGGCCCAGTTCGTGCTGGGCCGCGACCTTGCGCAGCAGCCGGGCGATGCCCCGCTCCAGGTTCCGTACGCCCGCTTCCCGGGTGTACTCGCCCGCGAGCCTGCGCAGCGCGCTCTCGGCGAGGGAGACCTCGTCCTGGGCCAGACCGGCCCGCTCCAGCTGACGCGGCAGCAGGTGGTCCCGGGCGATGACGACCTTCTCGTCCTCGGTGTAGCCGTCGAGGCGGACCAGCTCCATACGGTCGAGCAGGGCCTCCGGGATGGCTTCCAGGACGTTGGCCGTCGCCAGGAAGACGACGTCGGACAGGTCGAGTTCGACCTCCAGGTAGTGGTCGCGGAAGGTGTGGTTCTGCGCCGGGTCGAGGACTTCGAGCAGGGCCGCGGCGGGGTCGCCGCGGAAGTCGGAGCCGACCTTGTCGATCTCGTCGAGCAGGACCACCGGGTTCATCGACCCGGCCTCCTTGATCGCGCGCACCACCCGGCCGGGCAGCGCGCCGACGTACGTACGCCGGTGGCCGCGGATCTCCGCCTCGTCCCGGACACCGCCGAGCGCGACGCGGACGAACTTGCGGCCCATGGCGTGCGCCACGGATTCGCCCAGCGAGGTCTTGCCGACGCCGGGCGGGCCGACGAGCGCGAGCACCGCGCCGCCGCGCCGTCCGCCGACGACTCCGAGGCCCCGCTCGGCGCGCCGCTTGCGCACCGCCAGGTACTCGGTGATCCGTTCCTTCACATCGTCAAGACCGGCGTGCTCGGCGTCGAGCACGGCACGGGCGCCCTGGATGTCGTAACGGTCCTCGGTCCGCTCCTGCCACGGCAGTTCGAGGACGGTGTCGAGCCAGGTGCGGATCCAGGAGCCCTCGGGCGACTGGTCGCTCGCGCGCTCCAGCTTCTCGACCTCCTTGAGCGCGGCCTCACGGACGTTCTCGGGAAGATCGGCGGCCTCGACACGGGTCCGGTAGTCGTCGGACTCGTCCTCTTCCCCCTTCTCCCCGTTCAGCTCGCGCAGTTCCTTGCGTACGGCTTCGAGCTGGCGGCGCAGCAGGAACTCGCGCTGCTGCTTGTCGACGCCTTCCTGGACGTCCTTGGCGATGGACTCGGCGACGTCCTGCTCGGCGAGGTGCTCGCGGAGCTGCTCGGTGGCGAGCTTCAGCCGGGCCACCGGGTCGGCGGTCTCCAGCAGGGTGACCTTCTGTTCGACACTGAGGTAGGGCGAGTAACCGGAATTGTCGGCGAGCTGCGACACGTCCTCGATCGCCTGTACGCGGTCGACGACCTGCCAGGCACCGCGCTTGCGGAGCCAGCTCGTGGCGAGCGCCTTGTATTCCTTCACGAGCTCGGTGACGGCACCGGGCAGCGGCTCGGGCACGGTCTCGTCGACCGCGGTGCCCTCCACCCAGAGGGCGGCACCGGGTCCGGTCGTACCGGCACCGATCTTCACGCGGCCACGGCCCCGGATCAGGGCGCCCGGGTCCCCGTCGGCGAGTCGCCCCACCTGTTCGACGGTGCCGATCACGCCGGTGCCCGCGTACGTCCCGTCGATACGGGGGACGAGCAGCACCCGTGGTTTGCCGGGCGCCGAACGGGCGGCGGCCTGGGCGGCCTCCACCGCGGCGCGTACATCGGTGTCGTTGAGGTCGAGCGGAACCACCATTCCGGGCAGCACGACCTCGTCGTCGAGCGGCAGCACGGGCAGGGCGAGCGGTGTGGACTCAGCAGCCATGATCTCCCCTTTGGCAGTCAAGTTGAGCTATACCGACTCAATGCCAATCGCTCCGCGAATGTTCCCGAGCCTCTGTTCGCCCAGAGCGATAGCCCGCGGGGACACCCCCACACCCCTTCGAAACGACCCCGAGGCCGTCGCCCATTCCGCCGGACACACACCGTCGTGGCGCACCACCGCTGCGGCGGCAAAAGAGGTCCCCGCCTGCCCCCCCCTCGCCCCCCGGCCGGCGTCAGGTCCGGTAGTCCGGGGACACTCGGTTCAAGAGGCGGAGCATTGCTGACCAGGCCAGGGTGTAGGCGTCTGGGTCCTCCAGGTCTGTTTCCGCTTCGCCCGTTAGTTGGCGGGCCGTGTAGTCGCAGATCTCGGCCGGAGGGATCACCAGGGCGGCGCCGCCCGACTGTGCGGTGACCTGGATCTCGCATGCCTTCTCCAGGTAGTACATGCGCAGAAACGCCTGCGCCGCACTCTCCCCGACCGTCAGCAAACCGTGGTTCCGCAGAATCAGCGCCGGATGCCCCCCGATGTCCGCGACCAACCGCTTCTGTTCGTCCAGGTTGAGCGCCACGCCCTCGTAGTCGTGGTAGCCGACCCGCCCGTAGAACTCCATGGACATCTGGTTGAGCGGCAGCAGCCCGCCCTCCTGCGCGGCCACCGCGCACCCGGCCTTGGTGTGCGTGTGCAGCACGCACTGGGCGTCCTCCCGCGCGCGATGGATGGCGCTGTGGATGACGAACCCCGCCGGATTCACCGGATACGGGCTCGGCTCCACCGCCTTCCCTTCGAGGTCGATCTTCACCAGGTTGGACGCGGTGATCTCCTCGAAGAGGAGGCCGTACGGATTGATCAGGAAATGGTGGTCCGGCCCCGGCAGCCGCAGCGAGATGTGCGTGAAGATGAGGTCGGTCATCCGGAAGTGCGCCACCAGTCGGTACACGGCGGCCAGTTGGCACCGCAGTTCCCACTCCTCGGCACTCACCGGGACGGTCGGCTCCGCGGTACTCGTGACGGACGTCATGCTCGTACTCCTCACTCGGGTCAGGCGGTCGGATCGACAACGGGGGTCAGCGGACGGCCCGTGCGCTGCCAGGCCAGGATGTTCTCGGCCGGCCCCGTGACATAGGCGCGACGCGAGGCGTCGGAGAGGAACGCGCTGTGCGGGGACAGTTGGATACGCGGATGGGTGAGCAGCGGATCACCGGCGGGCGGCGGCTCGACGGGCAGTACATCGAGCGCCGCACCGGCCAGCCGCCCCTCGTCCAGCGCGGCGAGCAGCGCGCCGGGCTCGACGAGTTCCCCCCGGGACACGTTCACCAGGAAACCGCCAGGCCGCAGGCGCGCGAGGAGGGCCGCGTCGACCAGCCCCCGGGTCCCGTCGGTGAGGGGCACGTGCAGCGAGAGCACATCGGTGCGGGACGCCAACTCGTCCAGGGTGTCGACGCGTTCGACCCCGTCGGGCCAGTCGGCGGCCCGAGGGTCGTACGCCAGGACGGTCCCGAAGACGGGGGCGGCGAGTCGGGCCAGGGTGCGGGCGATCCTGCCCATGCCGACCAGCCCGAGCGTCACCTCGCTCGCACGCCGCGGCACCTCCCGGAAGTCGCCGCTCCAGCCCCCGCCGCGCACCACGGCGTCGGCCTGCGGCAGCCGGCGGATCAGCGACAGCGCGGAGGCGAGGGCGTGTACGGCGACGTCCTCGGTGGCCGCGCCCGGCAGATTGGCGAGCCAGCACCCCCGGTCCCGTACCGCGCGGGTGTCCACCATGTCGTGGCCCGCGGACATGGTGGCGATCACGCGCACCCGGGGCAGCCGGTCGAGGAGGGCGGCGTCCACGCGCGCGTACCCGACGACCAGCGCGTCCGCGTCGTGCGCGACCGACGCGATCACGTCCGGGTCGCCGCTGTTCGCGACCCTGACCTCGAACCCGGCGTCCCGGAGCAGCCGGACACCGGGGCCCGGATCCAGTTCCGCCGGGTCCGTGAACACCGCCACCGGACGACCCACAGCAACCTCCCACACAGACAGAACAACGGCCGATTCGTCTGCGAATAGTACCCTGCGCTTACGTTTCGACTGTACCGGCCTACGCTAGGAGACCCGTCCGGTGGATCTGGACCAGACCGACCTGTCCGTCGTCCGTGAACTCCAGGAGGACGGCAGGCTCACCTACGAGACGCTGGCGCAGCGCGTGGGCCTGTCCCGGCCCGCGACCCGCGCACGGGTGCAGCGGCTGCTGGCGTCCGGCGCGGTCCGGGTGGTCGCGATCGTGCACCCGGCGGTACGCGGACTGACCGCCTCCGCGCATCTGTCGATCGACGTCGAGGGCGCGGCGGCACCGGTCGCACGGGCCGTCGCGGCGCTGCCGCAGGCCCCGTTCGTCACGCTCACGGCGGGACAGCGCCCGATCATGGCGGAGCTGCGGACGGCGGGCTTCGGCGCCCTGGACCAGGCGATCGAGTCCGTACGGAGCCTGCCGGGCGTCACCTTCGTGGACCCCCTCCTCTCCACCGGCCAGGTCAAGGACCCCTATCTCCTGCCCGACGAACCGGACGCGCTCGACCTCGACGCCACGGACCACCGTGTCCTGGCGGAGCTGGAGCACGACGGGCGGCTGCCGTTCGCGGAGCTGGCCGAACGGGTCGGCCTCTCCCCCGGCGCCACCCGCTCCCGCACCCTGCGCCTCCTGGACGCCGGGGTCGCCAAGGTCGTCGCGCTGGTCAGGCCCGAGCTACTGGGGCTCGGCCACCTCTGCGGCTTCGCGGTCCGCCTGGACGGTCCGGCCGCACCGGTGGCCCGGCGCCTCGCGCGCTGGGAGCGGGTGTCGTTCCTTTCGACGTGCATCGGCCGCGCGCAGCTCGTCGGCACGATCACGGCGGAGTCGCTGGGCGCGGTCCTGGAGACCCAGGAGCGGATGCGGGGCGTGGCCGGGGTGCGGGGTGTGGAGAGCTGGCTGCACATGGAGCTGGTCAAGGAGCGGTACGACATGGGCACGCCCCACGCGCCGGGCACCTCAGACGATACGTAGGCGGGTACGCAGGAAGGGCCACGCGCAGATTCCCAACGTCAGGGCCAGCGGATGGCCCCAGTTGGATATGGGGTCCGAAAGGGTGACGAGGTCCTCCAGGAGGTACCAGCCGGCGACGGCCAGTACCGGCCACCTCAGCCATGGCCGGAGCAGACCCGCGAGGGCGCCGACACTGGCCGCGACGCCGAAGCTGATCCCGTAGTCCAGGCGGTGCAGTGAGGTGTCGGGCAGGTCGCCGGTGAGGACCGAGACGCCGACCGGCACCTCCGTCGCGAGGGTCGCGACCACGTGTCCCAGCAGGAACACTCCGGCCGTCCACCATGCCCCCACCCGCCGTTCGAGTGCTGTGAGCACCACCAGGAACGCGATCGTGTACGGCGAGGTGATCCCCCCGGCGATCCACAGCGCGCTGGATATCAGGACAAGCCCCGGCCGGGCCGCCAGATGCGCGACATCCGTACTGGAACCGTGCAGCAGCGCCGACACCAGCGACGGTTCCGCGTACTCCACGAAGAGGGAGGTCAGGACGAGTACGACGCCGTAGAAGAAGGTGAAAGGGGTGCCCGTGGGGGTGGGGAACAGGTGGCCGACCGCTCGGACCAGGGAAGGTCCCGTCGCCCCGGACGCCCGTACGGATCCCCGTACCGATCCCCGCGCAGGCGCCGCCACGGCACCCGCACCGGTGCCCATGGGCCCGGCCTGGCCCGGGATCGCGTCGAGGACCGGGATCGCGTCGAGGACCGGCACGCGCGCCCCCGATTCCTCCTCGGGTTCCGTCGCCGTGTCCGCCGCAGAGACAGTCGTCACCGTGAAGGACTCCTTCCGTTCAGGCCACCCTTCGCCTCCGTACCGCCCGGTGTCTATGACCGGCGCCACGCGCGAGGCGATTCACAGCAACCTCACAGACCACCCCCGCGTCCGCGCCGGGCCACCGTTCCCCCAGGATGAACCCCATGCCCACCCCGTACCACATCGAAGTCAGCGGCCAGGAGACCACGGGACCCGTCGTCCTCGACCGGCGCGAGGGGCCCTACGGCGAGGTCGTGCTGCGGCGCCACGGCGACCTGCTCCAGATCATCGCCAACGGATGCTTCCTGATGGACACATCGGACGGCCGCTCCGAACGGCTGCTCGTGGACGCCGCGCTGACCGCCCTGGACGACCGCCCCGCCCCGTCGCTCCTGCTCGGCGGCCTGGGCGTCGGATTCTCGCTCGCACACGCCATCGCGAACCCCCGCTGGGGCCGTGTCACCGTCGTGGAACGCGAGGCCGCCGTCATCGACTGGCACCGCACGGGCCCCCTGGCCACCATTTCCGCCGACGCCCTCGCCGACCCCCGTACCGAGATCGCGCACACCGACCTCCTCGCCCACCTGCACGACCCCGCGCACACGTACGACGCCCTGTGTCTCGACATCGACAACGGCCCCGACTGGACCGTCACCGACGACAACGGCGGCCTGTACACGCCGGCGGGACTCGCGGCCTGCCGGGCGAGGCTCACCCCGGGCGGTGTCCTCGCGGTCTGGTCCGCGCAGCCCTCGTCTCTTTTCGAAAGAACATTGCAGAATGCCGGATTCCAAGGGGTCCGTACCGAAGAGGTCCCGGTTGCCCGGGGCGTTCCGGACGTCGTGCATCTCGCGGTAAGACCTGGATAGCCTCCGCATGCCCCCTGCCCTTACGCTGCTGACCGGCACGCGGATCTTTCCCGTGCCGTGCGCAGCCATGGGATCACCCCACGGATTCCGGTACAGCACAGTAGGGGCGGGGCGATGGAGCAGACACACACCAGTACGTCGACAGCGACGGCGGGCGCGCAACGGCGGGTCCTGGTGGTCGAGGACGATCCGACGATCGTGGACGCCATCGCGGCCCGGCTCCGGGCCGAGGGATTCCTGGTGCAAACGGCCGTCGACGGCCCCGCGGCCGTCGACACCGCCGAGGCGTGGCAGCCCGACCTGCTGATTCTCGACGTGATGCTGCCGGGCTTCGACGGCCTGGAGGTCTGCCGCCGCGTCCAGGCACAGCGCCCGGTCCCGGTACTGATGCTGACGGCCCGCGACGACGAGACGGACATGCTGGTCGGCCTCGGTGTCGGCGCCGACGACTACATGACGAAGCCGTTCTCGATGCGGGAGCTGGCGGCCCGGGTGCACGTCCTGCTGCGCCGCGTGGAGCGCGCCGCGCTCGCCGCCACCACCCCGCGCAGCGGCATCCTTCGCCTCGGCGAGCTGGAGATCGACCACGCGCAGCGCCGGGTACGGGTCCGCAGCGACGATGTGCATCTGACACCGACGGAGTTCGACCTCCTGGTGTGTCTGGCGAACACCCCGCGCGCGGTGCTCTCCCGTGAGCAGCTCCTCGCCGAGGTGTGGGACTGGGCGGACGCGTCCGGCACCCGGACCGTCGACAGCCACATCAAGGCCCTGCGCCGGAAGATCGGCGCCGAGCGGATCCGTACCGTCCACGGTGTGGGATACGCACTGGAGACGCCGACGCCATGAGCGCGCAGGTCGGGCCCGACGGCACCGGGAGCACGGTCGGCGGCCCCCGGGGACACACCGGTGCGCGCGGCGCCCGTACCGCGCCGCCCGGCCGCCCGCACCGCCTGCGGCCGTTCTCCATCAAGACGAAGCTCGGCACGCTCGTCGTGGTGTCCGTCTTCATCACCACCGGTCTGCTGATGATCGCGGTGCGCACCGAGACCGAGCTGCGGTTCATCACCGTCTTCTCGGTGATCGCGACCCTGCTGATCACCCAGTTCGTCGCGCACTCGCTGACCGCGCCGCTCGACGAGATGACCACGGTGGCCCGCTCCATCTCGAACGGCGACTACACGCGCCGGGTGCTCGGCGCCGACCGCCGCGACGAACTGGGCGACCTGGCGATCACGATCAACCGCATGGCGGACGACCTGGAGGCCCAGGACCGGCAGCGCAAGGAGCTGGTCGCGAATGTGTCGCACGAACTGCGCACCCCCATCGCGGCCCTGCGGGCGGTCCTGGAGAACGTCGTGGACGGGGTCTCGGCCGCCGACCCGGAGACCATGCGGACCGCGCTGAAGCAGACGGAACGCCTGGGCCGCCTGGTGGAGACCCTGCTCGACCTGACCCGGCTCGACAACGGCGTGGTGCCCCTCAAGGCCCGCCGTTTCGAGGTGTGGCCGTATCTGTCGGGGGTCCTGAAGGAGGCCAACATGGTCGCCTCCTCGCGCGCGGGGATCGCGTCGGGCTCCGGCAGCCACACCCGTACAGACGTCCATCTGCATCTGGACGTGTCACCGCCCGAGCTGACCGCGCACGCCGACCCCGAGCGCATCCACCAGGTCGTCGCGAACCTCATCGACAACGCCGTCAAGCACAGCCCGCCGCACGGCCGGGTCACCGTGAAGGCGCGCCGGGGCGCCCACCCCGAGTCCCTCGACCTGGAGATCCTGGACGAGGGTCCGGGCATCCCGGAGTCGGAGTGGCACCGGGTCTTCGAGCGCTTCAACCGGGGCACCTACTCGAACACGGCACCGGGCGCCACCGCGTACCCGCACGGGCCCGGCAGCGACGGCGGTACGGGCCTCGGTCTCGCCATCGCGCGGTGGGCGGTCGATCTGCACGGCGGACGGATCGGCGTGGCCGAATCACCCAAGGGTTGCCGGATTCAGGTCCTCCTTCCGGGTCTGCCGCGTACACAGGGTTGACGCCGGACGGACACGTGGTGGACGTAGGGTTCCCGGTGAAAGGTCCGTGAACCGACGTACAGCTGTGTCCTGGCACGCCCCGACGCGCCCGAGCCGCACGGAACCCCGCTTGTTTCCCGCCAAATCCCGGCGCGAAACGCGGGATCCGATGTGACTTACGCGACGGAAGCCCGGCCCGGTCTGCATCTCCAGGCCAGGTGGGCGTAGCCTTGATTCCCGCTGTCCATCACCTTGTGAAGCGGAAGAGGGCGGTTGCCGCCGTGTCGCCACAGTCCCCCAGTAATTCGAGTCTCTCGACCGACCGAGCAGGGCAGGGCCAGGACCCTGCCGCGGCCTTCGGTCCCAATGAGTGGCTCGTCGACGAGATCTATCAGCAGTACCTCCAGGACCCGAATTCGGTAGACCGCGCCTGGTGGGACTTCTTCGCCGACTACAAGCCGGGCGGCGCGGTCGCCCCCGCCAAGCCGGGTGCCGCTGCCGCGGGGGTTGCGGCCACCACCGCGGGTACCTCTGCGGGCACCGGCGCGGGCACCACCGCGGGCGCCTCCGCGAACGGCGCGGGCAGCATCGCCCCCGCCGCCCCTCCGACCCCCCAGGCCGCTCCGGCCGCTCCGGCCGCGCCCGCCGCTCCGGCACCCAGCGCCCAGGCCGCCCCGGCGGCCCCCGCACCGGTCGCGCCCGCGGCCCCGGCCGCCCCCGCGCGGCCCGCGGCACCGGAGCGCCCTGCCGCGCCCGCCAGGCCCGCCGCCGCGGTCGCCCGCCCGGCGACCGCCGCTCCCGCCCCGGCCGCCACGACGGCCGCGGGTCCCGAGTACGTGACGCTGCGCGGCCCGTCCGCGGCCGTCGCGAAGAACATGAACGCCTCGCTCGAACTGCCCACGGCGACATCCGTGCGCGCGGTCCCGGTGAAGCTGCTGTTCGACAACCGCATCGTCATCAACAACCACCTCAAGCGCGCCCGGGGCGGGAAGATCTCCTTCACGCACCTCATCGGGTACGCGATGGTGCAGGCCATCAAGGCCATGCCGTCGATGAACCACTCCTTCGCGGAGAAGGACGGCAAGCCGACCCTCGTCAAGCCGGAGCACATCAACTTCGGTCTCGCGATCGACCTGGTGAAGCCCAACGGCGACCGCCAGCTGGTCGTGGCGGGCATCAAGCAGGCCGAGACGCTGAACTTCTTCGAGTTCTGGCAGGCGTACGAGGACATCGTCCGCCGCGCCCGGGACAACAAGCTGACGATGGACGACTTCACGGGCGTCACCGTCTCGCTGACCAACCCCGGCGGCCTCGGCACCGTCCACTCGGTGCCGCGTCTGATGCCCGGTCAGTCGGTCATCATGGGCGTCGGCTCGATGGACTACCCGGCGGAGTTCCAGGGCACCTCGCAGGACACCCTGAACAAGCTCGGCATCTCCAAGGTCATGACGCTCACGTCGACGTACGACCACCGCGTCATCCAGGGCGCCGCGTCCGGTGAGTTCCTGCGGATCGTGGCGAAC
Source organism: Streptomyces sp. NPDC058001 (assembly GCF_042886315.1). Classification (NCBI taxonomy): domain Bacteria; kingdom Bacillati; phylum Actinomycetota; class Actinomycetes; order Kitasatosporales; family Streptomycetaceae; genus Streptomyces; species Streptomyces sp. NPDC058001. The sequence continues at coordinate 195,775 of NZ_JBHVQT010000013.1, forward strand.
CTCCTGCTCGGCCAGGACGGTTTCTACGACGAGATCTTCGAGGCGCTGCGGATCCCCTACGAGCCGGTCCGCTGGTTCAAGGACATCGACGCCTCGCACGACGACGACGTCACGAAGGCCGCCCGCGTCTTCGAGCTGATCCACTCCTACCGGGTCCGCGGCCATGTCATGGCCGACACCGACCCGTTGGAGTACCGCCAGCGCAAGCACCCCGACCTGGACATCACCGAGCACGGGCTCACGTTGTGGGACCTGGAACGCGAGTTCGCCGTCGGCGGTTTCGCCGGCAAGGCGATGATGAAGCTGCGCGACATCCTCGGTGTGCTGCGTGACTCGTACTGCCGCACCACCGGCATCGAGTTCATGCACATCCAGGACCCGAAGCAGCGCAAGTGGATCCAGGACCGGGTGGAGCGTTCGCACGCGAAGCCGGAGCGCGAGGAGCAACTGCGCATCCTGCGCCGGCTGAACGCCGCCGAGGCGTTCGAAACGTTCCTGCAGACGAAGTACGTCGGCCAGAAGCGGTTCTCGCTGGAGGGCGGCGAGTCCGTCATCCCGCTGCTCGACGCGGTCATCGACTCGGCGGCCGAGTCCCGCCTCGACGAGGTCGTCATCGGCATGGCCCACCGCGGCCGGCTGAACGTCCTGGCCAACATCGTCGGCAAGTCGTACGCGCAGATCTTCCGCGAGTTCGAGGGCAACCTCGACCCGAAGTCGATGCACGGCTCCGGCGACGTCAAGTACCACCTGGGCGCCGAGGGCACCTTCACGGGCCTGGACGGCGAGCAGATCAAGGTCTCCCTGGCGGCGAACCCGTCGCACCTGGAGGCGGTCGACCCGATCCTTGAGGGCATCGCCCGCGCCAAGCAGGACATCATCAACAAGGGCGGCACGGACTTCACGGTCCTGCCGGTCGCCCTGCACGGTGACGCGGCCTTCGCGGGCCAGGGTGTCGTCGCCGAGACGCTGAACATGTCGCAGCTGCGCGGCTACCGCACGGGCGGCACGGTCCACATCGTCATCAACAACCAGGTCGGCTTCACGGCGGCTCCCGAGTCGTCGCGCTCCTCCATGTACGCCACGGACGTGGCCCGCATGATCGAGGCACCGATCTTCCACGTCAACGGCGACGACCCCGAGGCCGTCGTACGGGTGGCGCGTCTCGCGTTCGAGTTCCGTCAGGCGTTCAACAAGGACGTCGTGATCGACCTCATCTGCTACCGCCGCCGCGGGCACAACGAGTCGGACAACCCGGCGTTCACGCAGCCGCTGATGTACGACCTGATCGACAAGAAGCGCTCGGTGCGCAAGCTGTACACCGAGTCCCTGATCGGTCGCGGCGACATCACCCTGGAAGAGGCGGAGCAGGCGCTCCAGGACTATCAGGGCCAGCTGGAGAAGGTCTTCACGGAGGTCCGTGAGGCCACCTCGCAGCCGTCCGAGGTGCACAGCCCGGACCCGCAGGCCGAGTTCCCGGTCGCGGTGACCACGGCGGTCTCGCAGGAGGCCGTCAAGCGGATCGCCGAGTCCCAGGTGAACATCCCGGAGCGGGTCACCGTGCACCCGAGGCTGCTGCCGCAGCTCCAGCGGCGCGCGGCCATGGTCGAGGACGACACCATCGACTGGGGCATGGGCGAGACCCTCGCCATCGGCTCGCTGCTGATGGAGGGCACCCCGGTCCGGCTGTCCGGGCAGGACTCGCGCCGTGGCACCTTCGGCCAGCGGCACGCGGTCCTCATCGACCGCAAGACCGGCGAGGACTACACGCCGCTGCTGTACCTCTCCGACGAGCAGGCCCGCTACAACGTCTACGACTCGCTGCTCTCGGAGTACGCGGCGATGGGCTTCGAGTACGGCTACTCGCTGGCCCGTCCCGAGTCGCTGGTGATGTGGGAGGCGCAGTTCGGCGACTTCGTCAACGGCGCGCAGACGGTCGTCGACGAGTTCATCTCGTCGGCCGAGCAGAAGTGGGGCCAGACCTCCGGCGTCACGCTTTTGCTTCCGCACGGCTACGAGGGCCAGGGCCCGGACCACTCGTCCGCGCGCCCGGAGCGGTTCCTCCAGCTCTGCGCGCAGAACAACATGACGGTCGCGATGCCGACCCTGCCGTCGAACTACTTCCACCTGCTGCGCTGGCAGGTCCACAACCCGCACCACAAGCCGCTGGTCGTCTTCACACCGAAGTCGATGCTGCGTCTGAAGGCGGCGGCGTCGAAGACGGAGGAGTTCACCACCGGCGGCTTCCGCCCGGTGATCGGCGACAACAGCGTGGACGCGGCGGCGGTCCGCAAGGTCGTCTTCTGCGCGGGCAAGGTCTACTACGACCTGGACGCCGAGCGGAAGAAGCGCGGCATCACGGACACGGCGATCATCCGGATCGAGCGCCTGTACCCGCTGCCGGGCGCGGAACTCCAGACGGAGATCTCCAAGTACCCCAACGCCGAGCAGTACCTGTGGGCGCAGGAGGAGCCGGCGAACCAGGGTGCCTGGCCGTTCATCGCGCTCAACCTGATCGACCACCTGGACCTGGCGGTCGGCGCCGACATCCCGCACGGCGAGCGGCTGCGGCGCATCTCGCGCCCGCACGGCTCGTCCCCGGCGGTCGGCTCGGCCAAGCGCCACCAGGCGGAGCAGCAGCAGCTCCTCGACGAGGTGTTCGACGCCTGATCCCGACCGTCCCCCCGCGCGCGGGGAGGTCGTTGTACGCGGTGGCCCGGTGCCCTCTTCGGAGGGTGCCGGGTCACCGGCTTTTCCGCCTACGCTGGGAGGAGAAGCCGATTCGTATCAGGAGCGAGAGTTGTACTTCACCGACCGTGGCATCGAGGAGCTGGCGAAGCGGCGCGGCGAGGAGGAGGTCACCTTCGAGTGGCTCGCCGAGCAGTTGCGTACCTTCGTCGACCTCAACCCCGACTTCGAGGTCCCGGTGGAGCGGCTCGCCACCTGGCTGGCACGGCTGGACGACGAGGACGACGACGTGTAGCGGGTCCGTGCGTCAGCGCGCGGACGCGTGCGTACGCGATCAGCGGTGCCGGTCGTCGCGGAAGCTGTCGCGGGCGAGGCCCAGCACACCGTGGGCGACGAGGATCAGTCCGGCGACGGCCCAGCCGGGACTGCGGCGGCGGGCGGCCCACACGGTGAGCGGCACTCCCACGGCGAGCTGCGCGGCGGCCAGGGCGGGGACGTGGGGGCCGGGGAGCCAGGGGCCGAGCGGGGTGCGGGCGACGACGTCGAGTTCCGTACGGGCGGTGTCCCGCCGGCTGGTCCATTCGGCCTGCCGCTGGTGCGCGTGCGTGCGGGCGGCCTCGCTCAGCCGCCCCGCCGGTTCACCGGGGGCCAGTCCGGGCGGCAGGTCCAGGCCCGTACGGGCGAGGACGGCGAGCAGGGCGACCAGGCGGGCGCGCGCGTCGGCGCGCGGATCGGGCCGGGTCAGCGCGTCCAACGAGTCCAGGGCGAGTACGGGGTCGAGGCCGAGGCGGGCCGCGAAGGTCCGCATCGCCTCGTCCTCGCCGACGGGTGTGCCGTTCGCCAGCCATACGTAGCCGACGGTGCGACGGAAGCCGGAGGCGAGCGTGTAGCCGCTGTGGCCGGTGTCCCACCACAGGGCGAGGACGGGCCAGGAGGCGCCCACGGCGAGCGCGCTGGCCCAGCCGGTGAGGACGCGGTCGACCGGTTCGCCGTCGTCCAGCCAGGGCCTGCCCTCGGGGACGAGCGCCGTCCACTCGGGGCCCGCCGGTGCGACCAGCATCCGCTCCCGCAGGAGATGGGCGGCGGGCGTGACCGTCGCGGGGGTCGCGCGGCACAGCAGCAGGGCGCCGGCGTCACGCGCCGATGCGCTGCGGGGGGTGGCGGTGGCGTCGGACGACATGGCCCCACGCTAGGACAATTCGGCACGATCGGCGCGCAGATCCGGTCCGGGACGGTACGGGTCTCGGATATGTCTTGACTTCCCGTATCCGCGATATATCGTGTATCTCGGGAGTCGCGATATGGCGCGTCACCCCGCAAGCAGCCCCGCACAGGGAGGTCGCACCATGTCCGAGTGGTCCGTCGCAGAGCCGAGGAAGCTCACCTTCGACGCCCCGGTGACGGCACTCCATGTGCGCATCGTCAACGGAACGGTGAACGTGGTGGGTACGGACGAGAGTTCCGCCCGCCTGGAGGTCTCACAGATCGAGGGCCCGCCCCTGGTCGTGACCCACCAGGACGGCACCCTGACCGTGGCCTATGAGGACCTGCCCTGGAAGGGCTTCCTGAAGTGGCTGGACCGCAAGGGCTGGCGCCGCAGCGCGGTGGTCTCACTGGCCGTACCGGCGCACACCCGTGTCGAGGTCGGCGTGGTGGGCGCGGGCGCGATGCTCTCGGGCATCGAGGGCCGCGCGGAGGTCAAGGGCGTCACGGGCGACACGACCCTGGTCGGCCTCTCGGGCCCGGTCCGCGCCGACACGGTCTCCGGCAACATCGAGGCACAGGCGGTCATAGGGGATCTGCGGTTCAACTCCGTGTCCGGGGATCTCACCGTCGTCGAGGGCTCGGGCTCGTCCGTGCGGGCCGACTCGGTCAGCGGTTCGATGATCGTGGACCTGGACCCGACGGCAGGGCCCACCGATGTCAGCCTGACGAGTGTCTCGGGCGAGATCGCGATCCGGCTGCCGCACCCGGCGGACGCGGAGGTGGAGGCGAACACCGCGAGCGGCGCTGTCTCGAACGCCTTCGAGGATCTGCGGGTCAGCGGTCAGTGGGGCGCCAAGAGGATCACGGGCCGCCTGGGCGCGGGGAACGGCAAGCTGAAGGCCACCACGGTCTCCGGCTCGATCGCCCTACTGCGCAGGCCGCAGACCGATCCGTACGACGCCCCGCCACCCGAGCCGCCCACGACCGCGGACGCCCCCAGCGGCCCGTCCGACAGGAAGGTGCTGTGACATGCCTCCCGTCTTCGCCCATGGCCGTCTGCGCCTCTACCTCCTGAAGCTCCTGGAAGAGGCCCCCCGCCACGGGTACGAGGTGATCCGTCTCCTGGAGGAACGCTTCCAGGGGCTGTACGCACCCTCGGCCGGCACCGTCTACCCCCGGCTCGCGAAGCTGGAGGCGGAGGGGCTGGTCACCCACACCACCGAGGGCGGCAGAAAGGTCTATTCGATCACCGACGCGGGCCGCGCCGAACTGGCCGACCGCAGTGGCGAACTGGCCGATCTGGAGCTGGAGATCCGCGAGTCCGTGGCGGAGCTGGCGGCCGAGATCCGCGACGACGTGCGCGGCGCGGCCGGTGATCTGCGCCGCGACATGCGGGCGGCGGCCCAGGCGGCACGCACCAAGACCGGGGAGAACGGGACGGCGCACGCCGAGGCCGCGGACTATCTCGACGGAAGCTGGGGCGACAAGGAGTCGTGGCGCCAGGCCAAGGAGGAGCTGAAGCGCGCCAAGCAGGAGTGGAAGGAGCAGGCCCGGCGGGCGAAGGACGAGAGCCGCCGCGCCCGCGAGGAGGCCCAGCGGGCCCGCCGCCAGGCCAAGGAAGCCACGGAGAACGCCCGGGTACTGGCCCAGGAGGAAATGCAGCGCATCGCCCAGAAGGTCCAGGACCAGGTGCAGGACCACTTCCAGCGGGGCGACTGGCCGACGGGCGTACGGGAGGGGCTGTCCGAACTCGCCAAGGAGTTCGGCGACTTCGGAAAGTTCTTCGGCAAGGACGCCCCCAAGGACAAGGCCACCCCCGCCACCCCCCAGGGCGCCGAACGGCCCGCGCCGGAGCCGGAGTTCACGGTCACCCCGGACGACTTCCCCGCGGGGTACGAACCGTCGTGGGCCCATGAGGACCCCACCGGCAACCCGTCCCGCGACCTGGACCGCCTCCTGGACCGCTTCCGCGACGACATCAGGGACGCGGCACGGGACGGCGGCGTCACGGACGACCAGCTACGGGAGACCCGCCGCCACTTGTCGGAGGCGGCGGCCCATATCGGAGTGGTCCTCCGCATGCCGAAGGCGTAAGCCCCGACCCGCAGCCCCGGGTGGGGTCTCTCACGGAGGGAGACCTCACCCGGGGTGTGCGTATCAGCTTGCCGCACGGCCCTCCCCCGGGGTGCCGTGCAGAACACGGTCCACCGAGGCCAGGGTCACACCGTGGTCGGCCAGGATCTCGGCGACCACTCCCCCGCGCGCGGACAGCGCCAGCAACAGGTGTTCGTCGCCGATGGAGCGGTGGCGCCGGCCGATGGCCATCCGCAGGGACGCTGACAGGGTGTCCTTGGCCTCGCGCGAGAAGGGCACCCCGCCACCCCACCGAGCGCGCCCGTTGGTACCACGGGCCCCGGCCATCGCACCGGCACCGTGCACCTCCTCCACCCGGGAGACGATCTCCGTGAGGTCGATACCGATCCCGGCGAGGGCGTCGGAGTCGGCCTGCGAGAGTCCACCGCGCCGCCGGACCTCCTCCAGTGCCCGTTCCACGGACTCGCGGCGATCCGCGGCCCCAAGAGCGGCCAGGGCGAAGGACCCGCGCGTGCCCTCCTGATCGAACAGGGCGAGCAACAGATGCCCGTCGTCCACCGAATCGGCGCCGAGCCGCTGTGCGTGCAGCACCGCACCCTTCACCACCGCGCGGGCACCCTGAGTGAACCGTTCGAACATCACTGCCTCCCGTACTTCTTGTGCACGGCCTGCCTGCTCACGCCCAGTTCGGCGGCGATCTCCTGCCACGACCAGCCCTGCACACGCGCACTGCGCACCTGCACGGCCTCAAGCTGCTCCAGCAGCCGCCGCAAAGCGGCGACGGCCCGCAGCCCGATCCGTGGATCACGATCACCCGCACGCTCGGCGAGATCCGTTGCCTCGGTCATGCATGTCAATGTACGTTGACACCGCCACGATGTCAACCACAGTTGACATGACAGCAGCGCGGAGGACGACTCGGACGATCAAACGGTGAGGACGATCTTCCCGAACTGCCCCCCGGACTCCATCCGTTCGAACCCTTCCCGGGCCCGGTCCAGCGGCAGCGTCTCGTCGATCACGGGCCGTACGCCGGTCGCCGCACAGAAGGAGAGCAGGTCCTCCAACTCGTCCTTGGACCCCATGGTGGAGCCGACGATCTTCAGTTCGAGGAAGAAGACGCGGGTGAGTTCGGCGTGCGAGGGCTGGTCGCCGCTGGTCGCGCCGGAGATCACGACGGTGCCGCCGGGCCGCAGGGACTTGATGGAGTGCGACCAGGTGGCCGCGCCAACGGTCTCGATGACGGCGTCGACCCGCTGCGGCAGCCGCGCCCCGGTCTCGACGGCCTCGACGGCACCGAGTTCCAGGGCGCGCTTGCGCTTGGCCTCGTCACGGCTGGTCGCGAAGACACGCAGTCCCGCGGCCTTGCCGAGCACGATCGCCGCGGTGGCCACGCCCCCGCCGGCGCCCTGCACGAGAACGGAGTCGCCGGGCCGTACGCCCGCGTTGGTGAACAGCATGCGATACGCGGTGAGCCAGGCGGTAGGCAGGCAGGCGGCTTCCTCGAAGGACAGCTCGGCGGGCTTGGGCAGCACGTTCCAGGTGGGCACGGTGACCTGCTCGGCGAAGGTGCCCTGGTACTTCTCGGTGAGGATGGAACGGCCCTCGCGCGGACCGACGCCGTAGCCGGTCTGGCCGATGACGGAGTGCAGGACGACCTCGTTGCCGTCCTCGTCGACTCCGGCGGCGTCACAGCCGAGGATCATCGGCAGCTTGTCCTCACCGAGCCCGACCCCGCGCAGGGACCACAGGTCGTGATGGTTGAGGGAGGCGGCCTTGACCTTCACGGTCGTCCAGCCGGACCGCACCTCAGGGGCAGGACGCTCCCCCAACTCAAGGCCGTTCAGAGGCTGATCACGGTCAATTCGGGCAGCGTAGGCAGCGAACATGCCCTTGACGATAGTGGGACGCGACACCAGCGCCCCGTGAGGGGCGCGGCGAACTGCACAAGCAGTGACCCGCACCCGACCACAAACCCACACCCCGAAAGGGGCGCGGCGAACTGCGCAATCACTGACCCACACCCGACCACGAACCCGCACCCCGCCAGGGGCGCGAGGAACTGCGCAAACAGCGACCCGCACCCCACCAGGGGCGCGGGGAACTGCGCAATCATTGACCGCACCCGACCACGAACCCGCACGGGTGGGCGGGTGGGAAAAACGGCGGGGCCCCGCCGCCAGGCGGGACCCCGAGGCAAGGGCGCGTTAGCGCCGAGCCACTCCCTCGGCACGCGCGGCCGCGGCAACCGCCGACGTCACCGCCGGTGCCACCCGCTCGTCGAACGGCGACGGAATCACATAGTCCGCGGCAAGATCGTCACCCACGACATCCGCCAACGCGTTCGCCGCCGCGATCTTCATGCCCTCGGTGATCCGCGACGCCCGCACCTGAAGGGCGCCGGCGAAGATCCCGGGGAACGCGAGGACGTTGTTGATCTGGTTCGGGAAGTCCGAACGCCCGGTCGCGACCACGGCCGCGTACTTGTGGGCGATGTCCGGGTGGACCTCCGGGTCCGGGTTGGCCATGGCGAACACGAAGGACCGGGGGGCCATCGAGGCGACGGCCGGCTCGGGCACCGTACCGCCGGAGACGCCGATGAAGACGTCGGCACCGGCCAGGGCGGACTCCAGGGAGCCGCTGACCCCGGCCCGGTTGGTGATCTCGGCGAGTTCCCGCTTGACCGGGTTCAGGTCGTCGCGGTCACGGCTGACGATGCCCTTGCGGTCGGCGACCGCGACATCGCCGATACCGGCCTCCAGGAGGAACTTGGCGATGGCGACCCCGGCCGCGCCCGCCCCGGAGATAACGGCCCGCAGATCGCCCAGGGACCGCCCGGTGAGCCGGGCCGCGTTGCGCAGCGCAGCGAGGGTGACCACGGCGGTGCCGTGCTGGTCGTCGTGGAAGACCGGGATGTCCAGGCGCTCCTGGAGCTTGCGCTCGATCTCGAAGCAGCGGGGCGCCGAGATGTCCTCCAGGTTGACCCCGCCGAAGGAGGGCGCGAGCCGCACGACGGTGTCGATGATCTCGTCCACGTCGGTGGTCGCGAGCGCGATCGGCACCGCGTCGACGCCGCCGAACTGCTTGAAGAGGATCGCCTTGCCCTCCATCACGGGCAGCGACGCCTCCGGGCCGATGTCGCCGAGTCCGAGGACCGCGGTCCCGTCGGTCACGACGGCGACGACCTGCGACTTCCAGGTGTAGTCGTGGACCAGTTCGGGCTGTTCGGCGATGGCGCTGCACACCTTGGCGACGCCGGGTGTGTAGGCGAGGGACAGGTCGTCCTTGTCACGGATGGGCACGGTGGCCTGGATGGCCATCTTGCCGCCCCGGTGCAGCGCGAACGCCGGGTCGAACGAATCGAGGGGTTCCGCGCTGCCCTCGGCTCCCGTGGTTTTGCCGACGGGTCCCGTGGTCCCGGCCGCCGCACCACCGGTGACACCCCCCGTCACGCTGTCCGTCGTGCTGTCGCTGCGAGGATTGACGATCTCCGCTGCCACTGGTTTACCCCTTAAATCTTCAAGGTTGAGGGTGACCACTCCTGGTTGAGGGGTGGGCGGGCACCGCGCGGGTCCCTGGGGTCCGATACGTAGCGGATCCTCGCGCGATGGGCGCGCCGCACACGCGCCCTGAGCCCCGGATGAGGGGTGTAAGGAACCTTCTTACCGGACGGACGGCGCCGCGGACGAGTCCGTATCGCCGCGGTGACATGACTCATAGCCGAATATCTGGACAAGTCATGGATAAATCCATGGAACGCCCGGTGTATACGACTTGGAGCGCCCGCATCCTGAGACACACCGTAGATCTTCCGGTACGCGGCGCCTCACCCCGCAGAAGGTCCGGCCTCAAGGGTCCGGCGTGTCGGGGTCCGGGGATCACCCGTTATCCGATTTTGACATAGCAGGCCCACTGAATGCGTCCGTCCGAATGGCAAGATGCCGTAATCACACGTGGTCGCGACACCCGAAGGTGTGTGCCCGCCGACCACCGGCATTTCCCTTACCCGCCGGAGGAAACCACCATGACCGCACGCTCCACCCGACGCCCGTTCGCCGCGAGGTCCGCGCAGTCCCGGCTCGCCGCGATCGGCGCCATCGCGGTCGCCGGCTCACTGCTGCTGGCCGGCTGTGGTGACCAGACGAAGAAGGACACCGGCAGCAGCGGCGGCAGCGGCGACTCCAGTGCCTCGGGCGCGCCGCTGGCGAGCAAGCTGCCCGCGGACATCCGTGACAAGGGCACGATCAAGGTCGGCTCGGACATCGCGTACGCGCCGGTCGAGTTCAAGGACAAGGCCGGCAAGACCGTGGGGATCGACCCCGATCTCGCGGACGCCATGGGCAAGCAGCTCGGTGTCACCTTCGAGTTCGAGAACGGCACCTTCGACACCCTGATCACCGGTCTGCGCTCGAAGCGCTACGACATCGCGATGTCGGCGATGACGGACACCAAGGACCGGCAGGACGGCGTCGACTCCACCACCGGCAAGAAGGTCGGCGAGGGCGTCGACTTCGTGGACTACTTCAACGCGGGCGTCTCGGTCTACACGCCGAAGGGCAAGACCCAGAACATCAAGACCTGGGAAGACCTCTGCGGCAAGAAGATCGTCGTGCAGCGCGGCACGGTCTCCGACGACCTCGCCAAGGCGCAGGCGAAGAAGTGCCCGGCGGGCAAGAAGCTCTCCATCGAGGCGTTCGACAACGACCAGCAGGCCCAGACCCGGCTGCGCTCCGGCGGCGCGGACGCCGGTTCGTCGGACTTCCCGGTCGCGGCGTACGCGGTGAAGACCTCGGGCGGCGGCAATGACTTCGAGATCGTCGGCGAGCAGGTCGAGGCGGCTCCGTACGGCATCGCGGTGGCCAAGGGCAACACCCAGCTGCGGGACGCCCTGCAGGCGGCGCTCGACGCGATCATCAAGGACGGCACGTACGACAAGATCATCGCCAAGTGGGGCGTCGAGGCGGGCGCCGTGAAGTCGGCGACGGTCAACGGCGGCAAGTGATCCGCAGACAACCGGTGGCGGGAAGTGATCCGCAGACACCCGGTTCGGCCCGTCCGCCGTGTGGCGGACGGGCCGTGGACTCACCGCCGGACAGACCCCAACTGTCGGCCAGACCCCAGCCGTTGAAAGGCAACACCCGTGTCCGTTGACATCGAGAAGGCGGGCGGCGTACCCGAAGACGCGCCGCCGTCCGCGCGACCGGAGGCCATCAAGGCCGTGCCGGTCCGCCACTACGGGCGGTATCTGGCCGCGGTGATCGCGATCGGCGTCCTGGCCGCGATCGTCTACGCCTTCGCCCAGGGCAAGATCAACTGGGGTGCGATCCCCGACTACTTCTTCGACGACCGCATCCTCAAGGGTGTCTGGAACACCCTCCTGCTGACCGTCATCTCCATGGTGATCGGCATCGCGGGCGGTGTGCTGCTCGCCGTGATGCGGCTGTCGAAGAACCCGGTCACGTCGTCCATCGCCTGGTTCTACATCTGGTTCTTCCGGGGTACGCCGGTCCTGGTCCAGCTCTTCGTCTGGTTCAACCTGGGTCTGGTCTTCGAGTACATCAACCTCGGCCCGGTCTACAAGGACTACTGGTCCTCGTTCATGACGCCGCTCCTGACGGCGCTGCTCGGGCTCGGCCTGAACGAGGCCGCGTACATGGCGGAGATCTGCCGCGCCGGTCTGCTCTCGGTCGACGAGGGTCAGACCGAGGCGTCCCACGCGCTCGGCATGAGCCACTCGAAGACGCTGCGCCGCGTCGTCATCCCGCAGGCCATGCGCGTGATCGTGCCCCCGACGGGCAACGAGGTCATCAACATGCTGAAGACGACCTCCCTGGTGTCGGCGGTGCAATTCGCGGAACTCTTCAGATACGCCCAGGACATCGGACAATCATCGGGCGCACCGGTGGAGATGTACTTCCTGGCCGCCGCCTGGTATCTGGTCATGACGTCGGTCCTGAGTGTGGGCCAGTACTACGTCGAGCGGTACTACGCGCGTGGCTCCAGCCGTCAACTGCCGCCCACGCCCTGGCAGAAGGTCAGAAGGAACGTGCTCTCCCTGTCGAGCCGGAAGGGGGCCACGGCATGACCGCGATGGTGAAGTCCGAGGGTGTCCACAAGTCCTTCGGTCCGGTCGAGGTGCTCAAGGGCATCGATCTGGAGGTCCAGCAGGGCGAGGTGTTCTGCCTGATCGGCCCGTCCGGCTCCGGCAAGTCGACCTTCCTGCGCTGCATCAACCACCTGGAGAAGATCAACGCCGGGCGGCTGTACGTGGACGGGGAGCTGGTCGGCTACCGGCAGAAGGGCGACAAGCTCCACGAGCTGAAGGACAGCGAGGTCGCGCTCAAGCGCCGTGACATCGGCATGGTGTTCCAGCGCTTCAACCTGTTCCCGCATCTGACGGCCGTCGAGAACGTCATGGAGGCGCCGGTCCAGGTCAAGGGCGTCAGCCGGGCGGCGGCGCGGGAGCGGGCGGCGCAACTGCTGGAGCGGGTGGGCCTCGCGGACAAGGCGGCCAGCTATCCCTCGCAGCTCTCCGGCGGCCAGCAGCAGCGGGTGGCGATCGCCCGCGCGCTGGCGATGGACCCGAAGCTGATGCTCTTCGACGAGCCGACGTCGGCCCTGGACCCGGAGCTGGTCGGTGATGTCCTGGACGTCATGCGGGACCTCGCCGAGTCCGGTATGACGATGATCGTGGTCACCCATGAGATGGGTTTCGCGCGTGAGGTCGGTGACTCGCTGGTCTTCATGGACGGCGGTGTGGTCGTCGAATCCGGCCATCCCCGCGAGGTGCTGACCAACCCTCAGCACGAGCGGACGCAGTCCTTCCTGTCGAAGGTGCTGTAGCGCCGGCGCGCGGGACGAGGGATGCGCGCGGAGGGGCGGTACGGGATGTTCCGTACCGCCCCTCCGACATGTTCCGTACCGCGTACGAGCTGTGGGGTGCGGGGGAGGCTACTTGATGGCCAGGACCAGCGCGTCCGACGGTGAGCGCCAGACCGGTCGGGCCTCCGCGAAGCCGTGTTCGCGCAGGACGCGGGCGTGCCACGCGGCCGAGGGGGTGTCGCCGTCCGCGTGCTCGCCGTAGATCTCGAAGCGGCGGGCCGTGGGCGCGGCGAGCAGCGGGTCCTGGGCGGCCAGCTCCCACCATTCGGCCCAGTCGAGCGCGCCCGCCGCCTTGGCCCGATCCATCTGGAGGTGCCGGTGCGCGCGCTCGGCGGCATTGATCCGGGGCGTGGACTCGTCGATCATGTGGTCGGCGTTCATGAAGACCCCGCCGTCCCGGACGACGGTGGCGAGCCGCCCGTACAGCGCGGCGAGCGGTTCCTGGTGCAGCCAGTGGAGGGCGGTGGCGGTGAGGACGGCGTCGTACGTGGGATACGGCAGCCGGTGCGTCCACTCCGGGTCGGCGAGGTCGGCGGTCACGAAGGAGACACGGTCATCCCCCGCGAAGGTGCCCTCGGCGATGGTGAGCAGCGCCGGGTCGAGGTCGACGCCGGTACTGACGGCGTTCGGGAACCTCGTCAGGAGGCGGTCCGTGATACTGCCCGTACCGCAGGCGAGGTCCAGTACGCGGGGTTCGGGGCCGACCGTCGCCTCGACCATGTCCAGCATGACCCGGAACCGCTCCTCGCGGTCCGGCATGTACCACTCCTGCTGGCGGTCCCAGCTCTCCTGCCAGGCCCGCCAGTCGGCACCGGCCGCCGCCTCGGTCGTCCCCGTCGTCTCCGTCATCGACACTCCTCATCCTCAGCACCTTGGGACCCGCTCGGCAGAACGCTCCACGTACTACGCTTGGCCACTCGGTAATACCCTGGTAGCAGATGCAGTCATTACTCACCGTTTTCCCGACGATAGACCGCCCCCGTAAGGACTACAAGTGGAACTGGCCTATTACTCGGACTACGCCGTACGTCTGGTCAACAGCGAGGAGCCGGGCCGGGGCAAGGACGCGCTGACGTCGGTCGACGCGGTACGTGACCTGTTCGGCGCCAATACGTCGGCGGCGCGGCGCACCACGGACGCCGATGTGACCCGCTTCCGCTCGGTGCGGGGACGGCTGCGGTCCGTCTTCGAGGCGGCGGACGGCGGCGACGAGACGCTCGCCGTGGACCTCCTCAACTCACTCCTCCTGGAGTTCCCGGTCAGCCCGCAGATCTCGGGGCACGACCACCGGGACGACGACGGTCGCCCGCTGTGGCACATGCACCTCGCCGACCACCCGTCGAACGCGACCGCCGGGTACGCGGCGATCGCCGCGATGGGGCTCGCCTTCCATCTCACCGAGTACGGCGTGGACCGGCTCGGCCTGTGCGAGGCAGCGCCGTGCCGCAACGCCTATCTCGACACCTCGACCAACCGGTCACGGCGGTACTGCTCGGACCGCTGTGCGACCCGTGCCAATGTGGCCGCCTACCGTGCGCGCAAGCGCTTGGAGGCGGACCGGGCGGACCGTGAGAACCAGGCGGATCGACCGGATCGTGCGGGGAGCGTCGGCCGGACGGCCGACACCGCCCACGTGACGACACCCGCCCACGGCCGCTGACCCGGCTCCCGGCGGCGCGGCCGGTAGCGGCCCAGGACCCGGCCCAGGACGAACTCCTCGGGCACGGAGCCGTACACCGTGCTGTCCGCGCCGGCGCCCGGATTGTCGGCGAGCACCCACCAGCCGCCGTCCCTGCGCTCCACCGCGCGTTTGACGATCAGCAGATTCTGCTGAAGCGGATGACGCAGGACGACCACGTCTCCGGGCTTCACCCGGGCGCCGTATCGCACGAGTACCTGGTCTCCCTGGTACAGCGTGGGCACCATGGACGGCCCCTCCACCTCAGCGATCCCGAACAGCGCGCGGACCTCCTGGTCTTCCGCTGTTTCCGGCATCAGCCACCTCCCGGTCCGTTCCTCCACCAGTCCCAGTCTCACCCTGGACTTTTGTCCTAAGCCCATGGGGGCACTCGCGAAAACCCGTCTCTCACGGAGTAATGTCCCACCTGAGAAGACGATCACGAGGAAGGACAGCTCAATGCTCTCCCGCCTGTTTGCCCCCAAGGTCAAGGTCAGCGCGCACTGCGACCTGCCCTGCGGTGTCTACGACCCGGCCCAGGCCCGCATCGAGGCGGAGTCGGTGAAGGCCGTGCAGGAAAAGATGGCCGCCAACGACGACCCGCACTTCCAGGCCCGCGCCACGGTCATCAAGGAGCAGCGCGCCGAACTGGCCAAGCACCATGTCTCGGTGCTCTGGAGCGACTACTTCAAGCCCCCGCACTTCGAGAAGTACCCGGAGCTGCACCAGCTGGTCAACGACACTCTCAAGGCCCTCTCGGCCGCGAAGGCGTCCACGGATCCGGCGACCGGCCAGAAGGCCCTGGACCACATCGCCCAGATCGACAAGATCTTCTGGGAGACCAAGAAGGCGTGACCCTGACCGGGCGGCCTGACCCGGACATCCCCCGGGTCACATCGCCTACCGGCCCGCACCTGCCCCGCACACATGACGGGGCGAGTGCGGGCTTCTTTTGTGGCCGTGGTCCTGTGGCAGTGGTCCTCCGTCAGCGGTCCTCTGTCAGCGGTCCTGTGTCAGCGGTCCGTCGACGGCTCGTAGGTCAGGAGGGCCCTGTTGTCGTGGTCGAGGAAGCGGTTGGCGATGTTGCGGATTTCCTCGGGGGTGATGTCGAGGAGGTTGGCCACGGTGCCCTTGGCGAGTTGGGCGTCGTCGAAGAGGACGGCGTAGCGGCAGAGTTCGTCGGCGCGGCCGGCGACGGTTCCCAGGCGGTCCAGCCATTCGCGTTCCAGTTGTGCCTGGGCCCGCTCCAGTTCCGAGGGGGTGGGGCCGTCGATGGCGAAGCGGGTCAGCTCCTCGTCGACGGCGGCCTCGATGGCGTCCAGGGTCTCGATGCCCGGGTGGCCGGCGGCCTTGATGTCCAGCCAGCCGAGCGAGGGCGCGCCGACGAGCCGTAGCAGACCGAAGCCGGCTGCGACGGCGAGACGGTCGCGGCGCACCAGCCGGTTGTAGAGGCGGCTGGATTCGCCGCCGCCGAGGACGGTGAGCGCGAGGTCCGCGGCGTCGGCCGCGCGGGTGCCGTCGTGCGGCAACCGGTAGGCGGCCATCAGGGCGGAGGCCGGTACGTCGTCGACCAGGTGCTCGCGCCGCTCGCCGGTCATCGCGTGGACCGTCAGCTCGCCGGAGCGCGGTACGGGCCGGTGGCCGCTCGCCGGGATGGAGCCGAAGTACTTCTCCACCCAGGCGAGGGTCTGTTCGGGGTCGATGTCCCCGACCACGGAGAGCACGGCGTTGTCGGGCGTGTAGTAGCTACGGAAGAACGCGCGCGCCTCGTGCAGCGTGACCGCGTCCCGGTCGGCGTTCGAGCCGATGGGCGAGTGGTGGTACGGGCTGCCCTCCGGGTAGGACAGGGCGACCAGTCGCTCGAACGCGTTGCCGTAGGGCACGTTGTCGTAGCGCTGTCGGCGTTCGTTCCTGACGAGGTCGCGCGCCCATTCCATCGACTGCTCGTCCATGCTGTCGAGCAGCGAGCCCATACGGTCGGCCTCCAACCAGAGCACCCGCTCCACCTGGTGGGCGGGCACGGTCTGGAAGTAGTTGGCGCGCTCGAAGCTGGTGGAGCCGTTGAGTGAGCCCCCGGCCTCCTGCACCAGTTGGTAGTGGCCGTTCCCCTTGACCTGGCGGGAGCCCTGGAACATCAGCATGCAGAAGAGGTGCGCCAGGCCGGTGCGTCCCTCGGGGTCGTGCTGGGAGCCGGCGTCGTACCAGATGTTCACGGCGGCGACCGGGGTGTTGTGGTCCTCGGAGAGCACCACCCGCAGGCCGTTGGGGAGCCGGTGCTCGGTGACGTCGATGCCCAGGACGGTGGAGACGGGGGACCGCTCGGCGACGTCCTTGCGGAGTTCCGCGGCGGCCTGCTCCCGCGCGGCGTGGACGGCGTCCTGCGCCGCGGTGGCGCCCTCCAACTCATGTTCGGCGGTACGGAGTTGCTCGGCGTCCGGTCCGCTCCTGGCAAGCCGGGCCTGTTCCCGCAGCAGTCGCACCTCGCGGTTGCGCTCCTCGGCCTCCGCCTGGAGGGTGAGTTCCCTGGCCTCGATCTCGGCGACCCGCCGCCGTAATCGGGCCAGCTCCTCCTCGGGGTCGACGATCGTCTCCGGTGGGGCGGCGTTGCGGGCGAACACGAAGTCCCGGGCCGCGTCGACGCTGCGTTCCTGAGGGATGGGCCGGCCGTCGCGCACCAGGTTGTCGTGCAGCCGGGTGAACAGCGGATGCAGCTTCAGCCCGGCCGGCTGACCGGGGATCCCGGCCTCGACCAGATCGGCGAGGTACTTGGTGAAATAGGTCTGAGGTTCGGCCAGTTGGCCGGTGGACTCGAACCAGGCGGTGTTGTCGGCGCTGCTGGCGGTCATGGTGTAGGCGCCGGTCCGCGATGCCCGTTCGAGTACGTCCGCCGCCGACCCGGCGAGGGTGTGTTCGCGGTGGGTGGCGAGACCGGAGAAGCAGCAGTCCAGCATGACCACCTTGGTGGCGGCGGCGCAGTGCACCAGGGCCCGGCGTACGGCCGAGAACGGCAGGCTGGTGGTGGCCCGGCGGTGCGCCTCGCGGCGGGAGCCGACCAGGCCCAGACAGAGCTGGTCCTCGTCATCGAGCTGACCGTGCCCGACGTAGTAGAACAGCGCCACATCGGTGATGTTCTCGAACAGGTCGAGCAGCCGGTCGGGCAGGTCGCCGGGGCCCGGCTCATTGGGCACCACGGTCACCTGTCGGGACGGCCAGCCGCACCGCGGACCGGTGAGCAGCCGGTACATACGGTTCAGGCTGTGCTCCGCGGCACGGACCGTGGGGAGATGGTCGTAGACCGAGGTACCGATCAGCACGGCTCGGGACCGCTCGTAGTCGTACAGCGGCCGGTCGGTCAGCGGTCGGTCAGTCATCGAGGAGCCGCTCCAGGATCGGCATGACCTCCTCGACATTGCGGGCGTCGACCGTCAGCTTCTTTCCGCGCACCTCCACGGTGACGGAGACATCGCTGCGCCTCGCCCGCAGATACTGCGGCAGGATCTTGATCGCGGCGACCAGTCCGGTACTGGCGGCCAGCACGCTCAGCACATCGAACGCACCCTGCTCCCCGGGACCGGGCGTACCGGGGATCTGGCGGATCTCCGCTTCCGGAATCGAGGCGAGTGTCAGCCATTTCCGCAGCGAGCCCAGCTCGGTGTGCGGGTGAACCGCCAGCTCGACACCGCGCTCTTCCCCGGTACCACCGCCGGCTTCCTCGGTGCTCATGACGCCCCCGCCATCCATCCCGCGTCCCGCGTTCCGCGTCCGTACCGGCGCCGACCGCATCGGGTATCGCATTGAAGTCGATCAGCGTACAGGAGTAAGTGGTCGGTTTCGTAGGTGAGTTGAGGCGTGTCACGGGCCGGTTTCGAGCCTGTTCGGAGGCGCGGTTAGCCTCGGTCCCATGAGTAGCTTGGTGACGGTCCATGACGTGCCGGTTCTGATGTGCCCTGCCGACGGTGAGCCGATCGGCAGTGAGAGGGATGCGCTGGATCTGATCGGTGACGCCGGGTATCAGGGGGCCCGGTGGGTCGTCGTTCCCGTCGAGCGGTTCGATCAGGCGTTCTTCGAGCTGCGTACGCGTGTCGCCGGCGACATCGTCCAGAAGTTCGTCAACTACCGCATGGGGCTCGTGGTTCTCGGCGACATCTCCGCTCATACGGCGGACAGTTCGGCGCTACGGGACTTCGTCCGCGAGTGCAACCGGGGGCAGCAGACGTGGTTCGTCACGGACGACGAGGAACTGGCGGAGCGACTCAAGGGCTGACGGGCCACGCGGGGGGCGTCCGCTTCGTCACGAAGGCGCGTCCGCTTCGTCACGAGCGCCGCTCTGCCCCTCGACACCGCTCCGCCCCTCGACGGCCCCGCACGAACGGCAGATCCCGCTCGGGTACGTCCTCGCGGGGACCGGCGGCGCGCAGCACCGTGTCCAGGGCCCGGTCCGGGTCGGCGGCGTAACAGGCGCTGAACCACGCCATGTTGGCCTCCACCACCCCCCACGTGTCGGCGGCGCCGTGGTCCGGTGCGGACCTCGCCGTCTACGACGAACAGCCGGAACTCGGCCGCCCAGGTGACCACTTCGCTGACCTGTACCGGGAGAGCGGAAGGCAGGTCAGGGGGAGGCCGGCTCCCTCGCCCCCGTAAATGCCCGCGCCTCCGTAAATCCCCGCCGCCGCGCCGCCGCCGCCAGCAGGTCCCGGGTCGGGGTGTACTGGGGCGCCACGGCCAGGAACCCTCGTACGGTCC
Organism: Streptomyces sp. NPDC058001; assembly: GCF_042886315.1. Lineage (NCBI taxonomy): Bacteria > Bacillati > Actinomycetota > Actinomycetes > Kitasatosporales > Streptomycetaceae > Streptomyces > Streptomyces sp. NPDC058001. The sequence goes on from NZ_JBHVQT010000013.1 coordinate 215,063, forward strand.
CTCCGGTCGGTCCGGTCGGTGCGGTCACAGGCGCCGACGATACCGGCGCGGCCCCGACTCCCTCACGCCGTCCGGCTGTACGTCCGTACCAGCACCCCGTTGGCGAACGTCCGCACCGAGTCCAGCGTGAACGCGTCGACCGCGAGCGGTGAGCCGAACATCGGCATGCCCGAACCGAGGATCACCGGGTACGTCTTGAGGACGAGTTCGTCGATCTCGTCGACCAGTTCGCCGGCGATCTTCGAGCCTCCGCACAGCCAGATGCCGAACTCGCTGTCCTTCGCCTTGAGTTCACGGACCCTGCCGACCAGGTCGTCGGAGATGATCTCGACATTCGGGTCGGGCGACTTCTCCAGGGTGCGCGAGGCGACATACTCGCGCAGATGTCCGTACGGGCTGGTGATGTCGGTGGCCAGGGCCAGGTCATAGCTGGCGCGGCCCTGGACGACGGTGTCGAAGTGGCGGTTCTTCAGGTCCTGGAGGCCGAGGATCCGGCGCCCTTCGGCGGAGATCGTCTCCGGGTACTCCCCCTTGAGGAACCCGAGGAACTCCTCGTCCACATACGGCATGAACATCCCCGCGTCACCGTCGGGACCCCCGATGAACCCGTCGATCGACACGGCCACGAAATAGGTCAACTTGCGCAAAACAGTTCCCTTCACCGGCCCGACACCGCCCCCGTTCGGACGCTTACCACTTCAGTTATAGTGGTACGAGTGCAGTGGTTACAAGGGAATTAAGTCGGCGCCCCGAACCGGCCCGCCCGCTCAGCCCTCCCGCTCAGCCCGACCGCGGGGCCCGCCACATCGGCCACATCGGGGGTCCGTCCGGCAGGTCCACGGTCCGGCCCATGAAGCGGAAGCCGAGCTTCTCGTACAGCTCGCGACTGCGCTCACTGCTCGCCTCCAGATACGCGGCAACGCCGTCCCGGTCGCACCGGTCGAACACCGGCCGCATCAGCGCGGTCCCCAGGCCCTCGCCCTGCCGGTCCGGATGCACCGCGATGAGCAGCAGATACTCGTGCGCGGCGCCCTCCGGGTGGATCTCGCCGGTCAACCGGGCCACGATTTCCACGCGTTCGTTGTCCGGGTCGACCGCCGCCCGAAACTGCGCCGGACCGTCGTCCTCCGCACCGTCCGCACCCCCCTCGGTGTCCGGTATCGACAGCCACAGCGCCACCGCGTCACCGTCCTCCGTGAGGTCGACCCGCCCCTCACTCAGCACGATGTCGAGGAACGCCCCCATCAGGAACTTGTGTGTCGTGCGCCGGTGCTCCGGGTCCGGGAACACCCAACTGCTCACCGGGTCGTTCTGGAACGCCACGTCCAGAAGTCTGGTCACGGCCTCCCGGTCCCTCTCCCCCGCCGTCCGGATCGTCAGGTCCCTGCCGTCCATCCGTCCACCTCTTGGTCCCCGGGCCCGGCCCTGTGCCGCAGCCCCGCGGCGTCGCAGCCTAGCCAGGGGACGGTGATCGCACGCCGAGTGGGCGGAACGGCTGGTTGCCGTCCCGCCCACTCGCCCCCCGACGCCCCCGGTCCGGAGCCCGCACTCCCCCCACTCCGGACCTGGCGCCCGTACTTCGGAACCCGCGGCTATGCCGTGCGGCGCGTCACGAATTCCGCCAAGGCGAGGAGTCCGCCCGCCGCCTCCGGATCGGGGACCGCGCGGGACAACTGGTGCACCGCGCGTGCCATCCGGTCCGCCGCGTGGAGCTGCGCCCAGTCCCGGCCGCCGGCCGCCTCCACGGCCTGCACGGTCCGTTCGAGATCGGCCTCGTCGGGCGGTGCCTCGTACAACTCGGCGAGTTCGGCCGCCGCCGGGGTGCCCGAGGCCAGCGCGGCGACCACGGGCAGGGATTTCTTACGGGCCAGGAGATCGGCCCCCGCGGGCTTGCCGGTGCGGCGCGGGTCCCCCCAGATGCCGATCACGTCGTCGATGAGCTGGAACGCGAGCCCCGCCTCCCGGCCGAACGCGTCCAGCGCTTCCACCTCCTCCTCTCCCGAGCCCGCGTACAGCGCTCCCAGGGCACAGGCGCAGCCGATCAGCGCCCCTGTCTTCGCCTCGGCCATGGCGAGGCTGTCGTCGAGCGTCACCTCATGCGGACTGCGACGCTCCATGGCGGTGTCGGCCTGCTGTCCCGCGCACAGTTCGATCACGCAGGCGGCGAGCCGGGCCGCCGCCGTCGAGGCCGCGGGGTGCGGGTCCTCGGCAAGCAGCCGGTGCGCCAGTGCCTGGAGCGCGTCCCCGGCGAGGATCGCGTCGGCGTCGCCGAACACGGTCCACGCGGTGGGGCGGTGCCTGCGGGTGGCGTCGCGGTCCATCACGTCGTCGTGCAGCAGGGTGAAGTTGTGGGTCAACTCCACGGCGGCGGCGGCCCGTACGGCCGTCGCGGGCTGTCCGCCGAGCGCGCGGACCGCGGTGAGGACGAGCGCGGGCCGGATCGCCTTGCCCGCGTTGCCCGCGGCCGGGCTGCCGTCAGCGTGCTCCCAGCCGAAGTGGTAGCGCGCGATACGGCGCGTCGAGCCCGGCAGGCCCTCGATCGCCCGCCGTAGCTCCGGATCGACGCCGGTCCTGGCCCGCTCCAGGATCGCCATGGCCTCGCCATTGCCGACGTCCACTCCCGCGCCGGCGCCGGCGCCGACACCCGCACCTCCCTCGGACGGTGTCCTTGGCGGTACGACATCCGGCCCGGTGTCGGTGTACGTCACCGCCAGCGGCCGATCTCTACGTTCTCCAGGACTCCCAGCGCGTCGGGCACCAGGACCGCGGCCGAGTAGTACGCCGTCACCAGGTACGAGATGATCGCCTGCTCGCTGATGCCCATGAAGCGGACGGACAGGCTCGGCTCGATCTCGTCCGGGATGCCCGACTGCTGGAGGCCGATGACGCCCTGCTCGTCCTGCCCCGTACGCATGCAGATGATCGAGGTCGTACGGGCGTCGGAGATCGGGATCTTGTTGCTCGGGAAGATCGGCACCCCGCGCCAGGTCGGGATGCGGCTGCCCGCGACCTCGATGCTCTCGGGGACCAGACCCCGCTTGTTGCACTCGCGGCCGAACGCGGCGATCGCCTTCGGATGGGCCAGGAAGAGTTTGGATCCCCGCCGCCGACTGAGGAGTTCGTCCAGGTCGTCGGGGCTCGGCGCACCGTCGTGCGGCTGGATCCGCTGCTCGTACTCACAGTTGTTGAGCAGGCCGAACTCGCGGTTGTTGATCAGTTCGTGCTCCTGGCGCTCCTTCAGTGCCTCGACCGTGAGCCGCAACTGGTGCTCGGTCTGGTTCATCGGCTGGTTGTAGAGGTCGGCCACGCGCGTGTGGATGCGCAGGACCGTCTGGGCGACGCTCAGTTCGTACTCACGCGGCGCCGCGTCGTAGTCCACGAAGGTGCCCGGCAGGACCGCCTCGCCGACATGGCCCGCCGAGAGGTCGATCTGCTTCTCGCCGTACTTGTTCGCGCGCTGCTCCGGCACCGACAGCAACTGCTGGAGGTGGTCACGGAGCGATTCGCTGCGCTCCGCCACCTGTTCCAGCTCCTGCCGGGGCAGCGCGAGCACGGTGCACGCCGTCGCCGCGCGCGCGGTGTACTCCCAGATCGCGTCCGGGTCGATGAGCGCCTGCTCCCCGAAATACGCCCCGTCGGCGAGGACGCCCAGGACCGCGTCATCGCCGTACGGCCCGGTGCCGACCTTCTCGACCCTGCCGTGCGCCAGCAGGAACACCGCGTCCGACGGACTGCCGAACGAGGTGATCACATCCCCCGCCGCATACTCCCGCTGGACGCAGCGCTCAGCGAGCCGGCCCAGCACCTCCTGGTCCCCGAAGTCGCGCAGCACGGGCAGTTCGCCCAGCTCCGCGGGGATGACCCGCACCTCGTCGCCGGTTTTCACAAACGTCACCCGGCCGTCACCTACGGAGTAGCTCAGCCTCCGGTTCACTCGGTACGTGCCGCCCTGAACATTCACCCACGGCAACATCCGCAGCAGCCAGCGCGAGCTGATCTCCTGCATCTGCGGTGCCGACTTGGTGGTGGTGGCCAGATTCCGCGCGGCCGATGTGCCAAGACTCTGCTGAGGCGTCGACTGCTCTGTGCGGATCTCTTCGCCTACCGACATGAATTCGCCCTCCCGATGCTGCACTGACCTGCGGGCAGAAGCCTTTCAGCACGGACCGTGCCGCTGCCATTACACAAACGAGCGGGAATGGAAGCCCCCGGACGGGGCACAGTGACGTTTTCTCTCGGCGCGGCGTACGCCTTTCGTCCGGGGGAACTCCATGATCTGTCCGACCGTTCACCGGGTACGCGCATCCGCCGTACTCGCACTCGCGAATCCGAACTCGCACGACCGACAGGAGTCGTTTCCCATGGCAGGTTTTCTGGACCGCGCGAAAGAGCAGGCCCAGCGCGGGCTCACGCAGGGCAAGCAGAAGATCGATGACGTCCAGGCACAGCGCGCGGGTGGCGATCTGCTGAAGAAGCTGGGCGCCGCCTACTACGCGGAGCGGCGGGGCAGCGGTTCGCCGGACGCCACGGCGCAGGCGCTCCAGGCCCTGGAGAGCCACATCGCGACGCACGGCGACAGCTTCCTGCGCGGCTGAACCACCGACCGGCCCAGCGTCCGGCCCGGCGGACGCACCGCCAGGCCGGACGCCGGACGCACCATCAGGCCACATGCCGGGCAACGCGCCTGACGCACCGCCAGGCCACGTGCCGGGCCACACGGCTGACGCATCGCCGGACCGCGCCGCCGACGCACCGCCGGGCCGGACCCCTCACTGACCGGATCTGACCGGATCGGCTCGCACGCCCGCCCGAACACGTACTGAATACGTGTGACGGGCGCGGCCGTTGCGGTACAAGCGCGATAGGAGGCGGTCCGCGTCCGGCGGCCGTCGCGCTCCGCGAAGGAGACGGTCATGGCCACTCCCTTGTCCGCGAGCAGTTTCCTGGACGCGTTGAAGGACGAGGGGCTGACCGTCGCCCAGGTGGGCGACTGGCGGCACCACAACCGCAATCACAAGGGCAAGTGGGGCCCGGTGCACGGCGTGATGATCCATCACACCGTGACATCGGGCAGCGCCCACACCGTCGACATCTGCCGCAAGGGGTACGCGTCGCTGCCGGGCCCCCTGTGCCACGGCGTCATCACCAAGAACGGCAAGGTCCACCTCGTCGGGTACGGCCGGGCCAACCACGCGGGACTCGGCGACGACGACGTCCTGCGCGCCGTCATCGCCGAGACCGCGCTCCCCAAGGACAACGAGGCCAACACCGACGGCAACGCCCGCTTCTACGGCTTCGAATGCGAGAACCTCGGCGACGGCAAGGACCCCTGGCCGGCCGCCCAGCTCGAAGCCATCGAGCGCGCGGCAGCCGCGATCTGCCGGCGGCACGGCTGGACGGAACGCTCCGTGATCGGCCACCTGGAATGGCAGCCGGGAAAGATCGACCCCAAGGGGTTCACGATGAACTCCATGCGGGGACGGATCCGGGACCGTCTGGGGTAGGGGTGCGGCCCTGGTCGCACCGGGGTTTCAATGGGGCGATGAGCACCACCCCGCCCGCCGATGCCGTCCCGCCCACCGATGCCGCCGCGCCCCTCCACGAGGCGCTGCACCCCCGGCTGCCCTCGCCCCTGCACCCCGTCGACGATCCCCGGTGGACCGCGCACGGGGTCCGGCTCGTGCTCAAGCGGGACGACCTCATCCACCCGGACATCGGCGGGAACAAGTGGCGCAAGCTCGTTCCCAGTCTCGCCGCCGCCCGGGGCCGCGCGGTGGTGACCTTCGGCGGGGCCTACTCGAATCATCTGCGGGCCACGGCCGCCGCCGGGCGGTTGCTCGGCGTGCCCACGATCGGTGTCGTCCGGGGCGATGAACTGGCCGGACGCCCGCTCAACCCGTCACTCGCGCGGTGCGTGGCCGACGGGATGCGGCTCTGTTTCATCGACAGATCGATGTACCGCCGCAAGGGTGAACCCAAAGTGCTGGCCGGGCTGCTGCGCCGGGCCGGTGCCGAGGACGCGTACGCCGTCCCGGAGGGCGGCAGCAACACCCTCGCGGTACGCGGCTGCACGGCACTCGGCACCGAACTGCGCGACGCCGCCGGTGCCGTCGGGGCCGCCGGTCCGGTCGATGTGGTCGCGGTCGCCTGCGGCACCGGCGGCACCCTGGCCGGACTCGCAGCGGGCCTTGGCCCCGGGCAGCGCGCCCTCGGTGTCCCGGTGGTCGGGGGCGGTTTCCTCGGCGAGGAGATACGGGCCATGCAACGGGCGGCGTTCGGCGGCCCGCGCGGCGACTGGTGGCTGGACGACCGGTTCCACGGCGGTGGCTACGCCCGTACCGACCCTGCCCTGGACGCGTTCGCCGAGGACTTCGAGGAGCGCCATGGACTCCCCGTGGAACGTCTCTATGTCGCCAAAATGCTGAAGGCACTCCTCACCCTCACCGAGGAGGGCGCCTTCGCCCCCGGCACCCGCGTCGCCGCCGTCATCACCGGCCGCCCCTTCCCCTCGGGCACGGACCGGACGGGTGCCGGTCAGGTCGACTCCTCGCGATAGGCCGCCGCCTCCTCCAGATCGAGCCGGCGCAGCAGCGTCCGCATCAGCTCGTCGTCGATGACCCGCGCGTCCCGCAGCCGGACGAACACCTCACGCTCGGACGCGATCATCTCCCGGGTGAGCCTGCGGTATGTGTCGTCGGCGGACTCGCCGGTCACCGGGTTGGACTGGCCGAGCCGCTCCCAGACGGCGTTGCGGCGCCGTTCCAGGACCGTCCTGAGCCGGTCCACGAGCGGTTCGGGCAGGGCGTTGCGCTCGTCCTGGAGGAGTTCGTCGAGGCGTTGGTCGGCGGCCCGGGACGCGGCGGCCTGGGCCTGCGCCTCGGCGAGGGTCTCGGCCTGCGCGTCACGCCCCGGCAGTTTCAGGAGCCGGATCAGACCGGGCAGCGACAGACCCTGCACGACGAGGGTCCCGATGACGGTCGTGAAGGTCAGGAAGAGCACCAGATTGCGGGCCGGGAAGTCCGATCCGTTGTGCAAGGTGAGCGGGATCGAGAAGGCGACGGCCAGCGACACCACGCCCCGCATGCCCGCCCAGCTGATGATGAGGGGCCGCCGCCAGTCCACGATCCCCTCGCGTTCCCGGATCCGTCTGGACATCCACAGCGGCAGATACGTCGCCGGGTACGACCACACGAAGCGGACCGCCACCACGACGACGAAGAGGGCAATGGCGTACCAGATGACGTCCGTTCCCCCGTAGGCGCCGAGTCCCTTGAGGACGACCGGCAGTTGCAGGCCGATCAGGGCGAACACCGACGACTCCAGGATGAACGACACCATTTTCCAGACGGCCGCCTCCTGGAGTCTGGTCTCGAAGTCGACCTGCCAGGACCGGTGACCGAGGTAGAGCGCGACGACGACCACGGCGAGCACGCCGGACGCCCCGACCTGCTCGGCGGCGGCGTACGCGGCGAAGGGCACGAGCAGCGACAGCGTGTTCTGGAGCAGCGCCTCCTTGAGGTGGGTGCGCAGCCAGTGGATCGGCACCATCAGGAGCAGCCCCATACCGACCCCGCCGAGCGCCGCCACCAGGAACTCCCGGATACCGCCCGCCCAGCTCGCGCCCTCGCCGATCGCTGCGGCCAGGGCGACCTTGTACGCGGTGATCGCGGTCGCGTCGTTCACCAGGGACTCACCCTGAAGGATGGTGGTGATCCGCGACGGCAGACCCGAACGGCGTGCGATGGCGGTCGCGGCCACGGCGTCCGGCGGCGCGATCACCGCGCCGAGCACGAGCGCGGCGGTCAGCGGCAGACCCGGGATGATCAGATACGCGAGCCAGCCGACGGCGAGGGTCGCGAAGAGCACGTATCCGACGGACAGCAGCGCCACCGGGCGGATGTTCGCGCGCAGGTCGAGATAGGAACTCTCCATGGCCGCGGTCTGGAGCAGCGGCGGCAGGATCAGCGGCAGCACGATGTGCGGGTCGAGCGTGTACTGCGGGACCCCGGGCACGTAGGACGCGATCAGGCCGACCGCGACCAGGAGCAGCGGGGCGGGTACGGGGGTCCTGCGGGCGGCGCCGGCCACGGCGGCGCTCGCCGCGATCAGTGCCACCAGTGACAGCGCGTCCATGGGACAGGCCCTCCTCGTTCCGTCGACCTACGGAGGGTCGCGAGCGGACGTAACCTGGCCATCATGAAGGAGTGCTCGCACGTCTTTGTGCTTCCGGAACCAGAGCCCACCGCGCTGAGCGAGACCTGCCTCGAATGCGTGGCCGCGGGCACCCATCCCGTACAGCTGCGCAAGTGCCTTCAATGCGGGCACATCGGCTGCTGCGACTCCTCGCCGCTGCGGCACGCGACGGGGCATTTCAAGGACTCCGGACATCCGATCATGCGGACGTTCGAGCCCGGCGAGAGCTGGCGCTGGTGCTTCGCGGACACGGTGCTGGTCTGAGCGGGCCACCGCCCGGTGCCGGGAGGCCGCCGCGATCAGGACGGTTCGGCCGTACAGTGCCTGGGTACGTCATCCCGGCGCGCGGACTTCCCTTCGAGGCCCGCAGACCCCTAGCCACTGTCCGTACTCATAGGCATACGATGAGTGACAGCGAGGGACGGGGTCCCCGGGACAGGTCTGTCGTCAGCGCGATAGCGTCACCGCTGAACCATGTTGCGCGTCACCCGGGGGACGACCCTCGGGGCCCCGAAAGAGTGTGTACCACCTTGGAGGTGAGGGTGTCCCAGATCGCAGGCGAGCCCGGGACCCAGGACTTCGTGGAAGTCCGGCTGCCCGCTGCGGGTGCCTACCTGTCGGTGCTGCGGACGGCCACGGCCGGACTCGCGGCGCGTTTGGACTTCACCCTCGACGAGATCGAGGACCTCCGCATCGCGGTGGACGAGGCATGCGCGATCCTGCTCCAGCAAGCCGTGCCGGGCTCGGTGCTCAGCTGCGTCTTCCGGCTCGTCGACGACTCGCTCGAAGTCACGGTCGCGGCCCCGACCACCGACGGCCGCGCACCCGAGCGGGACACCTTCGCCTGGACCGTCCTGTCGGCCCTCGCGGGCAAGGTCGACTCCACCGTCGCCGAGGACAAGACCGTCTCGATCAGCCTCTACAAACAGCGCGGCGCGGGACCCGGGCCGGCGTGAGGAACGGGGAAGGGCCGGTGCGGGACGAAGAGCGCGGCAACCGGAGCGGTTCAGGACGCACGCCGCACGGCATCCCCGAACAGCAGGCCAGGCCGCACCCCGAGGACACCTGCGGGGATGCGGCCGGTACGGCCGAAGCGTCGGAGCAGGCAGAGCCGAGTGAGCCGAGGAACCCCGGGCACGGACGCGAGACGGCGTCCGGCCGGGGCGACGGGCCGGGGGCACCTCCCAGCGGTGGCTGGGGGAGGGCGGGATACATGACTGAGCACGAACGATCCGGTGAGCGGGAAGTGGGCGCGCAGGGCGGCCAGAGCACGCCGGACGCACCGACGGGCGGTGCGATGGGCGGTGCGGCGGGCGGTGCGGTGCCGGGACAGGCCGACGCGTCCGGGCACGGCGACGAGCCCCAGCAGCCGGAGCGGGTGGACGTACCCGAGGTGGCCGACGTACCCGAGGACCTCGTGGTGCCCGAGCGGGCGCGGGGCGGGGCGCCGGACCGGACGGCCGCGCGGGCGATGTTCATCGAGCTGCGCAAACTGCCCGACGGCAGCACGGAGTACGCGGAGCTGCGCAACCAGCTCGTCCGGATGCACCTCCCGCTCGTGGAGCACCTGGCCCGCCGTTTCCGTAACCGCGGTGAGCCCCTGGACGATCTGACGCAGGTCGCCACCATCGGTCTGATCAAGTCCGTGGACCGTTTCGACCCGGAGCGCGGTGTCGAGTTCTCCACGTACGCGACGCCGACCGTCGTCGGGGAGATCAAGCGGCACTTCCGGGACAAGGGCTGGGCGGTCCGGGTGCCCCGGCGGCTCCAGGAACTGCGGCTCGCGCTGACCACGGCGACCGCCGAACTGTCCCAGCAGCACGGCCGCTCCCCCACGGTCCACGAACTCGCCGGGAAGCTGGCGATCTCCGAGGAAGAGGTCCTGGAGGGCCTGGAGTCGGCGAACGCCTACTCCACGCTGTCCCTGGACGTCCCCGACACGGACGACGAGTCACCGGCCGTCGCGGACACCCTCGGCGCGGAGGACGAGGCGCTGGAAGGCGTCGAGTACCGCGAGTCCCTGAAGCCGCTCCTGGAGGACCTGCCGCCCCGGGAGAAGAGGATCCTGCTGCTGCGGTTCTTCGGGAACATGACGCAGTCGCAGATCGCGCAGGAGGTCGGCATCTCGCAGATGCATGTCTCCCGGCTGCTGGCCCGCACCCTGGCCCAACTGCGCGAGAAGCTACTCGTGGAGGAATGAGGACCAGAGCCTACTTCGGGTCGCTGCCCGGTCCGCGGATGCCCAGTGCCTCGGTCGTCGTCGGATTGACCAGCAGGACAAGGGCTGTCACGGCGACCACCGCCAGGGCGATCCCGCCGGGAATGAGCATGCTGTCCGCCTGAAGCAGCGTCCAGGCCACCGGCAGCGCCATGATCTGAGTGATGATCGCCGGGCCCCGGCTCCAGCTCCGCCGCTTGAGCAGTCCGCGCGCGGCGAGCAGCGGAAGGAGCGCCAGGACGATGAGCGTGACCCCGCCGGTCTCCGCCTGCTGGGCGTTGTCCGGCTTGCCCGCGAGACCCATGACGAGCAGGTAGACACCGGCCGCGGCGAGCGCCAGACCCTCCAGGGCGGCGAGCGAGGCGGCGACCGTCAGCCGACCGGGCCGCGGACCTTCGGGCGCGTCAGGCGCGGTCTGAGCAGAGGCGGGGGTCCGATCGGAAGTCACCCCAGCAGGGTAGCCCGTGGGTCCGCCCGCCCCCACGCTTCCCCCCGGGAGCTTCCGACCCACAACCGCCACGCCCGGCGAGGAACTTCCAACCCGGACAACCCGCACCCCGGCGGGGGAGCTTCTTTCCCGCCGGCCCGCCCGCACGGCGAGAGTCCGACGGAATCTATGCCGCCGAGTCCCGTGCCCGAGCCGCAGCCTCGGAGAGAACCACCCCCCGCCAGGGGAACCCACGCTCCAGGCAGAAAGCCTCCTTACCGGGAAACGCCCCCCGGCGGGGAGTCTCCATACCGGCAACCCGCACGCACCCCGTTTCCCCGCCGCAGCGGCGGCCCGCACGCACGCACGGCTACGCTCCGGCGGAACGCCGACGACCAGCCCGACGCCCAAGCCACATCCTCGGAAGCAACCACGCCCCCCTCCAGGAGGGAAACCCCCACTCCCCGGCGGGCGCTTCCCTTCCGGGAAACCCGCACCCCCAGCGGGCAGTTTCTTTCCCGCCGGCCCGCCCGCACGGCGAGAGTCCGACGGAATCGATGCCGCCGAGCCCCGTACCCGAGCCGCAGCCTCGGAAAAGACCCCCCGCCAGAGGAACCCACGCCCCCGGCAGGGAACTTCCTTCCCGGGAACCCCGCACCCTCCTCACCGGCGACCCGCACGCCCCCAGCGGGCAGCTTCTTTCCCGCCGCGACGGCGACCCGCCCGCACGGCGACGTTCTGACGGAACGCCGACAACCAGCCCGGTGCCCGAGGCGCAGCCTCGGATAGAACCACGCCCCCCGCCAGGGAAACCCCCACCCCCCGGCGGGCACTTCCCCTCCCCGGAAACCTGCACCCCCGACGGGGCCCTTCCCCGGAAGCCCGCACCCCCGGCCGACAGCTTCTGTCCCGCCACGACGACGGCCCGCTCGCACGGCGAGGTTCTGGCGCCCCCCACCAGGGGAACCCCCCACTCCCCGACGGACGCTTCCCGTCCCGGGAAACCGCACCGCCCAGCGGGCAGCTTCTTTCCCGCCGCGGCGGGAGCCCGCCCGGTCGGTGAGGGTCCGGTGGAATCCGCGAGGGCGAACCCGGTGTCCGAGGCGCGGCCTCGGAAGGAACCGGTCTCGGGGCCCGCGGCCTTACCCGGGACTGGGCTCGGTACCCCCCGGTAGGTACTCTGCTTCGCATGCGTGCTCTCCTCGTGGTCAATCCCGCTGCAACCACCACAAGTGCGCGTACGCGTGACGTCCTGATCCACGCGCTGGCCAGCGAGATGAAACTCGAAGTGGTCACGACCGAGTACCGCGGGCACGCCCGGGACCTCGGCTGGCAGGCGGCGGAGAGTGACGATGTCGAGCTGGTCGTCGCGCTCGGCGGCGACGGCACGGTCAACGAGGTCGTGAACGGTCTGCTGCACCAGGGCCCCGACCCGGAGCGCCGCCCCCGGCTCGCGGTGGTCCCCGGCGGCTCGACGAATGTCTTCGCACGGGCGCTCGGGCTGCCGAACGACGCCGTGGAGGCGACCGGCGCCCTCCTTGACGCGCTGCGCGAGGGCCGCGAACGCACGGTCGGCCTCGGATTCGCGGCCGGCACCCCGGGCACCGACGACGAATCGGTGCCCTCGCGCTGGTTCACGTTCTGCGCGGGACTCGGATTCGACGCGGGCGTCGTCGGCCGGGTGGAGCAACAGCGGGAACGGGGCAAACGTTCGACACACGCTCTGTATGTACGTCAGGTGATGCGGCAGTTCCTCGACGAACCGAACCGCCGGCACGGCACCATCACGTTGGAGCGAACGGGTGAGGACCCCGTGGAGGATCTGGTCCTGTCCATAATCTGCAATACCTCGCCTTGGTCCTTCCTGGGGAATCGACCGCTCTACGCCTCACCCCGCGCTTCGTTCGATACCGGGCTCGACGTCCTCGGGCTGAAGAAGCTCTCGACCCCCGCAGTCGCCCGGTATGCCACACAATTGCTCACTTCGTCCCCCGAGCGGGGACCCCAGGGGAAGCATGCCCTCTCCCTGCACGACCTGAGTGAGTTCACCTTGCATTCGAAGGTCCCGCTCCCCCTTCAGATGGACGGCGACCACCTCGGACTGCGCAAGAGCGTGACGTTCACAGGCGTACGCCGTGCACTGCGTGTGATTGTGTGAGCGGAAGGGGCAAAAGTCCTTTCACTCGAACGTTTAGGCAAGGGTCCACCCCATGGAAGTACGGCTGTGACCTAGTCGACACCGAGGAATCAAAAAAAACTTTCCAGAAGGGGTTGTATCCGCAGCCGAGGTTTGCGAATCTCTAAGTGGCGCTCGGGACGGCCCGCGACATCGGCCCCCACGGAGAGCCCGAACCCCTCCTCAATCCACAGGACCACCCCAGAGATCTGGGTGTAGGCCCTTCACTTGTTGAGGGATTCGTGAAAGCGTTCACATTCACAAGCAATCCCGATGTAATACCCGAGAGAGGTAGCAGCCATGGACTGGCGTCACAACGCCGTTTGCCGCGAGGAAGACCCGGAGCTCTTCTTCCCCATCGGCAACACTGGTCCTGCGCTGCTGCAGATCGAGGAAGCCAAGGCCGTCTGCCGCCGCTGCCCGGTTGTCGAGCAGTGCTTGCAGTGGGCGCTTGAGTCCGGTCAGGACTCCGGCGTCTGGGGTGGCCTCAGCGAGGACGAGCGCCGCGCGATGAAGCGTCGCGCCGCCCGCAACCGGGCGCGCCAGGCCACCGCCTGACGCCTCCGCCCCACCAGCCTTAGCCCGGCGGCGCGTACAGCGAGTACGCATCTTCCCGCCCCCGAGCCGCAGCGCGCAGTACCCCCGAAGTGCTCAGCGGAGTGAACGAAGAGCCCCGGACCACCAGGTCCGGGGCTCTTCGCCGTACGCTCAACTCCCCACCCGGGAGGCCGAGTCGACGGAACGGCGAGTCGATACGACCGGAGTAAAGCGACCCCGTACCTCTCGGTCTACTCCTACTTCTCGGCGCGGACCGGAATGTCCAGCACGACCTGTGTCCCGCGCTCCGGCGCCCTGACCATGTCGAAGGTGCCGCCCAACTCGCCCTCCACCAGCGTCCGGACGATCTGGAGACCCAGATTCCCCGAGCGGTGCGGGTCGAAGCCCTCGGGCAGACCGACGCCGTCGTCCTGGACGGTGACGAGCAGCCGGATCTCCTGACTCGTGCCGCCCCGCACGGCGGAGACTTCCACGGTCCCGGTGTCACCGGGTCCGAAGCCGTGTTCCAGGGCGTTCTGGAGGATTTCCGTGAGGACCATCGACAGCGGGGTCGCGACCTCGGCGTCCAGGATGCCGAAGCGTCCGATGCGCCGGCCCGTGACCTTGCCCGGTGAGATCTCCGCCACCATCGCGAGGACCCGGTCGGCGATCTCGTCGAACTCCACCCGCTCGTCCAGAGTCTGAGACAACGTCTCATGCACGATGGCGATGGAGCCGACGCGCCGTACCGCCTCCTCCAGCGCCTCCCGGCCCCGTTCCGACTCGATCCGGCGGGCCTGGAGCCGCAGCAGCGCCGCCACCGTCTGGAGGTTGTTCTTGACCCGGTGGTGGATCTCCCGGATCGTCGCGTCCTTGGTGATCAACTCCCGCTCGCGGCGCCGCAGTTCCGTCACGTCCCGCAGCAGCACCAGCGAACCGATCCGGGTCCCCTTCGGCTTCAGCGGAATCGCCCGGAGCTGGATCACCCCGTCATTGCCCTCGATCTCGAACTCACGCGGCGCCCAGCCACTGGCCACCTTCGACAGCGCCTCGTCCACAGGACCGCGGGACGGCGCCAGTTCGGCCGTCGTCACCCCCAGGTGGTGCCCGACCAGATCGGCCGCGAGACCGAGCCGGTGGTACGCCGACAGGGCGTTCGGCGACGCGTACTGGACGACCCCGTCCGCGTCGAGCCGGATCAGCCCGTCCCCCACCCGGGGCGAGGCGTCCATGTCGACCTGCTGGTCCGGGAACGGGAACGACCCGGCCGCGATCATCTGCGCGAGGTCGGACGCGCTCTGCAAGTACGTGAGTTCGAGCCGGGACGGCGTACGGACCGTCAACAGATTGGTGTTGCGCGCGATGACGCCGAGGACCCGGCCGTCGCGGCGCACCGGGATGGACTCGACCCGTACCGGCACCTCCTCGCGCCACTCCGGGTCGCCCTCGCGCACGATCCGGCCCTCGTCGTGCGCGACGTCCAGCATGGGGCGCCGGCCACGCGGCACGAGATGCCCGACCATGTCGTCCTGGTACGAGGTGGGTCCGGTGTTCGGCCGCATCTGGGCGACGGACACATAGCGGGTGCCGTCCCGGGTGGGCACCCAGAGGACCAGGTCGGCGAAGGAGAGGTCGGAGAGCAGCTGCCACTCCGACACCAGCAGATGGAGCCACTCCAGGTCGGTGTCCGAGAGAGCGGTGTGCTGGCGTACGAGATCGTTCATGGAGGGCACGCCGCGAGCGTACCCGCGGGCCGCGGCGCCTGGGAGGGACCCTCAACCCTCCCGGCACCGCAGCCCGGAGTTGCATCGGCCTCGGGGTGTGCGGTCCCGGTCGGCCGAGGGAGAGGAGCCGGTGCGGTCAGGGCAGAGAGCGCCGGTTCCTCGGACCGTCCTCCTGTGCGGGGAGGACGGAGCCTTGCCCCCGGGAGTGTCCCGGGGAAGCCCAACGCTTGACATTGTGGACTAGACCATTCTCCGTGTCCATGCGTTGGCCAAACTTCTTGCCACCGCGGTCCGGACGCCGGTCAGTGGGTCTCCGTCACCTTGGCCAGGGCGCGAGGGGCGTCCGGGTCCTGGCCACGGGCGATGGTGACCTCGTACGCCAGGAGCTGGAGCGGGATGATCTCCAGGATCGGCTGGACCTCCTCGGCGACGTCGTCCGTCG
The DNA here is from genome assembly GCF_042886315.1 of Streptomyces sp. NPDC058001. NCBI lineage: Bacteria > Bacillati > Actinomycetota > Actinomycetes > Kitasatosporales > Streptomycetaceae > Streptomyces > Streptomyces sp. NPDC058001. The sequence goes on from NZ_JBHVQT010000013.1 coordinate 230,780, forward strand.
GCAGCACGAAGCCCGCCGACGCCTGGTCGACCTGGGCCCGGGGGCCGATCACGACGAGGTCGGCGCCCCGCCCGCGCAGCCGGTCGAGCACCGGCTGGAGGGCTTCGCCGCCCTTGCCCGCCGTGACCACGGCGATCACCGGCGAGATGTTGTCGACCATGGCGAGCGGGCCGTGCAGCAGGTCGGCACCCGAGTAGGACAGGGCCGGGATGTAGCTGGTCTCCATCAGCTTCAACGCGGCCTCCTTCGCGGTCGGATAGCCGTAGCCGCGCGAGGTGATGACCATGCGCCCGGCGAAGCGGTAGCGGGCGGCGAGCGTCCTGATCTCGTCCTGGCGCTCCAGGAGCCGGGCCGCCAGTTCGGGCAGCGCCATCGCCGCGCCGCCGTCGCCGCCCGCCAGGCCCTCGACGAAGAGATAGAGGGCGAGCAGCGACGCCGTGTACGTCTTCGTGGCCGGCAGCGCCTTCTCCCGGCCCGCCATGATGTCGATGTGGTACTCGGAGACGGCCGCGAGCGGCGAGTCCGGGTTGTTGGTGACCGCCAGCGTGATCGCGCCGGCCTCGCGGGCCGCCCGGGTCGACGCCACCAGGTCGGGTGAGCCGCCGGACTGACTGACCGTGATCACCAGGACGTCCCGGAGGTCGGGGCGGGCGCCGTACGCCGTCGTCGTGGACATCGACGTCAGCCCGCAGGGCAGGCCGAGCCGGATCTCCAGAAGGTACTTGGCGTACAGCGCGGCGTTGTCGGACGTGCCGCGCGCGGTCAGCAGGACGAAACGGGGCTTCCGCGCGGCGACCTGCTCGGCGACCTCGCGGATCCGGGGGCCGCCGGTGTCCAGGATGCGGCGCAGCACCGCGGGCTGCTCGGCCATCTCGGCGGACATGATCCGGCCCGGCCGCTCGCTCTGCGGGTCGGGGGTCGTGGCGGTCATGCGGGTCCTCCTGGGTCGCCGTCGTGTCCGGGGCGCCTTCGCGTACGGAGTGCTCTTCGCGTAGGGAGTGCCTTCGCGTACGGGCGCCTTCGCTGGGTCCATTCCACCCTCCCCGGCCGCCGCGCGCCCGCCCGGGGTCCGGGTGCGTGGGTATCGGGGGTCCTGCCCCAGGGACTGACCGCTCTGCTAGATTGGTCTATACCACACATGGTACGTACGTCCTACGTGCCCCTCCCTCCCGTCCCGTCTCCAGATCGGCAGGCCCAGCGTGGAAGTTGTGATCGTCCCGGATGCCAAGGCAGGCGGCGAACTCGTCGCCCAGGCCCTGGCCGAACTGGTGCGTCGCAAGCCCGACGCGGTGCTCGGTGTCGCCACCGGATCGACCCCGCTGCCGGTCTACGAGGCGCTGACGGCCAAGGTCAGGGCGGGTGCGGTGGATGTGTCGCGGGTGCGGATAGCGCAGCTCGACGAGTACGTGGGGCTGCCCGCCGAGCATCCGGAGTCGTACCGGTCCGTGCTCCGGCGTGAGGTGCTCGCGCCTCTCGGGATCGACGAAGCGGCGTTCATGGGGCCGGACGGTGCCGCGTCCGACATCGTGGCGGCCTGCCAGGCGTACGATGCCGCGCTCGCCGGTGCCGGGGGTGTGGACCTTCAGATCCTCGGGATCGGGACCGACGGGCACATCGGGTTCAACGAGCCGTGTTCCTCGCTCGCGTCGCGGACCCGGATCAAGACGCTGACCGAGCAGACCCGGGTGGACAACGCGCGGTTCTTCGACGGCGACATCACCCAGGTGCCGCACCATGTGATCACCCAGGGCATCGGGACGATCCTTGATGCCCGGCATCTCGTTCTCCTCGCCTCGGGTGAGGGGAAGGCCGACGCGGTGGCGGCGAGTGTGGAGGGGCCTGTCGCCTCGGTGTGTCCCGCTTCCGCGCTCCAGCTGCATCCGCATGCCACGGTCGTCGTGGACGAAGGGGCCGCTTCCAAGCTGAAGCTGGGCGACTACTTCCGGTACACCTTCGCCAACAAGCCTGCCTGGCAGGGGATTTAGGTCGCCCCTCTCATGCGGCTGGGCGCCGGGCCTCCCCCTGCGGGGTCCCCGGCGCCCTTTCATCAGTTCGGACCATAAAAGGGTCAGGCCCTGGTCAGGACCTCCGCTGCCGCTGTGCCGCACACGCGGGCCGCTCCATGTGTCGCTACGTGCAAGGCTCCCTGGGGGGTCGATTGGGGTACTCCCATTTCGACTACCAGGGTGTCGGGGCGGGTCGTCAGGAGGGTGGTCAGGGCGTCCGCCATCCAGGGATGGCGGTGGACGTCGCGGACGACCGCGACGATCCGTCGGTCACCGGCCGCCTTCAGGGCCTCCTCGCCCGCCTCCGTACCGGCGAAGCTCGCGGTCTCGGTGCCGGGGAGCAGGCGGCGCAGTTCGGCGGCGACGCCCCAGGGGGTCTCGTCGCCGACGGCGATGTTCGCGACGGGGGTGAAGGCCGCGACGAACGGGGCGGCGGTCAGCGGTGCGACCGCCGGGTCCACGCGCGTCACACGAAGCGCGCGCCGCGCCGCGACCAGACCGATGCCGGTGTCGGCCGCGACGGGCACGGCCCCCCGCGACGACGTCGCGGTCCAGGCCGCCAGGGACCGGACCCGGGCCGCCGCGTCGGCGAGCCGTTCCTCGGGCAGTTCCCCGGCCCGTACCGCCGAGACGAGGGCGTCGCGGAGCTTCAGCACCGTGTCGTCGTCGGCGAGTCCGCCGCCCACACAGATCGCGTCGGCTCCCGCGGCGATGGCGAGGACGCTGCCCCGTTCGATGCCGTAGGTCCCGGAGATCGCCTGCATCTCCATGCCGTCCGTGACGATGAGCCCGGTGAAGCCGAGTGTGTCGCGCAGGAGTTCGGTGAGGATGCGCCGGGACAGCGTCGCGGGCCGCTCCGGGTCGAGCGCCGGTACGAGGATGTGGGCGCTCATCACGGCCCGCGTACCGGCGGTGATCGCCGCGCTGAACGGGGCGAGTTCCCGGGCGAACAGCGTCTCGGTGTCCGCGTCGATCCGGGGCACCGCGTGGTGCGAGTCGACCGCCGTGTCGCCGTGTCCGGGGAAGTGCTTGGTGCAGGCGGCGACGCCCGCGGCCTGGAGCCCTTCGACATAGGCGGCGGTGTGCCGGGCGACCAGGTCGGTGTCGGCGCCGAAGGAGCGTACGCCGATGACCGGGTTGTCGGGGTTGGAGTTGACGTCGGCGGAGGGAGCCCAGTTGAGGTTGACTCCGCACTCGGCGAGCCGGCGGCCGAGTTCACGGGCGACGGCACGGGTCAGGTCGGTGTCGTCGACGGCGCCGAGCGCGTGGTTGCCGGGGAACGAGGAGCCGGTGCGCACTTCGAGCCGGGTGACGTCGCCGCCCTCCTCGTCGATGGCGACCAGGACGTCGTCCCGCTCGGCCCTGAGCTGGGCGGTGAGCGCGGCGACCTGCTCCGGTGAGGTGATGTTGCGGCCGAACAGTCCGACGGACGCGAGTCCTTCGCCGAGCCGGCGCAGCACCCAGTCGGGGGCGCTGGTGCCGGTGAATCCGGGCTGGAGGACGGTGAGCGCGTCGCGGGTGAGGGTGTCGATGCCGCGGGCCAGTGTCGTCATCGGGTGGCGTTATCCCTTCACGGCGCCTGCGGTGAGGCCGCTGACGGCCCGGCGTTGCAGGAAGACGAAGACGATGAGGATCGGTACGGCGAAGATGGACGCTGCCGCCATGGTGGCACCCCAGTCGTCGCCGAAGGTCGTCTGGAAACTCGACAGCCACAGCGGCAGCGTCTGCGCGCCGATGTCCTTGTTGAGGATCAGGACGAGCGGGAACTCGTTCCAGGCGGTGATGAACCCGAAGAGCGAGGTGGCCATCAGCCCTGGCGCGAGCAGCGGGAAGATCACCTTGACGAACGCCTGCGGTCGGGTGCAGCCGTCGACCATCGCGGACTCCTCCAGCTCCTTCGGCACAGCGGCGACATAGCCGCGCAGCGTCAGGATCGTGAAGGGCAGCACCATGATCATGTAGAAGGCGGTGAGCGGGATCAGGCTGTTGAGCATGTCCGAGTCGCGCACCAGCATGTAGATCGCGATGACCATGACCTCCCAGGGGGCCATCTGCGCGATCATGAAGACGATGATGAAGCCGCGCCGCCCCTTGAACCGCATCCGCGCCAGGGCGAAGGACGCGACCAGGGCGATGATCAGCGAGAAGGCCACCGACAGGACGGTCACCGTCAGGGAGTTGCCGACCAGGGTCCAGAAGTGGTCGGCGTTCATCGCCTTCTTGAAGTGGGCGAGCGTGGCGTCGGTCGGGAACCAGACCGGGTCGTCGGAGATGATGTCGCCGGTCGGCTTGAAGGCCGTGGAGAACATCCAGTAGACGGGGAAGACGAACACGACGAAGAGGCCGACGGCCGTCGCGTTGGGCCAGAACCTGGCGAACAGGGAGCGCTTCACAGCTCGTCCTCCTCCTGCTTGATCACGGTGCGCAGGTAGTAGGCGGTCAGGGCCAGCAGGATCAGGATGGTGAGGAACGAGATCGCCGCTCCCATGCCGAAGTGCTGGTTGCCGACACCTTCCACGAAGGCGTAGACGGGCAGGGTCTCGGTCAGGCGGTTGGGGCCGCCCTGGTTCAGCGCGAAGAGCTGCGCGAAGGACTTGAAGACCCAGATGACCTCAAGGAAGGTCGTCGCCCACAGGAAGGGCCGCAGGAACGGGAAGGTCACCGAGGTGAAGCTTTTCCAGCCGCCCGCGCCGTCCAGTGAGGCGGCCTCGTACAGCTCCTTGGGGATGGTCGTGCTGGCCGCGTAGAGGTTGATCGCGACGAAGGGTATGGACTGCCAGACGATCAGGAGCGTCACCACGGAGAAGGTGGAGAACTGGGTGGCGAGCCAGTTGTGGTCGGCCATCGAGTGCCAGCCGAGCTTGTCCAGGACCCAGTTGATGACGCCGAAGCGCTGGGCGAACAGCCACTGGTAGACGGTGGTCGCCGCGATGACGGGCATCGCCCAGGCGAGTACGAGCCCCAGCAGGAGCCACAGTCGCATGCGCCGGCCGAGCCGGGCGAGCAGCAGTCCGATGAGGGTGCCGAGCACCATGATCAGGACGACGTTGGCGCCGGTGAAGACGATCGACCGGCCGACGACCTTCCAGAAGTCGCTGCCGCCGAGGACTTCCTTGTAGTTGTCGATCCCGTTCCACTCGGTGAGGTGGAGGATCAACTGCCGCGGGTTGAGGTTTTGGAACGACAGGATGCCGTTCTTCACCAGCGGCCAGCCCAGGAGCACCGCGGTGGCGAGCAGCGCGGGCAGCAGGAGCAGATACGGGGCGGATTTACCGCCCGCTCTTCTCCCCCGGCTCACCACATCGCGGGGCGGGGGCGCCCCGGTCTTCTGGACGTCGGACGCCCGCGCCGCGTCCGTGCGTTCGGTCTGCACTGACATGCTCGCCATCTCTTCCGTGGCCGTACGGTAGGACGCACCGGCGCCGGGGGACGGCGGCGAACCGTCCCCCGGCGCGTGGTGATCAGCTTGTCTGGGCGAGGCGCTTGTTGATCTCGGCCTCGACGTCCTTGGCCGCGTCGGCCGGCGACTTACCGTTGAGCACGGCGGTCATGTAGCTCTTGATCGGGTTCGGGTTGTTCTCCACCGCGGCCCACTCGGGGATCAGCGGGGTGGTGCCACCGCCGGCCGCGGCGGGAGCGGCGGCCTCGGCCGCGCCGTTGCCCGCGAGGTTGGACTGGAGCGACTCCTTGTTCGGGATGACGCCGTTCTCCTTGGCGAGCGCGCCCTCGAACTTGTCGGACAGCGCCAGCTTCAGGAACTCCTTGGCCAGGTCCTGCTTCTTGCTGCCCGCGGCGACCGCGAAGTTCGAGCCACCGAGGAACACGCCCTCGGGCTTGTCGGCGGTCTCACCCGGGATGGTGAAGTAGCCGATGTCCTTCTCGATCTTCTTGTTGGCGGCGATCGCCGTGCCGGCCTCCCAGCCCATGCCGATGAAGGCACCGACATTGTCCTTGGCGAAGACCTCGGCCTGCTGCGGGGTGGCCTCGTCCTTGTCCTTGGGGGCCTTGGAGTACGACTGGTACTTCTTGTAGATCTCCATGGCCGCGCCCACCTTGGGGTCGGCGAGGTTGGAGACGTACTTGTCGCCTTCCTTCTTCACGAGGTCGGCGCCCTGGCCGATGGTGATGCCGTCGAAGAAGTACCAGTTCTGGCCGGGCAGGTAGATCGGCTCGTTCTTGGTCTTCTTGCCGATGGTGTCGAGCGCCTTGTAGAACTCGTCACGCGTCTTCGGGGTGTCCTTCAGACCGGCGTCGGCCCAGACCTTCTTGTTGTAGATGACGACGCGGTTCGCGAAGTACCACGGGGCGGCGTACTGCTTGCCGTCGAAGACCGAGGACTTGTTGAGCGCCTCGGTCCAGTCGGTGCCGATCTCCGCCTTGAGGTCGGTCAGATCGGCGAGACCGCCGGTCGCGGCGTACGCGGGGGTCTGCGTGTTGCCGACCTCGATGACGTCCGGCGGGGTCGACTCGGAGAGCGCCGTGGTGATCTTCTGCTGGATGCCGTCCCACTTCTGGGTCTCGAACTTCAGCGTCGCGCCGGTCTTCTTCTCGAACTCGGCGGTGAGGTCCTTGGTCCAGTTGGGCGGCGTGGAACCGTCCATGGCCCAGACGGTCAGGGTCTGGCCCTTGAAGCCGTCCGCCCCGGCCTTCTTGTCCTTGGTGTCACCGCTGTCGTCCCCACCGCACGCCGCGATCGAGAACAACATTCCCGCGACGCCGATGGCCGCAATGAGCTTGCGCTTCACGTCACCCTCCTCAGGATGCCTGCATCCCCCCACCCACAGCGACGCTTACGACGAGAAACTGCCCGTGGGACTGGGACCTGGTCTTTAATGGTGTAGACCAGTACCCGGAGCTTGGCCTAGACCTTTAGGGGTGTCAAGGGTGTATAAGAAGGGCTGTCACGTCCGTTATCGGACCGACACCTGAGGGCGCGAGGCTCCCTCAGTTCGCGCCGTGCCACGATGTGAGCCGCGACAGACGGAGGAGCCGGTGACGGCAGCAGCACAGGAGCCGGGAAGGCGGACGATGGCCGGCGAGACGACCGAGGTGGGCACGTCCGCGACGGCGGACGCGGCGACAGCGGGCCGCACCGCGCGCGTACCCAAGTACTACCGGCTCAAGCGGCATTTGCTCGACATGACCGAAACTCTGCCCCCGGGCACACCTGTACCACCCGAGCGCACCCTCGCCGCCGAATTCGACACTTCGCGTACGACGGTCCGTCAGGCGCTTCAGGAACTGGTCGTCGAGGGCCGGCTCGAACGCATCCAGGGCAAGGGCACCTTCGTTGCCAAGCCGAAGGTGTCCCAGGCACTCCAACTCACCTCGTACACCGAGGACATGAGGGCCCAGGGCCTGGAGCCGACCTCGCAACTCCTGGACATCGGGTACATCACGGCCGACGACACCCTGGCCGGGCTGCTCGACATCTCGGCGGGCGGGCGGGTGCTGCGGATCGAGCGGCTGCGCCTGGCCAGCGGGGAGCCGATGGCGATCGAGACCACCCATCTCTCGGCGAAGCGCTTCCCCGCGCTGCGCCGCTCGCTGGTCAAGTACACCTCGCTCTACACGGCCCTCGCCGAGGTGTACGACGTGCATCTCGCGGAGGCCGAGGAGACCATCGAGACCTCGCTCGCGACCCCGCGCGAGGCGGGTCTGCTCGGTACGGACGTGGGGCTGCCGATGCTGATGCTGTCGCGGCACTCGCTGGACGGCGAGGACCGCCCGGTGGAGTGGGTGCGGTCGGTGTACCGCGGCGACCGGTACAAGTTCGTGGCCCGACTGAAGCGGCCCACGGACTGACCGACCGACTGACCGACCCGATGACCGGCTGACCGGCTGACCGGCTGACCGGCTGACCGGAGGGTGTCCGCCAACCGGCCTTTCGCCACGGCCGGTTCGGTGCGCGGTGTGGCGCGGGTCCTCTTCCTGTCCTACGGTCCTTCCGTCTCATCTTGGACGGGAGGACCCCCACCGTGCGTAGCACTTCTCCCCGGACCGTCGTCGTCTGGATACTCGTCGCCCTGGTCGGTGCCACCGGCTGGGCCGTCCTCGCCCTCTCCCGGGGCGAGGACGTGTCGGCGGCCTGGATGGTGGCGGCGGCACTCGGCTCGTACGCCATCGCCTACCGCTTCTACGCGAAGTTCATCGCGCGCCGCGTTCTGAAGGTCGACCGAACCCGGGCGACGCCCGCCGAACGGCTCGACAACGGCATCGACTTCCACCCCACCGACCGGCGCGTCCTGCTCGGTCATCACTTCGCCGCCATCGCGGGCGCGGGACCACTGGTCGGACCCGTACTCGCCGCACAGATGGGGTACTTGCCCGGCACCATCTGGATCGTCGCGGGGGTGATCTTCGCGGGAGCCGTGCAGGACATGGTCGTCCTGTTCTGCTCGACCCGGCGCGACGGGCGTTCCCTGGGCCAGATGGCCCGTGAGGAGATCGGCCCGTTCGGCGGCGCCGCCGCGCTGCTCGCCGCCTTCGCCATCATGATCATCCTGCTCGGGGTACTGGCCCTGGTGATCGTGAACGCGCTCGCCGAGTCGCCCTGGGGCACCTTCTCCATCGCGATGACCGTACCGATCGCCCTGCTGATGGGCTTCTATCTGCGGGTGCTGCGCCCCGGCCGGGTCAGCGAGGTCTCGCTGATCGGTATCGCGCTGCTGCTCCTGGCGCTCGTCGCGGGCCGCTGGGTCGCCGAGTCGTCCTGGGCCGAGGCGTTCACACTGGCCCCGTCCACGCTGGTGATCTGCCTGGTGGTGTACGGGTTCGTCGCCTCGGTACTGCCCGTGTGGATGCTGCTGGCGCCGCGCGACTACCTCTCCACCTTCATGAAGATCGGCACGATCGCGCTGCTCGCGCTCGGTGTGGTCTTCTCGCTGCCGACGCTGAAGATGGACGCGGTCACGGAGTTCGCCTCGCGCGGTGACGGCCCGGTCTTCGCGGGCTCGCTGTTCCCGTTCGTCTTCATCACCATCGCCTGCGGCGCCCTGTCGGGCTTCCACGCGCTGATCTCCTCGGGCACCACACCGAAGATGATCCAGAAGGAGTCCCAGATCCGGATGATCGGATACGGGTCGATGCTGATGGAGTCATCGGTGGCCGTGATGGCCCTGATCGCGGCCTGCATCATCGACCCCGGGCTGTACTTCGCGATGAACGCGCCGGCCGGGGTCATCGGCGACTCGGTGCAGTCCGCGTCGCAGGCGGTCGCCGGGTTCGGCTACACGATCTCGCCGGAGGACCTGGCCGCCGCCGCCAAGGCCGTCGAGGAAGAGTCGCTGCTGTCCCGCACCGGCGGTGCCCCGACGCTCGCGGTCGGCGTCTCGGAGATCTTCTCGAAGGTGACCGGGGACGGACTGCGGGCGTTCTGGTACCACTTCGCGATCATGTTCGAGGCGCTCTTCATCCTGACCGCCCTGGACGCCGGTACGCGCGTGGGCCGCTTCATGCTCCAGGACATGCTCGGCAATGTGTACAAGCCGTTCCGCAACATAAGCTGGAAGCCGGGGCTCGTCCTGACCAGCGCGATCGTGGTGGCGCTGTGGGGCTACTTCCTCTGGGTCGGCGTGCACGAGCCGCTGGGCGGGATCAACCAGCTCTTCCCGGTCTTCGGTATCGCCAACCAGCTCCTCGCGGCCGTCGCGCTCGCCGTCTGCACGACCCTCCTGGTGAAGTCCGGTCGGCTCAAGTGGGCCTGGGTGACCGGGGTTCCGCTGATCTGGGACGCGACGGTGACGCTCACCGCGAGCTGGCAGAAGGTGTTCTCCAGCGATCCGCGGGTGGGCTTCTTCCAGCAGCGCGCGAACTACCAGGACGGCATCGACGCGGGCAAGGTCCTGCCGCCCGCCAAGACCATGGACGACATGCACACGGTGGTCACCAACTCCACCGTGGACGGCGTCCTCACGGCCGCCCTCGCGCTGCTCATCGTGATCGTGATCGCCGACGCGGCATGGGTCTGCGTCCGGCACATCCGTAACCCTGAGGCGAGCCGGCTCAGCGAGACACCGTACGTCGAGTCCAAGCTGGTCGCCCCGGACGGCCTGTTCGCCACTCCCCAGGAGAAGTTGGAGCTGGCGGCGGAAGCGGAGCGGGTGCCGTGATGCTGGTGCGCGGAGTGCGGGTACTGCGCTGGATGCGGTGGTACGTACGGGAGTTGACGGACGAGTCAGCGTACGACCGGTATGTCGCACACGTACGGAAAGACCATCCGGACGCGCCCGCGCCGTCCCGGCGAACCTTCGAACGGGAGCGGACGGACCGTCAGGAGGCGGACCCCCGACAGGGGTTCCGCTGCTGCTGACCGCACCCCGGCGGCGCGTGGGAAGTCGTCACCCGGTACCCGGTGGCGCGGGCATGTCGTACAAGCGCTGTGCGACGCGCCGCGCCACCAGGGCCGCCCAGCGCTTCGCCTTCTCCTCGCCGGTGGCCTCGCCGACGCCGAGCAGCACCGTGCCGACCCGGGCCCACACCGTGTACCGGGGCCCGGTGCCGTCGGTGCCCAGGGTCTCCTCGCGGACCAGGATCGCCTCGTCGCCCAGTCCGCCCAGCCGCCGCACCTCGTGCCGCACGGGCGTGGCGGCCCCGTTCGAGTCGGCGTCGTACGCCGCGCAGTACGCGTACAGGTCGTACTGGAGCCGCAGATAGCGTCCGGCGTCCCGCACGGGCATCGAGATCAGCCGCTGGATCACCAGCGCATCGGGCGCCGCACCCGGCTCCCCCGCGTCCTCGGGCCGCGCCCAGGCGACGGCCGCGTCACGCGCGCTGCTCCCCCGGTACTCCGGCAACTCCTCGCGGTACGCGGTGATCCGGGGCCCGGGGTGCTGCTGGGCGCACTCCGACCAGACGCCGGGCCGGTATGCGGGGTTCGCGTCGAACCAGCCCTCGCGGGGGCCGTCGTCGTACGCCTTCAGGCCCCGGGCGAACTCCGCTCGCGGGACGAGCGCGCCGGCCAACTCCGTGTCCGTGAAGACGCGTTCCGGGTCGGCGGAAGCGTCCGCTCCGGGGGCGGTGCCGGCAGCCGCGCCGGGCGTCGTCCGTGCCGCCCCGGCGCCTCCCACGGGCCGCTCGCCGCCCCCGCAGGCCGCCGCCGTCATGGACAGTGCGAGCGCCGCCACAAGGGCCGCCACGGGCCGTCTCCGTGCCCCCACAGGCCCTCCCCACGCCGTCAGTTCCTGGCCTCCGGGACTCTATCCGACACAACATGTGGGGGTGCTTCCCGGACCCGGCACAAGATGTATGCTCATGCTCGCTGTCGCCGCAGGGGAATCCGGTGCAAGTCCGGAACTGTCCCGCAACGGTGTACTGGTCCGCATTCGCGCACCCGTGAGTCCGATGACCTGCCGACGGCGTACCCGGTCCGACCGGTCCGGGTACCGACATGACGTCCGGGCCCCGAGGAATGGGTCGGTGGACGCGGCGCGCCGCCGCACGCGGCCACGTCCGCGTGCCCCGCTCCCCCGTCCGAGGCCCAGAGCCGAGCGAGGGAGAGCTTCACGTGACCATCGCGCCAGCCGATCCGGCCTCAGTGACCGTTCCGGTGAATGCGACTGTTCCGGCGGACGACGGTCCCGGTGCCGCGCTGCTGCGCACCCTGACCGCCCTGACGGCCGACCTTCCCGGCGCCGACCCGGGACGCGTCGCCGCCGCCGCGCTCCGGGGACGCTCCGCCCGCGCGGACCGTGCCGAACTGCGGGAGCTGGCGACCGAGTCGGCCGCCGGTCTCATCTCCGAGGACCCGGTCTACTCCCGGCTCGCCGCCCGGCTGCTCACCATCGGCATCGCCGAGGAAGCCGCGTCGCAGGGCGTGCGCTCCTTCTCGGACTCGGTCGCGACCGGTCACCGCGAGGGCCTGATCGCGGACCGCACGGCCGCGTTCGTCACCCTGCACGCGAAGCGTCTCGACGCGCTGATCGACGTCCACGCGGACGACCGCTTCGGCTACTTCGGGCTGCGCACCCTGCACAGCCGCTATCTGCTGCGGCACCCGATCACCCGGAAGGTGGTCGAGACCCCGCAGCACTTCATGCTGCGCGTCGCGTCCGGACTCGCCGAGGACGACAGCGCCCGCGCGGTGGACGAGGTCGCCGCGCTCTACGGTCTGATGAGCCGCCTCGACTACCTTCCCTCCTCCCCCACGCTCTTCAACTCCGGTACCCGCCACCCGCAGATGTCGTCCTGCTATCTCCTGGACTCCCCCCTGGACGAGCTGGACTCCATCTACGACCGCTACCACCAGGTGGCCCGCCTGTCGAAGCACGCGGGCGGTATCGGCCTCTCCTACTCCCGGGTGCGCGCCCGGGGTTCGCTGATCCGCGGCACCAACGGCCACTCCAACGGCATCGTCCCGTTCCTGAAAACCCTCGACGCCTCCGTGGCCGCCGTGAACCAGGGCGGCCGGCGCAAGGGCGCGGCGGCGGTCTACCTGGAGACCTGGCACTCCGACATCGAGGAGTTCCTCGAACTGCGGGACAACACCGGCGAGGACGCCCGGCGCACCCACAATCTCAACCTCGCGCACTGGATCCCCGACGAGTTCATGCGCCGGGTCGCCGCCGACGCCCCCTGGTCGCTGTTCTCGCCGGCCGACGTGCCCGAACTGGTCGACCTGTGGGGCGACGCGTTCGACACCGCGTACAAAGCCGCCGAAGCCGCGGGCCTGGCGAGGAAGACGATCCCCGCGCGGGACCTGTACGGCCGGATGATGCGCACCCTCGCGCAGACCGGCAACGGCTGGATGACCTTCAAGGACGCCGCCAACCGCACCGCGAACCAGACCGCCGAGCCCGGCCACACCGTGCACTCCTCGAATCTGTGCACGGAGATCCTTGAGGTCACCGACGACGGCGAGACGGCCGTCTGCAACCTCGGCTCGGTCAACCTGGGCGCGTTCGTCACGCCGGGCTCCGGCGACGGCATCGACTGGGAGCGCCTGGACGACGCGGTACGGACCGCCGTGACCTTCCTGGACCGGGTCGTGGACATCAACTACTACCCGACCGAGCAGGCCGGCCGTTCCAACGCCAAGTGGCGCCCGGTGGGCCTCGGCGCGATGGGCCTCCAGGACGTCTTCTTCCGCCTGCGGCTGCCCTTCGACTCGGCCGCCGCCCGCGCCCTGTCCACCCGGATCGCCGAGCGGATCATGCTCGCCGCGTACGAGGCGTCGGCGGACCTCGCCGAGCGGAGCGGCCCCCTCCCTGCCTGGGAGAAGACACGCACCGCGCGCGGGGTGCTGCACCCCGACCACTACGGTGCCGAACTGACCTGGCCCGAGCGCTGGACGGCCCTGCGGGAACGTATCGCCACGACCGGGATGCGTAATTCACTGCTCCTCGCCATCGCGCCGACCGCGACCATCGCGTCCATCGCCGGGGTGTACGAGTGCATTGAGCCGCAGGTCTCCAACCTCTTCAAGCGCGAGACGCTGAGCGGGGAGTTCCTCCAGGTCAACGCCTATCTGGTGGAGGACCTGAAGCGGCTCGGGGTGTGGGACGCGCGCACCCGTGAGGCGCTGCGCGACGCCAGCGGCTCGGTCCAGGGCTTCGCGTGGATCCCCGCCGACGTCAGGGAGCTGTACCGCACGGCGTGGGAGATCCCGCAGCGCGGCCTCATCGACATGGCGGCGGACCGCACCCCGTTCCTCGACCAGTCGCAGTCCCTGAACCTGTTCCTTCAGACGCCGACCATCGGGAAGCTCAGCTCGATGTACGCGTACGCGTGGCAGCGGGGGCTGAAGACGACGTACTACCTGCGGTCGCGCCCGGCGACCCGGATCGCCCGCGCCGCCCAGGCCACCGCCCCCATCCCCGTACAGCAGCCGGCGCCCGACGCGGACGCGGTCGCCTGCTCCCTGGAGAACCCCGAGTCCTGCGAGGCATGCCAGTAATGACCACCGCTTCTGAACCCGCCGCCGAGAAGAACCTGCTGGACCCGGGGTTCGAGCTGACGCTCCGGCCCATGCGGTACCCGGACTTCTACGAGCGCTACCGGGACGCGATCAAGAACACCTGGACCGTCGAGGAGGTCGACCTCCACTCGGACGTCGCCGACCTCGCGAAGCTGTCGCCCGGTGAGCAGCACATGATCGGACGCCTGGTCGCCTTCTTCGCGACGGGCGACTCGATCGTGGCGAACAACCTGGTGCTCACGCTGTACAAGCACATCAACTCCCCCGAGGCGCGGCTGTACCTGAGCCGGCAGTTGTTCGAGGAGGCCGTGCACGTCCAGTTCTATCTGACGCTCCTGGACACCTATCTGCCCGACCCGGACGACCGGACGGCGGCCTTCGCGGCGGTCGAGAACATCCCGTCGATCCGTGAGAAGGCCGAGTTCTGCTTCAAGTGGATGGACTCGGTCGAGAAGCTGGACCAGCTGGAGTCCCGCTCCGACCGGCGCCGGTTCCTGCTCAACCTGATCTGCTTCGCGGCCTGCATCGAGGGCCTGTTCTTCTACGGGGCCTTCGCGTACGTCTACTGGTTCCGCTCGCGCGGGCTGCTGCACGGTCTGGCGACGGGCACCAACTGGGTGTTCCGTGACGAGACGATGCACATGTCGTTCGCGTTCGAGGTGGTCGACACCGTACGCAAGGAGGAGCCGGACCTCTTCGACGACCGGCTCCAGGAGCAGGTCACCGCGATGCTCAAGGAGGCGGTCGAGGCCGAGTTGCAGTTCGGCCGCGACCTGTGCGGCGAGGGACTGCCGGGCATGAACACCGAGTCGATGCGGCAGTACCTGGAGTGCGTCGCCGACCAGCGGTTGCAGCGGCTCGGGTTCGCCCCGGTGTACGGCTCGCAGAACCCGTTCTCGTTCATGGAACTCCAGGGTGTCCAGGAGCTGACGAACTTCTTCGAGCGACGCCCGTCCGCGTACCAGGTGGCGGTGGAGGGCTCGGTGTCGTTCGACGACGAGTTCTAGGCCGCCGGAGGTTACGCGGCCAGGTGGAGGGAGCGGTCCGGTGCTTCGGTGCCGGACCGTTCCGCCCCTCGGAGCTGGCGGTCGATCCGGCGTTCGTGCAGGAAGCCGTAGGCGGAGGGCGCGAGCAGGAGGAGGAAGACGGCGCCGACGGTCAGGTAGTCCAGGAGTGCGTTCATGCCGCTACTGTGCCGCGATCCCGACCCCACCGGCAGTGGCAGAATTGTCATACACCCTCGATTTACTGCCACCGCTGCGGCAGACTGTCCGGCATGCTGAAAAACGTGGTCGCGGTCCTGCTCGACGGGGTGCATCCCTTCGAACTCGGCGTGGTGTGCGAGGTGTTCGGCCTCGACCGCAGTGACCAGGGACTGCCGGTGTACGACTTCGCGGTGGCGTCGGCCGAGGGCCCGGTCCTGTCGACGCACGCCGGGTTCAGCCTGCATGTGCCGCACGGCCTCGAACGCCTGGAGACGGCCGACCTGATCGCGGTCACCCCGGCGGGTACGGACACCGCCCGTACGTATCCCCCGGAGCTGCTCGACGCGCTGCGCCGGGCGACCGAGCGGGGCGCGCGGGTGATGTCGGTGTGCTCCGGCGTCTTCGTACTCGGCGCCGCCGGACTCCTCGACGGCCGGCGCTGCGCCGTGCACTGGCGGCACGCGGACGAACTCGCCGTACGGCATCCGCGCGCCCGGGTGGAACGCGATGTGCTGTACGTGGACGAGGGCACCGTCATCACCTCGGCGGGGTCGGCCGCCGGGATCGACTCGTGCCTGCACATCATCCGGCAGGAGCACGGGTCCGAGGTGGCCAACGCGCTCGCCCGGCGGATGGTGGTGCCGCCGCACCGGGACGGCGGGCAGGCCCAGTACATCGAGCGTCCGGTGCCGGACGGGCCGTGCGACACCGTCGGCGAGGTCCTGGCCTGGATGGGGCGGCATCTCGACCGGGCGGTCACGGTGGAGGAGCTGGCGGAGCGGGCCCACATGGCGCCACGGACGTTCGCGCGGCGATTCCAGCAGGAGACCGGGACGACGCCGTACCGCTGGCTGCTGCGCCAACGGGTGCTGCTGGCACAGGAGTTGCTGGAGGGCACCGACGACACGGTGGACTCGATCGCCGGCCGCTCGGGATTCGGCAACGCCGCGACGTTGCGTCACCACTTTCTCCGGGTACTGAACACGACCCCGCACGCGTACCGCCGCACGTTCCGGGGTCCGAGCGCTCTGACCGCCCACTGAGCCCGTCACCCATTCCACCGGACCCAACCACTGCGGCGAGGGTCCGGCGGAATCAGCGACGGGCTCAGGCCGGACCGGCCCCCGGGACCTCTGCCCGAGCCTCTGCCCGGAGCCGCAGCCTCTTTGGCTGAAGCGTGATGCCTATCCGAGGGGTCGAGTCGGTTTCCGGCAGTACCCGCAGCCGCCAGCGCCGCGTCACCGTCGTCAGGATGATCGCCATCTCCGCGAGACTGAAGTGGTCACCGGGACACTTGCGGTTACCGACGCTGAACGGCATCATCGCCGACTGCCCCACGTCACCTGCCCGTTCGGGCATCCAGCGGTCCGGATCGAAGTCCAGATGCCGCACGAATGAACGTGGATCCCGCTGCATCGCATAGGGGCTGTAGACGATGTCCGCCCCGGCCGGAATGCGATACCCGCCCAGTTCGGTATCGGCCATCGCGCGGCGCGTCAGAATCCATACACCGGGCCGTATCCGCATCGCCTCGGTGATGACATTGCGCGTGTGCGTCAGCTTCGGCAGTGAGCCGAAAGTGACCGGTCCGTCACCGACGACGGCCGCCACCTCCGCGCAGAGCCGGTTTTCCTCTTCGGGGTGCTCGCTGAGCAAGTGGAAGGTCCACGTGAGGGTCGAGGCGACGTTTTCCGCACCGGCCACGAGGAGCGAGACCGCTTGGTCATGAACCTCTTGCTCGTTGAGCGTTTCACCATTCTCGTCCTTTGCCGCGAGCAATGCCGACAGCAGATCCCCGGGATCGGCGCCCGAAGCGCGCCGTTCGGCGATGATCTCGTCGACAAGCCGGTGCAGATCGGCCAATGCGTGCGCAAAACGCCGATTGGCAGGAAGCGGCAGTTTGTAGAACGGCCCGACGGAAAGGATCATCCGCCGGTACAGCCCGCCGAACACCTCGTGCAGCGAGCTGCTGAGCCGGTCCGCGCGCTCGTCGATCGAGTCGACCTGGAGCAGCGACCGCGCCACGATCCGTACCGCCGTGCGGAACACCTCGTCGGCGATGTCGACGGTGTCGCCGGCGCCCCAGCGGCCCGCCATGGCCTGTGCCTCCTCCTCCATGACGGCCGCGTGGTCGGCGATGCGGTCCGGCCGGAAGGCGGGCTGGATCATCCGGCGCTGGCGCCGGTGCAGCGACCCGTTACTGGTCGCCACGCCCTTGCCCAGAAGGATTTCCATGGTGTCCCACAGGGCGCCGCCGACCGCGAAGTCGGGACTCTTGAGGAGCGTCGCGACAAGATCCGGATCGCACACCGCGTACGCCGTTTTGGGGCCCAGCTTGATCCGGACCAGATCGCCGCTGTCGCGCAGCCCGGCCACGAAGGCCAGCGGGTCGCGCGCCAGATTCCAGGCGTGCCCGAGCAGCGGTGCGCCGCCCCGGGCGTAGGGCGGCGGTGGCGGTTCCCGGTCGGGGCCCGCCGTGGTGGAGAGGGTGGATTCGACGCTCATTCCTCACCTGCCTGATCGCTGATGTAGGGCGGTGTGGACCGGTCGTCCCAGCTGTCGACCCGGTACCGACCGGACTCGTGGTGGAACCAGTACACGGAACTGAACCAGTTCCGCATATTCGAGACGTTCAGCCGCACGGCTGCCGCCAGGGCGTCGCCGCGCTGGGTGCCGTCCGCCAACTCGTCCGCGAAAAGGCTCACTTCCTCTTCCGCCGCCAAGAATTCGGAAATGCAGCCTGTCACCCTGTGGTGCACTTCGACGACTGCCTCTTCCAGTGTCATTCCCTCGTGCTGAATGAGACTGATTCCGAGGTTGTGGTATTCGTCGCCCGCGAGTTCTTTGGGCAGCGAACAGAGGTCGTTGTACCAGGCCGCGAAATCCTGGCAGGCGAGTGCGGCCCGCCGGTACGCGGAATGTTCGCGGACACTCTCCGGTATTTCGTACCGCGCGGTCGGCTCAAGGAGGTCGAGCCATATCCAGTGCGCGAAGGTCAACCTGCGCAGCTCCAGATACTCCTTGACCGCGGGCACCCGTCCGGTCGTCCGGTTCCTGAACTCCTGGTCGTACGCCTCGATCACATCGTGGAAGTGCCGTGCGAAACGGGCGTTCCAGCTCTCGCCCAGGAACGAGTACAACCGCACCATGCTGTCCGCGAAGCCCGCGACCAGGGGATCTTCGTGGTGCAGATGGCGCCGGGGTGACTCCAGTGCCGCGTGCAGCAGCACACACAGCTCCCGCCACGCCTCGGGCCGGCCGTGCACGACGTCACGGTCGTGCCGGTCGTCCCAGACGAAGAACCACGCACTGTAGTCGGCGATGGCCTGGAGGACGTCGTCCGGTGCTTCCATGTAGTACCCGGCCATCAGATCCGTGTACCGCAGGTTGTCCGCGTACCGCGCGACCTTGTCGGGCGGCATCAAACGTTTTTCGAGTAGCCAGTCCCTGGTGTTCTCCTGAAGTTTGGGCCAATACGGATGCAGTTGACGAGGAAATGCACCCTCGATCACCGGAAGCGAGAGCGCCGGTGGGACCGCAGTCTGTGTCGGTGTGGTGCCGTGTGGGAAAGCAGGCACGAACAAACCCCTCTCAGCTGCCTGATGCGCGGACACCCCTTCCGCTGTGCCGGGCGCGCGCCGTTGCGTATCCCCGCGCTTTCCATTCAGCACTACAACTGACCGTTCAGGGAACAGATTTGCTCCATTCACTACCCCAGGGCGCCTGGAACGTCCCCTTAAGTGACTGATTTTGGATCATCAGTGACCTGATCCTTCCCCGCACACGGCCGCGGCGCCCTTCCGGAAGCCGTTCCCGGAGGGGCGCCGCTGTCATGTCACAGGGATGCTCGGGAGCAACTACCGTGCCACCAGGCCCAGTTGTCGTCCTGTCAGATGGTAGTCAGCCACTCAGTCGTTGGGGACGACGGGGTAGCGCGGAGTGCCCTCGGCCATCTGCCGCAGCGCGTCCTTGCGGTCCCGCTTGGAGAGCCGGTCGATGTAGAGATAGCCGTACAGGTGGTCCGTCTCGTGCTGGAGGCAGCGCGCGAAGTAGCCGGTGCCGCGGACCTTGACCGGGTGGCCCTTCTCGTCCTGTCCGGTCACCTCCGCGTAGTCGGGCCGGGCCAGCTCCGCGTAGGCGGTCGGCACGGACAGACAGCCCTCGTTCGAGTCGTCCAGGCGGCGCTGGTCGGCGGGCAGCTCCGTCAGCACCGGGTTGCACACCACGCCCACGTGCCGTGCGCCCTCGTCGTCCCCGCAGTCGTAGACGAAGACCTTCAGGTCGACGCCGATCTGGTTGGCGGCCAGGCCCACGCCCTCGGCGGTCCGCTGACTGGCGAACATGTCGGCGACCAGCCGCTCCAGCTCGTCGTCGAAGACCGTGACGTCCCGGCACTCCTTGTGCAGCACCGGGTTGCCCACGACGGTGATCGGGCGGGACGTGCCGCGCTCCACGTAGGCCGCCTCGCGCTCCTCGCCGTCCTGCGTGTCGATGACGAAGCCCTCGTCGTCCACGGGGAGCACCCCGGCCGGTGCCTGTTCGGTGTCCTGCTGCGCCATCTCCGCGGTATGCCTTCCTGGAAACCTTCGAATCGTGATGCCCGTACACCTTACGGCGCCCGGCACCCGGCCTCCGCCGGTTCCCCGTCCCCCGGCCCTGACGGAGTGCCCCACGAGGTGCCCCTACGAGGTGCTTCCACGAGGTGCTTCTACGGAGTCAGCAGACCTCTTCGAGATCGCGCCAGTCCCGGGAGTCCGGGCTGTCCGCGACCCAGCTGTCGAGGAGGCCGCGCACCAGGGACGCGGGCGCCGCGATGCCGCACTCGCGCTCGGGCACCCACTGCTGCCCGTCCGTGCGGTGGCCGAGCGGCCCGGGGTGGCCCGGCTCGCTGTGGTCGTGCGGGTCGAGGTGTTCCCCGTCGCCCTCGTCGCTGGGCATCCGGCTCTCGGAGCACATCCGGCACAGCAGCCGCACGGACGACGACCAGTCCTCGGCGGCGAATCCGGCGTCGGCCGCGAGCGTCTCCAGGGCGTCCCGGTCCTCCTCGTCGTCGGCCTCCAGGAGGACGACCCAGGTGGGCACGGGTGAGGGAGCCCACAGCTCGATCTCGTCGAAGACGGGGTAGGAGTGCCCGACGGCCGTGGTCCGCTCGCCGTGCGGGACGCCGTCGTGCAGGACGACCTCGCCCCAGCGGCGGCCCGATGACGGCAGCGGGATCGACAGGACCTCGATCCGGGCCGGGTCCAGGCGTCGGCCCCAGACGACCTCGGCCTCACCTTCGGGCGACAGGCGTACGGCCGCGCTGCCCAGGTCCATCCCGGACGGTTCACCCAGGGATCCGCCCTGCCCCGGGCGGCTGCCGGGCACCCGCAGGCCGTACGCCTGCCAGGCGCGGCGGGCCAGCGGCCAGTCCTGGAGTGCGGTGGCCGCGATGCCCACGTTCCACCAGTCGGGAGCGCCGGTCTCGCGGTCGAGCAGCGCGACGGCCCGCAGACCGGCGGCGCGCGCCTGCTCCCAGTCGTGCCGGAACTTGTGCAGCAGCGCGAGATTGAACCAGGACTCGGACAGCCAGGGTTCGAGATCGGCGGCCCGGGTCAGGAGCGCGCCCGCGTCCTCGTACCGTCCGTCGCCGATGAGTGTGAACGCGCGGTCCGTGGCCTGCCGCCATGAGGCGGAGGGTCGGTGCCGTCCCTTGCCGAAGATCCTCACGATTCCCGCCTGCCGTCCTCACCGGGGGGCGCGGATTCCTTCCCCACCCCGACACCGCCGTGGGCGGTGTCCCCGGACACCCTTCTCATCTGTTGTCGAACCGTTTCGTGCCGAACCGCTCGTCGAACCGTTCCTTCGCATCCAACCACGGACGGTCGGACGGCCGCTCATTACCCATGGGTTACCCAGTGGAGGGCAGCGTAAGACCGCCCCGGGCCAGTACCCGGGCCAGCGACTCCACCACCTCGGGCTGGTAGTCGTGGCCGGTGGCCAGGCGCAGCCGTTCCAGGGCCGTGAGCGGACCCCCGGGCCCCTCGTCGCGCACCATCTCGTCGTACGCGTTCGCCGCTCGCACGATACGGGCGGTCAGCGGCTGCTCGCGATAGGGGTCCGCCTGGTGTTCCACGACGACGGCGACCGCGGCGTCCACGCCGGTCTGCCGGACGACGGCGCCGCCGAGCAGCGCGATACGCCGCTGCTCGGCCTCGGGCAGCAGGGCGGTGGCGCCCGAGGGCACCGGGTCGACGAGCGAGAGCTGTCCGATGTCGTGCATCAGGGCCGCGTACTCCAGGACGGTCAGATCGGGTTCGGACAGGCCCAGCTCACGGCCGACGGCCCGGCTGAGTACGGCGACCCTGCGGGCATGCCCCTGGGGGGTGTATCCGGCGATCTCGGTGGCGCGGGCCAGCGAGGTGATGGTCTGCCGGTAGGTGGTGCGTACGGCCGCGTACCGGCGGAAGGAGAGCTGGGTGAGCAGCAGCGGCAGCGAGAAGACGGGCAGCGCCCACAGCCCCGCGACGGCGACGGCGAGCGCCATGACCACGCCGGACGCGCACACCGCGGACCCGACGCCGAGCATGGCGCGCAGCTCGTCCCGCAGCAGCGGTCCGAACGGCCAGCCGGTACGGGCGCGGGCCGAGGCGGCGGCGAGCACGGCGTCGCAGAGCGCGGTGAGAACGAGGACGCAGACGAGCCACAGCGCGTATCCAGGACCCGGGGGCAGGATTGCGTGCAACGTGCCCGCGTTGTAGAGGGGTTGGAAGCAGGCGGCGGCGAATCCGACGGTGAGGACGCGGCGCGTCATGTGGTCGAGCGAGGGTCCCCGACCGGCGGCGACATGCGGGACGGAGCCGATGAGACCACCGGCGACGGCGACGGCGGTGACCTGGAGGACGCCGTGGTGGGTGGGCAGGCCCGCGTTCTCACCAAGCAGCGCGTAGGCGAGGGCCCCGGCGGCGGCCAGCGGCGCGGGTTCGCGTTCGCCGTCCGCCGGGCCGCCCCAGCGGGCGGCCTCGCCGAGCGCGATGAGCAGTCCGAAGGCGAGGGCGGCGCCGCGCTGGTCGACGCCGTGCCAGAGGGTCGAGGCGACCGCGACGGCGCTGAGGGTGCCGGCGCCGCAGTGCAGCAGTGCGAGGGTGGCCCGGCCGGTGGCGCTGGTGCCTTCGCCCTCGCGCGGAGGCCCTTTCGTGGGGGGTTTTCGGCTCATGAGGGGCTTTCGGCATGGGACGCCCCGGACCGGGCGGCCGGTACGCCCGGCAGATTTCCGGACCCGACACGCGAACCGCCGCCCGGCCCGGCGCCCGTACCCTCACCCGCACTGCCGTGTGGTCCGCCGTCCGAACCGCCGTCCGGACCGTCGGCGGTGACCGTGGGATGCCAGCCGTGCCGGTCGAGCGCGCGGATCAGCGCCCCCACCATCCGGGGGTCGAACTGCGTGCCCGCGCACCGCTCCAGTTCGGTCACGGCCGTCTCGACCGGGCGGGCGCGCTGATAGGAGCGGGTCGACGTCATCGCGTCGAACGCGTCCGCGACGGCCACCACCCGGGCGAACTCCGGGATCTGACGGCCCGACAGACCGTAGGGGTAGCCGGTGCCGTCGAGGCGTTCGTGGTGGTGCAGGATCGCGGCACGCGCCTCGCCGAGGAAGCCGATGCCGCGCACCATCTCGTGCCCGTACTCGGGATGCAGCTCGATGACCCGGCGTTCCTCGGGGGTCAGCGGTCCGTCCTTGCGCAACAGCCGGGTGGGGACGCCGAGTTTGCCGACGTCGTGCAGGATGCCGGCGAAGCGCAGCGCCTCCACGCGCTCGTCGGCCAGGCCGAGTTCACGGGCGATCAGCACGGAGGCGCGGCCGACGCGTTCGCTGTGGCCGCGTGTGTAGCCGTCCTTGAGGTCGACGGCCTGCACCAGCGCGCGGATGGTGGCCTGGTGGGCGGCGCGCTCGCGGTGGTACTGCGCGAACACCCAGCAGGAGATGTACATCGGCAGCAGCACGAGCAGCGCGGCGAACGGCCCGTACGGGCTGCGCCACAGCACCGCCATCATCAGCCCGGCGAGCCCGTGCACGGCGACCGGCGCGAGGCAGCGCGGGAAGAGCCCGCGCCAGGCGGACCGCGGCGGAACGCGTTCGGCGACGACGAGGATCCCGCCGTCGAGGACGGTCAGTACCGCGCAGAACACCAGCACGGCGGCGCCGGCGGGTACCAGGGCGTACGGGAAGGCGGGTGCCGCGTGCGGGCCGCCGCCCGCGAGATCGTCCGCGGCGAGCGCGGCGGGCCCGCCGACCAGCCGGTACGCGTGCGCCGTCGCCCAGGTGGCGAGGGCGAGTTGGGCCGCGTGCCAGCCGCGCCGCAGCCGGGCGGGCGGCCGGTCGATCCGGGCGAGCAGGGCTCCGGGTACGGCGACGAGCGCGGCGGCGCCGGGCGGCAGCAGGAACGCCCCGGCGAGCAGCACGGGGAAGAAGGTGCCCATGCCCTGGGGCGCGTGGCGGCCGACGAACCGGCAGCGCGGCACCTGCTCGCAGCCCGCGTACAGAAGGGCGAGCAGGGTGACGGCGGCCCAGGGCGTGTGCGGGGTGAGGGCGGGGGCCGCGCAGAGAAGGGCTCCGAGGCCGGCGCAGAGGATGTAGGCGCGGGCCGACACCGGTACCGACCGCATGCGCTCTCCTCCGCTGGAGTCCCCTCGCCCGGCCAACTCAGGGGCCGGGCACGCCCGTTCAGGCTCCGGAGAATAGAACGGGCGGGAAGGCGCGGGGGCGGCATCGGCGGATTCGCCGGGTTTCCCGGGGGCGGATTAGCACCTTCGAGTGACGGTGCGTCGCGCCGGTTGGCGCGGTCCGCCCGGGGTGGGTCAGGCGCCCTCGGCGGAGGCCGTGATGTCCCGGGCGGGGGACGTGACGTCCCGGGCGGTGGCATCCCGGACCGTGGCATCCCGGGCGGTGACGTCCTGAGCGGTGACGTCCTGGTCGCACACGCTCTCCCCGGACCGGATCATGTCGATCCGGCCCATCACCTTGGCGCGCAGGTCGCTCGGTACGTCGTCATGGCCGCAGCACCGCTTGACCAGCTTCTTCACGGCCTGTTCGAGGCCGTACTTCTCCAGGCACGGAGAGCACTCCTCGAAGTGCGTCTCGAACTTGGTGCAGTCGCTGTCGGGCATCTCCCGGTCCAGGAACTCGTAGAGATGGTCGAGGACTTCAGCGCAGTCCGTCTCGTGCGGCTCTCCGCAACTCATGACCCCGAGCCTTTCGCTTCGTTCGACTCCCCGCCGGCACCGGCCGGGACCAGTCCGCGGTCACGCGCGTAGTCCTCAAGCATGCCGCGCAGTTGACGACGGCCCCGGTGCAGCCGGGACATCACCGTGCCGATGGGTGTACCCATGATGTCCGCGATCTCCTTGTACGCAAAGCCCTCTACGTCCGCGAGATACACGGCGATGCGGAACTCCTCGGGGATCGCCTGGAGCGCGGACTTCACATCCGAGTCGGGCAGGTGGTCGAGCGCCTGCGACTCGGCGGAGCGCAGCCCCGTCGACATGTGCGACTCCGCGCGCGCGAGCTGCCAGTCCTCGATCTCCTCGGCGGCACTGCGCTGCGGCTCGCGCTGCTTCTTGCGGTACGAGTTGATGAAGGTGTTCGTGAGGATCCGGTAGAGCCACGCCTTGAGGTTGGTGCCCTCGCGGAACTGGTGGAACGAGCCGTACGCCTTCGCGTAGGTCTCCTGTACCAGGTCCTCGGCGTCGGCGGGGTTGCGCGTCATGCGCAGTGCCGCCGAGTACATCTGGTCGAGGAAGCCCAGGGCGTCCCGCTCGAAGCGGGCGTTGCGCTCGGACGTAGTCTCCTCCGGTGTTCCTTCGGGCTGCTCCGCCTGGCCGTGTTCGGTCCCTGCGTCGGTCCCAGTGACCGGACCCACCTCCTCCAGCGACACGGCAGGACCGAAACCGGTCCCACTCGAATCGGAGGATAGTCGACCTCGCGTGGTCAGGGCCGGTCGATCAGCTCCCCCCACCGAGCGCAGCACGGACCACTCCAGCGCGGTGGCGCTGCTACGCCTGGGGCAGATGGTCGAACCCATGCGGCCATTCCTCTCGTACGAACGTCTGTACCGTCTGCTCCACACAACAGCGTCATGGGCCCCGGAATTCCCCCACGAGCCCGCAGTCGCCGACGGTGAACGCCCCGTGAAGTGTGGGTGAGATCACCCTCCGGTCACGTCACGTCAGGGACCCGGCCCAGTGCGTGACCGTGTCCGTCAGGAGCCGTAGCGTCTCGTCCTGCGTCAGAGCCGCCCGCTTGGGGACCGCGAAGGAATGGTCGGCCTCCGGCACCTCGGCCAGCTCGTACGGCCCCGCAGGGAACTCGGCGGGGCGGCCGAAGGGGTCGTTGCCGCCCTGGACGACGAGGGTCGGGACCCCGGCGCCGAGCAGCTCGTCCGCGCGGGACTTCTCGGGCCTGCCCGGCGGGTGCAGCGGGAAACTGAGCGCGAGCACGGCACGGGCGCCCAGCTCCGACGCCGTACGACAGGCGACGCGGGCCCCGGCGCTGCGCCCACCGGCGACCACCGGCGGGCCGGACTTCATCAGCGCGGGCCACACGCCGCGCCAGCCGACGTCCAGCGTCTTCGGCGCGGGCGCGAGCCTCTTGCCCGCCACCCGCCACGGCTGCTCGACCAGCGCGACGCTCACCCCGTGCGCGGGCAGCGCGGCGGCCAGGGCCACCAGGTCACGGGCCTCGATGCCACCGCCCGCGCCATGGCCGAGGGCGAGCACGAGACGGGCCGCGCGCGCCGGATGCCAGGTGATACGGGCGATTCCGGCGTCGGTGTCGACATTCTCGGTACGGGTCACGTACCCATCCTGCCGCGCGGCCGGGGCTCAGAGCCCGAGCATCCAGCGCCCGCCGCCTATCAGCGAGCACAGGGACACGGCGTGGAAGAGGAACAGCCACATCCCGGCGGGCACATGGGTGAGCCGGGACAGCTGGTCCGCGTCGGAGTCGCCGGCGCCGCCGTGCCGCCGCTTCCGCTGGAGTTCGAAGGCGGGCCGTACCCCGCCGAGCAGCAGGAACCACACCACGGCGTACGCGAAGGCGGCCTGTACCTGGGGTCCGGCGAGCCAGGACACCAGCAGGAAGGTGCCGCCCGCGACGACGACGGTGAGGGCGCCGTACGCGTTGCGGATCATCACCAACATCACGACGAGCAGCAGGGTCGCCAGCCACAGGAGCGCGGTGATGTGCCCGGCGGCGAGCAGTGCGGCGCCGCCGAGGCCGAGCAGCGGGGGCGCGGTGTATCCGGCGGCGGCGGTGAGGATCATGCCGATACCGGTCGGCTTGCCCCGGCTGACGGTCAGGCCCGAGGTGTCCGAGTGCAGCCGGATGCCGTCGAGGCGGCGCCCGGTGACCAGGGCTATGAGCCCGTGGCCGCCCTCGTGGGCGATGGTGATGGCGTTGCGGGAGAGCCGCCAGACGACATGCGGGACGGTCACGGCGAGCGCGGCGACCGCGGTGGCGACGACCACCCAGGTGTCCGGGTCGGGCTGGGTGCCGAAGACACGGTCCCAGAGGTCGGTGAGGCCGGCGGTGGCGAGGGTGTTCATGGGGCGGGCGGCTCCCTCAACGGGGTGGCGGTCTGGCAGTGTGGCACGTATGTGCGGACGGTATGCGGCGAGTCGTAGGCCCGAGGATCTCGTAGGAATCTTTGAGATCGAGAAGTGGGAGCCGGAGGAGACCCTGGCCCCGGACTGGAACGTGGCGCCGACGAAGGAGGTCTACGCCGTCCTCGACCGTCCGGTGAAAGACGCCGGGGACCCGCGTCCGGTTCGCCAGCTGCGGAAACTGAAGTGGGGCCTGGTCCCGTCCTGGGCGAAGAGCCCCGAGGGCGCGGCCCGGATGATCAACGCGCGCGCGGAGACCGTGCACGAGAAGCCGTCGTACCGCCGGGCCTTCACCTCGCGGCGCTGCGTCATCCCGGCCGACGGCTATTACGAGTGGGTGACCGGCACCGACGAGCGGGAGCTGGAGGTCGAGGGCAAGAAGAAGCGCCCACGCAAGCAGCCGTACTTCGTCACTCCGGCGGACGGTTCGGTGTTCGCGATGGCGGGCCTGTACGAGTTCTGGCGGGACCGTACGCTGCCGGACGACCATCCGCTGGCGTGGTGGGTGACGTGTTCGGTGATCACGACGGAGGCGGAGACCACTCCCCTGGCCGTCGCCCCGGCCGACGGCCCGTACACGCTGTCGGAGATCCACCCCCGGATGCCGCTGATGCTCACTCCCGACCACTGGGACGCCTGGCTCGACCCGTCCCGCACCGACCCCGACGACCTGCGGGACCTGCTGGCGCCGCCGCCGGAGGGGCTGATGCGGGCGTACCCGGTGTCGACGGCCGTGAGCAATGTCCGCAACAACGGCGCGGAGCTGCTCAAGGAGCTGGCGGGTCCGGAAGAGGAGACCCTGTTCTGAAAGGCGTCCGGAACGGCGTCCAGCGGCGTCCAGCGGCGTCCACGTCCGGAACGGCGTCTATCAGAGACCTGTTTCGACAGGGTTTCGCCTTATCTGATCAGGAATTGCGGTCGTGACCGGCCACTAAAGTGAAGGGCATGACCGTGAACCCAGCCTCCACCGCCCTCTGGCCCGCCCCGCACGCGAGCGGAGCCGTCGCCGCGACGGTGCAGGTGCCCGGATCCAAATCGGTCACCAACCGGGCCCTGGTGCTCTCCGCGCTCGCGGCCGAGCCCGGCTGGCTGCGCCGCCCGCTGCGCTCGCGCGACACCCTGCTGATGGCGGGCGCGCTGCGCGCGATGGGCGTGGGCATCGAGGAGACGGTGTCGTCCAGCTCGGCCGGAGCGGGCGCCCCGGAGGGCGCGGGTGAGGCGTGGCGGGTGATTCCGGCGGGGCTGCACGGCCCGGCGACGGTCGACGTCGGCAACGCGGGCACGGTGATGCGCTTCCTGCCGCCGGTCGCCGCACTCGCCGACGGTCCCGTCCGTTTCGACGGCGACCCTCGCTCGTACGAGCGACCTCTGAACGGTGTGATCGACGCGCTGCGGGTGCTGGGTGCCCGGATCGACGACGACGGGCGCGGCGCGCTCCCCATGACCGTGCACGGTGGCGGCGCCCTGGACGGCGGGGCCGTGGAGATCGACGCGTCGTCGTCCTCGCAGTTCGTGAGCGCGCTGCTGCTGTCCGGGCCGCGCTTCAACCAGGGCGTGGAGGTACGGCATGTCGGGGGCACGCTGCCGTCGATGCCGCACATCCGGATGACGGTCGACATGCTGCGCGCGGCCGGGGCGCAGGTTGACACCCCCGAGTCGGGCGGCGAGCCCAACGTGTGGCGGGTCACCCCCGGCGCCCTGCTCGGCATGGACCTGACGGTGGAGCCGGATCTGTCGAACGCGCAGCCGTTCCTGGCGGCGGCGCTGGTGACCGGCGGCCGGGTGGTCATCCCGGACTGGCCCGAGCGCACCACTCAGCCGGGTGACGCGTTGCGGGAGATCTTCACCGCGATGGGCGGCTCCTGTGAGCTGACGGAGCACGGACTGGTGTTCACCGGGTCGGGCAAGGTGCACGGCATCGACGTCGACCTCGGCGAGGTGGGCGAGCTGACCCCGGGCATCGCGGCGGTCGCGGCCCTCGCGGACTCCCCGTCGACGCTGCGCGGCGTCGCGCATCTGCGGCTGCACGAGACGGACCGGCTGGCGGCGCTGACCAAGGAGATCAACGAGCTGGGCGGCGATGTCACCGAGACCGCCGACGGTCTGCACATCCGCCCGCGCCCGCTGCACGGCGGGACCTTCCACACGTACGACGACCACCGGATGGCGACGGCGGGTGCCCTGATCGGTCTGGTGGTGGACGGCGTGGTCATCGAGAACGTGGCGACGACCGCGAAGACCCTGCCCGACTTCCCCGATCTGTGGACCGGGATGCTCGGGAACTGACGGGCAGAACGACGATGCGCCGCTACGGCAAGAACCCCGACGAGGACGACATCCGGGTCCGCCCCAACCGCAAGGGCAACCGACCGCGTACCAGCATCCGGCCGAAGCACGAGGACGCGGCCGAGGGCATGGTCCTGACCGTCGACCGGGGCCGGCTGACCTGTCTCGTCGACGGCCGTGCGGTCCTGGCGATGAAGGCCCGCGAGCTGGGCCGCAAGGCCGCCGTGGTGGGCGACCGGGTCGCCATCGTCGGCGATCTGTCCGGCAAGAAGGACACCCTCGCGCGGATCGTGCGGATCGAACCGCGCACCTCGGTCCTGCGTCGCACGGCCGACGACGACGATCCCTACGAGCGGGTCATCGTCGCCAACGCGGACCAACTCGCCATCGTCACCGCGCTCGCCGACCCGGAGCCACGGCCGCGCCTGATCGACCGCTGTCTCGTCGCGGCGTACGACGCCGGGCTCGAACCGCTCCTGGTGCTCACCAAGTCGGACCTCGCGCCGCCGGACAAACTCCTGGAGACGTACGACGCGCTGGGCATGCCCTATGTGGTGACGTCGCGTCAGGAGTTGGAGGACGGCACGGCGACGGGCCGGGTCATGGAGTTGCTGGCCGGCCGGATCACGGCGTTCGTGGGGCACTCGGGCGTCGGCAAGACGACGCTGGTGAACACGCTGGTCCCCGAGGAGCGTCGGCGGGTCACCGGGCATGTCAACGCGGTCACGGGCCGCGGCCGGCACACCACCACATCCGCGCTGGCGCTGCCGCTGAGCGGCGTCGACGGCTGGGTCATCGACACCCCGGGCGTACGGTCGTTCGGGCTCGCGCACGTGGATCCGTCCCGCGTCATCAAGGCGTTCCCCGATCTGGAGCCGGGTACGGAGGGGTGCCCGCGCGCGTGCAGCCACGACGAGCCGGACTGCGCTCTGGACGCGTGGGTGGCCGAGGGGCACGCCGATCCGGCGCGGCTGTACTCGCTGCGACGTCTGCTGGCGTCGCGGGAGGGTCACGACGTGGACTGAACACCCCGCCCCTATCCTGGTGTTTGCGAATCCGCCATCAAGGTAAGTGCATAATCGCACCAAGCTTGATCCAAGCCGGGACGAAGCCGGGACGAAGTGGCCACGGGACGTGGGGACTCGGGAGGACATCACATGGCGTGGCTGCTGGTCATCGTTGCCGGGATCCTGGAGACGGGTTTCGCGGTCTGCCTGAAGCTGTCGCACGGTTTCACCCGGCTGTGGCCGACGATCGCCTTCGCGTCGTTCGCGCTCGGCAGCTTCGGTCTGCTGACGCTCGCGCTGAAGCGTCTCGATGTCGGCCCCGCGTACGCGGTGTGGACGGGCATCGGCGCTGCGGGCACCGCGATCTACGGAATGATCTTCCTCGGGGACCTGGTCTCGACCCTCAAAATCGTGTCGATCTCGTTCGTGATCATCGGCGTGGTCGGTCTCCAACTCTCCGGCTCGTCGCACTGACCGGCTCGTCACACTGGTCGCACTGACCGGCTCGTCGCACTGACCGTACGGTTCACGCCCCGGGTATCGCCATGAGGCTCGGCAGCGCGGCCAGGGTCTCCCGTACGAGATGGGCCACTCCCCCGGCGCCGACGGGCGCGAGGATGCTCGACAGGGCCAGGCGCAGGGCGAGTTCGGCGCCCCGGGCGATGTCCACGGCGTCCGAGCGGGGGGCGCCGGGCGCCGTGAGCGTGCCGACCGCCTGATCGCGGACCAGGGCGAGCAGTTCGGCGGGCGAGGGCAGCGGACCGTCGGCGCGCCGCTGGGCGGGTACGGCGACGGACGACGGTACGGCGGTGAGGGCCGGGGCGGGCAGCCGCTCGCTCCACAGTCCGGTGAGCGCGGCGCGGATCAGCGGGTTGCTCCGGGCGGCGGTCACGGTCCACTCGGCGACGGCGGCGAGCCGTTCCCGGGGGTCGGGGTGGCCGGTGAGGGCGCGTTCGGCGCCGAGCAGATAGCTGTCGACCTCCCGGCGGACCAGGGCGCGGGCCAGGCCGTCCTTGCTGCCGAACTCGTTGTAGAGGGTCTGCCGGGAGACCCCGGCGACGGAGGCCACGTCGACCATCCGCACGGCGGACCAGGGGCGGCGGGCCAGCGCCGTCCAGGCCGCGTCCAGTAACGACTCCCGCGCCAAAGGCATCGTCGCCTCCCCTGCCGAACGGCCCCGGTGCCATCCCGCTGTCAGAGTTGACGCGGGCATCCGCACTGTCAAGGCCCGCCGCAGGACATTCCCTCCCGAGGCCCTGTGGTCGGTGCGGGAAGCGGATGGATACTGTTCGCCCATGCCCGACTATCACGATGACCTGCGTCTCGCCCATGTCCTCGCCGACGCCGCGGACGCCGCCACCATGGGGCGGTTCAAGGCACTTGACCTCAAGGTCGAGACCAAGCCGGACATGACGCCGGTGAGTGAGGCGGACAAGGCGGCCGAGGAGTTGATCCGGGGTCAGTTGCAGCGGGCGCGGCCACGGGACGCGGTCCTCGGCGAGGAGTACGGCATCGAGGGCACAGGTCCGCGCCGCTGGGTGATCGACCCGATCGACGGCACCAAGAACTACGTACGCGGTGTGCCCGTGTGGGCCACGCTGATCTCGCTGATGGAGGCCGGCGAGGGCGGTTACCAGCCGGTGGTCGGTCTCGTGTCGGCGCCGGCGCTCGGGCGCCGCTGGTGGGCGGCGCTGGATCGCGGCGCCTTCACCGGGCGCAGCCTGACGTCCGCGTCCCGGCTGCGGGTCTCACAGGTGCCGAGGCTGTCCGACGCGTCGTTCGCGTACTCGTCACTGACCGGCTGGGAGGAGCAGGGCCGCCTCGACGGGTTCCTCGACCTGACCCGGGCGGTGTGGCGGACCCGGGGGTACGGGGACTTCTGGCCGTACATGATGGTCGCCGAGGGCTCGGTCGACCTCTGTGCCGAGCCGGAGCTTTCCCTGTGGGACATGGCGGCGAACTCGATCATCGTGACGGAGGCGGGCGGCACCTTCACGGGCCTGGACGGCCGTCCGGGCCCGCACAGCGGCAACGCGGTGGCGTCGAACGGCCTGCTGCACGACGAGGTCCTGGGGTATCTGAACCAGCGCTACTAGCCGAGCGCGCGCCATTTGTCACATGGGGTGACTTATTTCCCCTGTCGCTTGACCCCTTGTTGACTCGGGCTTGGGCTGTCACTCTGGAGTTCCCCCCACTTGTGAACTTGTGAAGCACCCCTCACCGGGAGGTGGCTCCGACCATGCTCGTCCGCGACGCCATGAGCACGGTGGTCCTCACCATCGGCCCCGCACACACTCTCCGACAGGCCGCCCGCCTGATGGCGGCCCGCCATGTGGGCGCGGCCGTCGTCCTCGACCCCGACACCAGCGGCCTCGGCATCCTCACCGAGCGCGACATCCTGAACTCGCTGGGCACCGGCCAGAGCCCGGACGAGGAAGCCGCCCACGCCCACACCACGACCGACGTCGTCTTCGCCGCGCCCTCCTGGACGCTGGACGAGGCCGCCCGCGCGATGACCCACGGCGGCTTCCGGCATCTCATCGTCATGGACCGCGGCGAGCCCATCGGCATCGTCTCGGTCCGGGACATCATCCGCTGCTGGGCGCCCGCGCGGCGCCCGACCCCCACCCTGGTCGGCTGACGCACGACGACGGCGCCGTTGACAGTACCCACGGTGACGGCGCGCACACGGTGACGGCGCGCACACGGACGAGATCCGCGTGGGCGCCGTTCCGGCATCAGGACCCGATCAGGCGCGCAGGGCCTGAACCGCCGCTTCCAGACGCTTGCCGAGGTCGCCGTCCGCCTTGCGGAAGTTGTCGATCGCACGCTCGGCGATGCCGTCGTGCGACACCTGCGCGATGAACCCGGCGAGATTCTCGATCAGCCGGGACTTCTCGTCGTCGGACATCAGCCGGTAGAGGTCGCCGGCCTGCACGAAGTCGTTGTCCTCGACGTGGCTCGGCGCCTCGTGGTCACCGGTGGCTCCGGTGACCGGCGTCGACGCCCACAGCGGCCGGTCCGTCTGGGCGGGCCCGCCGAAGCTGTTCGGCTCGTAGTTCTTCGCGCCCTTGTGCCGGCCGTCGTACAGGGAGCCGTCCCGCCCGTAGGTGCGCGCCTCGGCGGCGTGCGGACGGTTCACCGGCAGGTGGTCGGCGTTGATGCCGACGCGGTACCGGTGGGCGTCGCCGTACGCGAAGAGGCGGCCCTGGAGCATCTTGTCGGGCGAGGGACCGATGCCCGGCACGAAGTGGGCGGGGCTGAAGATGGACTGCTCGACCTCGGCGAAGATGTTCTCCGGGTTGCGGTTCAGCTCCAGCGTGCCGATCTCGATCGGCGGATAGTCCGCGTGCGGCCAGACCTTGGTCAGGTCGAACGGGTTGAAGCGGTACGTCGCCGCGTCGGCCGCCGGCATGATCTGCACCTGCACGGTCCAGGACGGGAAGTCACCGCGCTCGATGGACTCCCGCAGGTCGCGCTGGTGCGAGTCCGGGTCCGCACCCGCGAGCACCGCCGCCTCGGCCGACGTCAGGTTCTTGATGCCCTGGTCGGTCTTGAAGTGGTACTTGACCCAGAAGACCTCACCGGCCTCGTTGTTCCACTGGTACGTGTGCGAGCCGTACCCGTTCATGTGGCGCAGCGTCGCCGGGATACCGCGGTCACCGAAGAGCCAGGTCACCTGGTGGGTGCTCTCGGGGCTCAGACCCCAGAAGTCCCATACGTTGTCGGCCTCCTGGGAGCCCGTGTACGGGTCGCGCTTCTGGGTGTGGATGAAGTCCGGGAACTTGATGCCGTCCTTGATGAAGAACACCGGGGTGTTGTTCCCGACGAGGTCGTAGTTGCCGTCCTCGGTGTAGAACTTCAGCGCGAAACCGCGCGGATCGCGCACCGCGTCGGCCGAGCCGAGGCTGCCCGCGACGGTCGAGAACCGCAGGAAGGTCTCGGTCTCCTTGCCGACCTCGGAGAGGAACGCGGCGCGCGTCCACCGGGACACGTCGCGGGTGAGCGTGAAGGTGCCGTACGCACCCGCCCCGCGCGCGTGGACGATGCGCTCCGGGATGCGTTCACGGTTGAAGTGGGCGAGCTTCTCCAGCAGCGCCTGGTCCTGCACCAGGACAGGACCACCGACGCCCGCGGTCTCGCTGTTCTGGTTGTCGGCGACCGGCGCGCCGGCCTCTGTGGTGAGCGGTCCCTGCGACGTCACGTGCGCCTCCTGCGTCCTCGCGGGCGAGTTCTGCCCCTCACCCGAAGCCGTACTCAATAGGCCGTAGTCAATAAGCCGTACTCGATCCTACAATGGACAATGTCTAAGTCAAGGTGACTTCCAAAGTCACACCCGTTCGGGAACTGGCTCCCCGGCTGTTAGGCTGGCTCGTATGAGTGACCTGTTGGAACGACTGCGCGGACGCGGCTGGCGGATGACCGCGCAGCGCCGCGTCGTGGCCGAGGTTCTCGACGGCGATCACGTCCATCTGACGGCCGACGAGGTGCACGCGCGCGCCGTGGTCAAGCTGCCCGAGATCTCCCGGGCGACCGTCTACAACACGCTCGGCGAGATGGTCTCGCTGGGCGAGGTGCTGGAAGTCGCGACGGACAAGCGCGCCAAGCGCTATGACCCGAACGCGCATCGCCCGCACCATCACCTGGTCTGCGCCCGCTGCGGCGCCATCAGGGACGTCCACCCGGGTGGCAACCCGCTGGCCGACCTCCCCGACTCGGAGCGCTTCGGCTTCACGATCTCGGACGTCGAAATGACCTACAAGGGCATCTGCCCCAACTGCGCCGCCTGAACGCTCCGCTGTAGGACCGGTACGGAAATCGGCGCTCCGCCGTGGGACCGGTACGGAATCCACGGGTCTTCCGGTGGCCGGTCGTGGGCCAATCCTGCCTGGATCCTGCCTGTACATCGTCCATGTTCAGCGGCTACTACCCCCTTCCCGAATCTGACGGTTCGTCATATCGTCGGCGGCGCCCACCCCCCGTACCGCCCTCCGCCAAGGAGAGACCGTGGGAGACCCGCACCCGATACCCACAACTCCACCCACCACCGGCCCCATCACTACGCCCACCACCCCACCCAAACTCCACGCCAAGAATCTCGCCCGTGTCTTCGGCCGGGGCCCCACCGCCGTACCGGCCCTGGGTCCCCTCGATCTGTCCGTCGCCCCCGGCGAGTTCACCTGTGTCGTGGGCCCGTCCGGCTGCGGCAAGTCGACGCTGCTGAGGATCGCCGCAGGGCTTCTGCGCCCCACCGCCGGTGAGTTGGAGATCCGGACCGGATCGCCGCGCCCGGCCGCGATGATCTTCCAGGACTACGGCATCTACGACTGGAAGACGGTTCTGGCCAACGTCCGCTTCGGCCTGGACATCCAGCGCGTACCCCGCCGCGAGGCGAACGCGCGGGCCACCGACTGGCTGACCCGGATGGGCCTGGCCGACTTCGCGGGCGCCTATCCGGCCACGCTCTCCGGCGGGATGCGTCAGCGCGTGGCCATCGCCCGCGCGCTCGCCGTGGAGCCCGAGATCCTGCTCATGGACGAGCCGTTCGCCGCGCTGGACGCGCAGCTCCGCACGATCCTCCAGGACGAACTCCTCGACCTCACCCAGACGACCCGTACGACGACCCTGTTCATCACGCACAGTCTCGAAGAGGCGATCGTGCTGGGTGACCGCGTGCTCGTCATGTCGGCGAGGCCCGGCCGCATCATCGCCGAGCGCCGTCCGCCGTTCACCCGTCCGCGTACCGGCGCGGTGCGTGCCGCACCGGAGTTCACCGCGCTCAGGAGCGAGCTGTGGGAGCTGCTGCGCGGCGAGGTCCGCGGCGGGGTCCGTGCCGAGGCGGTGCCGGTATGAGCACCGACCTGCGCGAGGAGCCCACGGCGACGGTGGACGGCGCCGCCGAGAAGATCCTGGTCCGCCGTCCCGGGCCACGGGAACTGCATCCCGTACGCACCCACCGCAGACGCCGGGCCCTGGAGGTGTCCCTCGCGGTCGCCGTCCCGCTGGTCCTGGTCCTGCTGTGGCAACTCGCCGCCGTCCAGGGCTGGATCGACGACCGGGTCTATCCGGCGCCCAGCACGATCCTCGCGGACGGCTGGGACCGCGCGGGCGACGGCGACCTGTGGCCGGATGTGTGGGCGACCCTGAAACGCGTCCTGGCGGGCTACGCCATCGGCACGGTCGCGGGCTACGCCCTGGGCCTCCTGATGGGCTCCCTCTCCCTCGTACGGGCCGCCCTGGAGCCGCTGCTCGACGCCCTGTACGTGGTCCCGAAGCTGGCGCTGCTGCCCGTGTTCCTGAACATGTTCGGGCTCGGCGAGGGTCCGCAGGTCGCCCTCGTCGCGGCGACGGTCTTCTTCTTCGTGTGGATCTCCACGATGGCGGCGGTGATCGCCGTGCCGGAGGGCCACCGGGACGCGGGCCAGGTCTTCGGCGCGTCCCCCTGGCAGATGTTCCGCCATGTGCTGCTGCCCGCGTCGCTGCCGGCCGTCCTGGTCGGGGCGCGGATCGCGGCCGGTGTCGCGGTCCTGGTGATCGTCGCGTCGGAGCAGATCGCGGCGACGAACGGCCTGGGGCATCTGATCTTCGACTCGCGCGCCCTCTTTCAGAACGACGTC
Source organism: Streptomyces sp. NPDC058001 (assembly GCF_042886315.1). Taxonomy (NCBI): domain Bacteria; kingdom Bacillati; phylum Actinomycetota; class Actinomycetes; order Kitasatosporales; family Streptomycetaceae; genus Streptomyces; species Streptomyces sp. NPDC058001. Next base: position 267,455 of record NZ_JBHVQT010000013.1, read on the forward strand.
ATGTTCGTCGGCATCGTCTGTGTCGCCGTCCTGGGCGTGCTCTTCTCCGAACTGGTGCGGATCGTCGGCCGGTTGCTCACCCCGTGGGCTCCGCGCGACCGAGGACGCGGCCAGTCATGAACCGGCGGTACGGAGGCGGAATGCGTACACGCACCACTGCATGTCTCAGCACGCGCACCACCCTGCTCGGTCTGCTGACGGCGGGCGCCCTGCTCGCGTCGGCGGGCTGCGCGCAGCAGGACGACTCGGCGCCGGTCTCGGCGAAGCCGCGTACGGTCCAGGACGTGGCCGGCTGCGCGAAGGGCTGGACGGACCCGGCGGATCTCGCACCGGACCGTGACCCGGCGCGCTGCGACAAGGGCGCGCCCGCCCCGCAGCCGTTGACGAAGCGGAAGAAGCTGACGATCGTCGCCGGGACGCTCAGCGCCGAGTACGTCGCGCCGCTCGTGGTCGCCGCGGAGAAGGGCGAGTTCGAGAAGGAGAACCTCGACGTCACCCTGAAGGTACTGCCGACGCCGGACGCGTTGCCCCTGCTCGCCAAGGGGGAGATCGACGCGCAGTGGGCGGCGCCCGAGGCGGCCGTGATGAACGGTGTCAACGGCGGCTTCGACATCAAGTGGGTGAGCGGGAACTTCTCGCCCGACCCGGCGTCGAAGAGTGGCCTGTGGGTGCGGCTGAAGAAGGGCGAGAGCGCGGACCATGTGCCGATGGCGGGCCGCAGGATGGGCACGATGATCGGCAAGGGTTCGGTCATCGCGTATCCGATGGACACGGCCCTGAAGAAGCACGGCGGCGGTCTCGACAAGATCCAGTTCCAGCAGCTGGGTTCCGCCGATGTGCTCACGGCGCTGCAGAACGGCGGCGTGGACTCGGCCTGGCTCCTCGACCCGGTGTGGCGCAAGGTCGACGGCGACCCGTCCTACGCCTTCCTGGGCGGCCAGCCGCTCGGTGAGCCGCTGGGCGGCCTGCTGTTCGGGCCGAGCCTGCTGCACGACGACGTGGACGCGGGCGTGGCGCTGCTGCGCGCGTACATCCGGACCGTGAACACGTACTTCGCGGGCGACTACAAGAAAGACCCCGCGTTCGTCGACGAGTTGGCGAAGCTCCTGAAGACGGATCAGGCGGTACTGAAGTCGACGCCGTCGCTCCGGATGGACTGGGAGATCCGCGGGGGGACGACGGACCGGCTCCAGGATGCGTACCGCGCGGCGGGCGTGTCGGAGGGGGATCCGGTACCGGAGAAAAAGGCGGTGGACCGGTCCTTGTACGAGGAGGCCGTCGGCCATCAAGGGTGACGACGGGAAAGGGTGACGACGAAGAGTGACGACAAAGGCCCGGAAGCTGAGCTTCCGGGCCTTTGCCTTCAGTAGCGGGGACAGGATTTGAACCTGCGACCTCTGGGTTATGAGCCCAGCGAGCTACCGAGCTGCTCCACCCCGCGTCGGTAAACACGACTCTACGTGACCGAGAAGCAGGGAGCAAATCAATACCCGACGCTCAGGCGGACAGTTCCTCCCTCAAGGCGTCCCGCAACTTCGCCGCCCGCTCCGACACCTCAACTGGTCCAAGAGAAACGGCAAGATCGGCCCACCGCTGCCCCTCGGCCAACTCCCCGCGCCGGGCGTAGAGCAGCGCCAACCGCAACCCGGCACGCCCATGCCCCCCGTCGGCGGCCCGCTTCCACCACACGGCCGCCTCCGGCTCGCTCCCCTCCCGAGCCAACAGCAGCCCCAGATTGAACGCGCCGTTCCGGCTGCCGGCCTCCGCCGCCTTCCGGTACCACCCGGCGGCCTCGACCACGTCCCCGCGCGCGGCGGCGAGCATGCCGACCCGCACCTGGGCACGCCGGTGCCCCTGCTGTGCCGCCCGCTCGTACCACTCCTCGCACTCGGTCTTCTCGGTCGCGGGCTCGCCCAGCTCATGCGCGGGCGCCGGCGGGCGCCGCGCGTCGAGCACGGTCGCGAGCCGGTACGCGGCCTCCGCGCTGCCGCCGCCTGCGGCGCACCGCAGATGCCGCTCGGCGGCCTGGTCCTCGCCGTCCCGCAGCCGCGCGATACCGACCTGGAGGGCGGCCTCGGTGTGCCCGGCCGCCGCCGCCCGCTCGTACCAGCGCAGCGCGCCGCGGTGGTCGTCGCGGCCGGCGCAGAGGATGCCGAGGTTGAAGGCGGCGTCCACGCTGCCCGATTCGGCCGCCTTGGAGAACCACGGTTCGGCGCCCGCCGCGTCGCCGACCTGGAGCAGCAGCACGGCGAGTGCGTTGGCGGCCTCGCGGTGCCCGGCGTAGGCGGCACGGCGGTACCACTGCTCGGCCTGCGCGGTGCGGCCCTGCTGGGCGCAGAGCAGCCCGAGGTTGTACGCGCCGTTGACGTCGCCCGCGTCCATGGCCGCGCGGTACCAGCGCTCGGCGGTCTGCGGTTCGCCGCGCTCGGCGTGCAGGGCGCCGAGGGCGTTGGCGGCGTTGCCGTCGCCCTCCTGGGCGGCCCTGAGCCACCACACGGCGGCGCTCTCCTGGTCGCCGGCGTCCCGCAGCAGGAACCCGAGGGCGCACGCGGCCCGCGCCTCACCGTCCTTCGCGGACGTGAGGTACCAGCGGCCGGCCTCCTTGAGCTGGCCGCGCTTCTCCAGGATCGCGCCGAGGTGCAGCGCGGCCCGCCGGTGGCCGCGGGCCGCGGCCTGCCGGTACCACTGGGTGGCCTCTTCGGCGGCTTCCGTACCGTCGTCGCCCCCGCGCGCGTCGGCCTTGGCGGCGTCGGCCCTGTGGTCGAGGGCGCGGGCGAGCCGGTACGCGGCCTCGCGGTGGCCGCGCTCGGCGGCGGCGCGCATCCATGGCGCCGCGCCGGGGTCCCCGCGGTGCTCCAGGAGGTCGGCGAGGGCATAGGCGCCCAGCGCGTGGCCCTGCTGGGCGGACTGGCGCAGCCAGTACTCGGCCGCGGGCTCGTCGCCGCGCTCGCGGTGGTGGCGGCCCAGGGCGTGCGCCGCCGCGGCGGAACCGGCGACGGCGGCGATACGCCACCAGCCGGCCGCCTCGTCCGCGTACCCGCGCTGGTGGAGGAGGACACCGAGGTTGTTGGCGGCGGCACGGTCGCCGGAGGCGGTGGCGGCACGCAGCTGAGGCTCGGCTCCGTCGAGGTCACCGCGGCGCAGCAGCATCGCTCCGAGCACGCTCATCGCTTCGACGTCGCCCGCTTCGGCGGCGACGCGGTGGCGTACTTCGTCCGCGGCCGTCCCGGTTTCGTCCCGGTCGGCCGACTGCACAAACCGCCCTGTCTCCAACAGAGTTGCCTTGTCCCCCATAACGTCCATCGTCGCACCACCCGCAACCTGGGTACACCTGGTATACCGCAGCCAGTGAGGTCACTTCAGCGTTTTGTCGACATGCCCACAGAGAGATAAGTCAAACACAGATTTCCCAACTCTCCCCGTACGGCGCACTGTTCGCGCATGACGAAGGCCCGGAAGCTGAGCTTCCGGGCCTTCGTTTTATGGTAGCGGGGACAGGATTTGAACCTGCGACCTCTGGGTTATGAGCCCAGCGAGCTACCGAGCTGCTCCACCCCGCGTCGTTGTTCGGCAACCGTACCACGACGCGGGGTGGGCCTCTGATCAGCCGCTACCGCTGCTGTCCCCGCTCTTGCCGGCGGCTCTGTCCGGGCTGCTGTAGGCCGCCTTGTCGGCGTTCGCGTCCGCGCTCTTGTCAGCGCTCTTGTCCGCGTTGCCGTCCGCGGCCTTGTCGCCGTTCTTGTCGGAGGTGGCCTTGGACTGCGCCTCGTCCGCGAGCTTGAGCGCGTCCTGGAGCTTCTGCTGGGCCTCGCCGTACGCCTTCCAGTCGCCCTTCTTGAGAGCGGCCTGACCGTCGTCGAACGCCTTCTGGGCATCGTCCAGCGCCTGTTGCACGGTCGGGTTGTCGGAGGTCGGCGGTGGCGGCGTGGTCCCCGTATTCCCGTCGCCCGGTGGCACGGCCGGAGTCTCCTTCTCGGCCCCGAACACGACGTTCAGCGCCTTCTCCAGCGTGTCCTCGAACGCCGTCTTGCCCGCGTAGGTGACCAACACCTTGCGCAGCAAGGGGTACTTGAGGCCACCACCGCGTACGTAGACGGGTTCCGCGTAGAGCAGTTCTCCGTCGAGGGGCACCGTCAGCAGGTTGCCGTACTCGACTTCCGAGTCACCACCACGCAGCAGCCGGATCTTCTCGGCGATGGTCTCGTTGGAGTTGAACTTGCTCTGCACCTGTTTGGGTCCGTCGATGGTCTCGGCGGACGGCATCTTCAATATGTCGATCTTGCCGTAGTCGGACGTTCCCGCTTCGGCGTTGACGGCCATGAAGGCGCTGAGGTTGTCACGGCCGTTCGGTGTGAACGTCGTCGTCAGCGAGAACGCCTGCGCCTGGTCCCCGGGCATCCGCATGCTGAGGTAGTACGGCGGGACCGCGTTGCCCGACTTGTTCGTCGGGTCGCTCGGGACCTGCCACACCTCACTGCCGCTGAGGAACGTCTCCGCGTCCTTCACGTGGTAGCGGGTCAGCAACTCGCGCTGGACCTTGAACAGGTCCTGCGGGTACCGCAGATGCTCCATCAGCTTCGGCGAGATCTCACTCTTCGCCTTCACCGTGTTCGGGAACGCTTTCATCCAGGTCTTGAGGACCGGGTCCTTGGTGTCCCACTGGTAGAGGCTGACCTCGCCGGTGTACGCGTCGACGGTCGCCTTCACCGAGTTGCGGATGTAGTTGACCTGGTTCTGCTGGGCCACCACCGCGCGCTGGTTGTTCGCCGCGGTCAGCGAGTCGGCGGTGGTGTCACCGAGCGTCGTCCGGGAGGCGTACGGGTAGCCGTTGGTGGTGGTGTACGCGTCGACGATCCACTGGATCTTGCCGTCGACGACCGCCGGATAGGCGTCGCCGTCGATGGTCAGCCAGGGTGCGACGGCCTCGACCCGCTCTTTGGGCGTGCGGTTGTAGAGGATCCGTGAACCCTCGCCGATCGCGCCCGAGTAGAGGATCTGCGGCTCGCTGAACGCCACGGCGTAGGCCGCGCGGTTGATCGGGTTGGAGAGGTTGACCCCGCTGTTGCCCTTGTAGCTGGTGGTCTTCTCGCCGCTGTCGTCGGCGTAGTCGATCTCGGCCTGCGGGCCGCCGACGATCGAGTACTGCGAGGTCTTCTCGCCGTAGTAGATCCGCTGCTCGTAGTCGCCGAGGGAGCCCTTGGACGGCAGGTCCGACTCGGTGAAGACGGGACCGCCCTGGCTGTCGGCGTCGGTGCCCTTGGAGGCGACCACGCCGTACCCGTGGGTGTAGCGGAAGTGGTCGTTGATCCAGTTGTTCTTCGGAATGCCCTGGAGGTTCAGCTCCCGCAGACCGATGACCGTGTCCTGCAACTTGCCGGTGGCGGGGTCCTTGTACCGGTCGACGTCCAGGTTCGACGGGAACGCGTAGTAGTTCCGCATCTGCTGGAGCTGCTGGAACGTCGGTGAGACCACGTTCGGGTCGATCAGACGGATGCTCGCCGCTTCGTCGGCGTCCGCGCGCAGCTTGGTCTTGTCCTGCGTGCTGCTCTTGCCCGGGTACTCGCTGACCTTCGTCGTCGCGATGCCGTACGCCTCACGCGTGGCCTTCAGGTTCTTCTCGACGTACGGAGCTTCCTTGGCCTGCTCGTTCGGCTGGACCTGGAACTTCTGGACGATCGCCGGGTACAGACCGCCGATCAGGATCGCCGAGAGCACCATCAGGCCGAAGCCGATCACGGGCAGCTGCCAGGTGCGCCGCCACAGCGTCGCGAAGAACAGCACCGCGCAGATCACCGCGATGCAGAACAGGATCGTCTTCGCGGGCAGATACGCGTTCGCGTCGACGTACCTCAGGCCCGTCCAGTTGCCCGTCGCCTTGAAGTCGCTGGACTTCACCGCGAGGCCGTACCGGTCGAGCCAGTACGCGACGGCCTTCAGTGTGACGAACAGGCCGAGCAGCACCGACAGATGTCCGGTGGCGGCGGCCGTGGCCCGCGCCCCCGGGCTGGTGATGCGCAGCCCGCCGTACAGGTAGTGCGTGAGCGCGGCGGCGATCAGCGAGAGAACCGCCGCGGCGAAGCCGAAGCCGAGCAGGAAGCGGTACCAGGGCAGATCGAAGGCGAAGAAGGAGACGTCGAGGCCGAACTGCGGGTCCTTCTCGCCGAAGGGCACGCCGTTCACCCACATCAGCCAGGTGCGCCACTGGCCGGCCGCGGACGCGCCCGCGATCAGTCCGACCAGTGCCGTGACGGCCAGCAGGATCCACTTCTTGTAGGGCGCGACGCCCATGCGGTACCGGTCGAGGTTCTGCTGCTCCATCGACATGGCGCTCAGGGGCGGGCGCAGCCGGTGGGCCAACCAGATGTTCACGCCGACGGCGACCGCCATGAGCAGCCCGAAGACGAAGAACAGACCGACCTTGGTCCACAGAGTCGTCGTGAAGACGGACGAGTACTTGACCGACCGATACCAGAGCCAATCGGTCCAAAACCCCGCGAACATGACGAACGCCATGGCCAGTACGGCCAGGACGCCCAAGGTCATGAGCAGGGTACGGACCCGCCGGGACGGTCGGCCCACCCTCATCCGTGGCCCCGTCGGGCCTCCGCCGCGGTCCGGCATCTGGAAAGCCAAGGTGCGCACCTCGAAGTCGCTGTAGGTATATGGGCCCCGCGAACGCCGGGCCACACCTATGCAACTTACTGATGCTTTACTCGGTTCCCGCTTCCGGGGGTGAACGAGGCAGGATTGTGACCATGTCGAACCCCGCAACCCCCTCTTCCCCGTCTTCGTCCTCGTCCTCGCCGACGTCTTCGTCGTCGTCCTCGTCCTCCTCCTCGTCCGGCACTCCCGTGGCGGCCGGCCCGCTGACCCGGGCCGTACTGGAGATCGACGAGTACGTCGGCGGGCTCGGGTGGGACCAGCCCGCCCGTCTCTTCGCTCTGGTCGACACCGTCCGGCTGCGCTCGCAGGAGCCCGGTCTCGCGGACCGGCTCGGCCTCGCCGACGACGCGTCGGGCGGCGCCCTCACGCCGATCGAGCAGGACGAACTTCCGGCGGGCAGCCCGCTGGACGAGTTCCTGGGCACGATCGCCTGGCCCGAGTCGGTGGCGGGCTGCGCGCTCTCGGTGGAGCGGCTGATGTTGCCGCCGTCGGCGGAGGCGTCCGTTCCGGACGGTCTGGACGACGGTCAGCTCGCGAAGTGGGTCGCCGAGCACCCGGATCGCCAGGAGGTACGGATGACGGTCGCGGTGCTGCGTGACGGCGCCCGTGAGTCGGCGCTGCGGCTGCGCGAGAAGGACGCGGCGACCGACGTCCTCACGGGGGCGGATCTGGTGCCGGGTCTCGCGGAGGCGCTGGCGGCGACGTTCGCGGACTAAGGAGGGGCTGTTCGCGGACCGGAACGGGGGGCGTTCGCGGACCTCGCGGACCGGACCGAGGCGGGGCGGGGCGGGGCGGGCGTCAGCCCTTGGCGCCTTTCACCTTGTGATGCGTTTCTGTTGTGACGCGTTTCACCATGTGGTGCGTTTCACCTCTTGGCGCGTTCAGCTGTTGCCGCGTTTCAGCTCTTGGTGCACTTGGGCAGTTGGTCCGTCTTGCCGGAGCGGATGTCCTGGAGGGCGTTGGTCGCGTCGGCGATGGTGCCGATCTTGACGAGCGTGAGGCCCTTGGGGACGTCCCGCGCGGCGGCGGCGCAGTTGTCCTTGGGCGTCAGGAAGAACTGGGCGCCCTTCTCGCGCGCGCCGACGGTCTTCATCTCGATGCCGCCGATCGGGCCGACCACGCCGTTGTCCTCGATGGTGCCCGTACCGGCGATGAACTTGCCACCGGTGAGGTCCTCGGGGCTCAGCTTGTCGACGATGCCGAGCGCGAACATCAGACCGGCGCTCGGCCCGCCCACGTCGGCGAGCTTGATGTCGATGGTGAACGGGAAGGTGTGGTCGGTCCCGGCCTCGATGCCGACGATGGCGCGGTCGCCGTCGTCGGCCTTCCGCGTGGTGATCGTGATGTCCTCGGTCCGGGTGGCCTCCTTGCCGGACTTCTCGGCGGCGGCGGCCTCCTTCACGGGGACGACGGTGAACACGACCTTCTCGCCCGGCTTGTGCTTGGTCACCAGCTTGGCGACGTCGGTGGGGTCCTTCACGGCCGTACCGTCGACGCTTTTGATGACGTCGCCGGCGTGCAGGTTGCCCTGGGCGGGGCTGCCCTTGATGACGGTGGAGACGATCACCCAGGACTTCACGGGGATGTCCAGCTCCTTGAGCGCGGCGACCTTGGCGCTCTCCTGGGACTGGCTGAACTCCTCGGCGTTCTCCTGGTTGGACTGCTGTTCCGTCTTGCCGTTCGGGTAGAGCGTCTCGTGCGGCACCACGATGTTGTCGTGGGCGAGCCATCCGTACACGGCTTCGGCGAGGTTCATCCGGTAGTCCGCGCTGGTGACCCGGACGGTGGTCATGTTGAGGTGACCGCTCGTCGGATACGTCTTGTGTCCGGAGATCTGGAGCACCGGCTCGCCGTCGTGGTCGCCGAGGGTGTTCACGGTCGGCCCCGGGGACATCTCCGAGTAGGGCACGGTGATGAACACTCCCGCGCACAGCAGCGCGATCAGCAGCAGTGTGGAGGCGAGCATCGTCGCGGTGCGGCGTGGCATGGAACGACAGTACGGGACATGCCTGTGCTCGCACTCCCGGGGCGCCCGTGCGGTACACGCGCGCGGGGTGATCGAGTTCGGGCGGGGTACAGGAGCGGCGTACACGACAGGGGTGCCGCCGGGCCCGGCGCGCCGGGGTCGGGTCAGGTCAGGTCAGGTCAGGTCACGTCGGAGTGGGACTGCTTCTCCATGGCCTCACGGAAACGTGCGTATCCCGCCAGCTCCGGACCGTCCCCGATCCTGCTGCGGTTCCGTGCGGCCCAACTGCCCCACAGACCCGCGCCGAGCGCGGCGAGCAGCGGGATCAGCAACCAGGCAAGCGCCGCCATGTCGACCTCCCAACCAGGTGAGCGACAGAAACTGACTGATCAGCAGATTAATCATCCGCTTGGTCAACGCTCACGCGCGGGGTGGGGTTACGCAACCGGAGCGCCGCCCTGCGTGCGGGGGTGGCGCGTCCGCCTTTGCGGCCCGTCCGGTCAGCAGGCGCCGACCCATTCGTCGGTGCCGTCGGAGAACATCTGGTGCTTCCAGATCGGCACCTCGTGCTTGAGGTCGTCGATGAGCTTGCGGCACGCGGCGAAGGCTTCCGCGCGGTGCGGGCAGGACACGGCGACGACGACGGCGAGATCACCCACGGCCAGATCGCCCACCCGGTGGACGGCCGCCAGCGCGCGTACGGGGAACTCGGCGACGACCTTCTCGGCGACGCGGCGCATCTCCGCCTCGGCCGAGGGGTGGCAGGAGTAGCCGAGCCCGTCGACGTCATGGCCGCCGTCATGGTCGCGCACGGTGCCGACGAACAGGGCGATACCGCCCGCCGCGGGGTCGCCGACCACGCGGAACACCTCGTCGAGGGAGAGCGGACTCTCGCGGACGGCGATCAGCCGAACGGGGTCCTGCGCCGTCTGCTCACCGGGGTGGTCCTGGGTACCTGCCATGAGCCCATCGTGCCGCACGGAGTCCGCTTCGCGGAATACGGCTTCCACCCGGCACGCGCGCGGAGCCCTTGAAACGTCCTACAGGCGCGACAGGGCGCGACTCCCGGCGGGGCCGGTGCGGGTCAGATCCGGCGCCGGGCCTTGCGCGCCCGCCGTACCAGGGCCGCCGTACCGAGCAGGGCGACCGTCGCGCCCGCGGCGCCCGCGGCGGTGGCGTCCTTGCGGCCGAGGCGACGGCCGGCGACGGTGTGCCGTCCCGCGACCTCTTCGAGGAGTTCCGCGAGGACCTCCTCGTTGGTCCACTGAGGGCGCCACCCGGCCTCGTGCAGCCGGCTGACGCTCACCACCCAGGGGTACATCGTGTACGCGAGGTCGCCCGCCGGGGACGGCGTGAGCCCGATCCGGTGCAGGCGTGCGGCGGCCCCCAGGGCGACGGCCGAGGGCATCTCCATCCGGCGGATGCCGCTCAGCTCCTCGACCTCCTCCTGTTCCAGCCAGCCGTCGCAGCCGACGGCCAGCTCGCCGTCGACCTTCTCCAGGACGGCGTACTCCAGGGCGCTGCACAGGTCCTCGACGTGGCAGAACTGCCAGGCGGGCCGGGAGCCGGCGACGACGAGCAGCCGGGGCGACTCGAAGTAGCGGGTGAGCGCGGTGTCCGTGCCTCCGACCAGGACGGCGGGGCGGACGACGGTGACATTGAGGCCGGGGTGCGCGCGGGGCGCACGGCGCGCGAGGCGTTCGATCTCCAGCAGGTCGCCGACGCCGGTGGCCTCGGCGGTGGCCCGCAGTTCGGCGTCCTCGGACAGCGGCAGCTCGTTGTCGGCGAGCGCGCCGTAGACCATCGCGGAGGTGCACAGGACGACCCGGTGGACCCCGGCCGCCGCGGCGGCGGTGAGGACGGTCTGCGCGCCGCGCACGTTGTACGCGGTACGGGCCACCGCGTCGGTCCCCAGATCGAGGTCGAGCGCGAGGTGCACGACGACGTCCGCGCCGCGCAGCTTCTCGGCGATGGCCGGGTCGCGGACGTCCAGGATGTGCCACTGGGCCGCGGCGCACTCGCCGCGCCGCTCGTCGATGGCGACGACCTGTTTGATCTCCTCGCTCGCGGCGAGCCGCTCGACCAGCAGCGCGCCGATTCCGGACGCGGCACCGGTCACCGCGACGACGGGCCCACGCGAGGGAGGGCTGGTTGCGTGGTTTCGCGCTGCGCGAACCTGTGGATCTGGGGAACTCACCGGGCGTCTCCAGCGGTTGTCTTCAGTACGTACGGCGCAGAACGCGTACGTACCAGGTGGCATCCATCCTGCCGCAGGCCGGGAGTCGGCGAAGCATCGAGGCCCTAACAGGCTCGTGGTGTCTACGCTGGGTGGTGACGCAGGGCAGCCGCCGTCGGAAGAGTACCGGCGGCCCGACAAGCCGAGGAATCCCGTGAGTGACACCCCATTCGGATTCGGCCTTCCGCCGGAGGAGCCGGACGACGGCGACGAGGGCAAGAAGAAGGACCAGAGCGGTGGTGGTCAGGGACCTGCCAATCCGTTCGGTTTCGGGCTGCCCGGAGGCATGGGCGGCGGGGACAACCCGTTCGCCGCGATGTTCGGATCGATGAATCCGAACGATCTGGGCGCCGCTTTCCAGCAACTGGGCCAGATGCTCTCGTACGAGGGCGGCCCGGTGAACTGGGACATGGCCAAGCAGATCGCCCGCCAGACGGTCTCCCAGGGCACGTCGGACGGCACCAAGGACGCGAGCGTGGGCCCCTCCGAGCGCCAGTCGGTCGAGGACGCGGTGCGCCTGGCCGACCTGTGGCTGGACGGCGTGACGTCGCTGCCGTCGGGCTCCGGCTCGGCCGTGGCGTGGTCGCGCGCGGAGTGGGTCGAGGCCACGCTGCCGGTGTGGAAGGAGCTGGTCGATCCGGTCGCCGAGCGGGTCGGCGCGGCGATGGGCGAGGTGCTGCCCGAGGAGATGCAGGCCATGGCGGGCCCGCTGATCGGCATGATGCGGTCGATGGGCGGCGCCATGTTCGGCACCCAGATCGGGCAGGCCGTCGGCGTCCTCGCGGGCGAGGTCGTCGGTTCCACGGACATCGGCCTGCCGCTGGGTCCGGCCGGCAAGGCGGCGCTGCTCCCGGTCAATGTGGAGGCGTTCGGCAAGGACCTGAGCGTCCAGCGGGACGAGGTGCGGCTGTATCTGGCGCTGCGCGAGGCCGCCCACCAGCGGCTTTTCGTGCATGTGCCGTGGCTGCGGTCGCATCTGTTCGGTGCGGTCGAGGGGTATGCGCGCGGGATCAAGGTCGACACCTCGAAGCTGGAGGACGTCGTCGGCCAGCTCGACCCGTCGAACCCGGAGCAGCTTCAGGACGCGCTCCAGCAGGGCATGTTCCAGCCCGAGGACACTCCCGCGCAGAAGGTCGCCCTGGCGCGCCTGGAGACCGCTCTGGCGCTCGTGGAGGGCTGGGTGGACGCCGTGGTGCACGAGGCGGCGAAACCGCGTCTGGGGTCCGCTGACGCGCTGCGTGAGACGTTGCGGCGCCGTCGGGCGACGGGCGGGCCCGCGGAGCAGACGTTCGCGACGCTGATCGGTCTGGAGCTGCGTCCGCGCCGGCTGCGGGACGCCTCGCGGCTGTGGGCGTCGCTCACGGACGCGCGCGGTGTCGACGGCCGGGACGGTCTGTGGGCCCACCCGGACATGCTGCCGACGGCGTCCGACCTGGACGACCCGGACGGCTTCGTGCACCGTGAGCAGCTCGACTTCTCCGAGCTGGACAAGATGCTCGGCGAGGCGGCGAGCGGTGGTACGGCGAGCGGTGACGCGGGCAGGCCGAAGCTGACCAAGGACGACGAGCCCGACGAGAAGCCCGGGGACACCGACGGCGACAAGGGCGACGGCAAGGGCGGCACAGGCGGTCCGCGCGGCGAGGGTGACGACGGCAGGTGAGCCTTCATGACGACGCCGTCGCCGTCCTCAAGGAGTACGACGACCAGCGCGAGTTGCGGGACGCCTATGTGGAGCATCTGTCGGTGCATCCGGACGGCATGTGGAAGTCGTGCGGCGGGGGACACATCACGGCGAGCGCGCTGGTAGTCGACCCGGAGCGTGACCGGGTGCTGCTGACGCTGCACCGCAAGATGCGGATGTGGCTCCAGATGGGCGGCCACTGCGAGCCGGGCGACAAGACCCTCGCGGACGCGGCACTGCGCGAGGCCACCGAGGAGTCCGGGATCACGGGGCTGCGGCTGCTGCGGGGCGGCCCCGTGCGCCTGGACCGGCACGCGACACCGTGCGGGGAGCACCTGGACGTGGAGTACGCGGCGCTGGCCCCCTCCGGCGCCGTCGAGTCGATCAGCGACGAGTCGCTGGACCTGCGCTGGTTCCCGTACGACGCGGTGGCGGACGTCGCCGACGCCTCGGTGGTCCGGCTGATGGAGTCGACGCGCGCGCGGCTGTGACGGCCCCGGGTGGGGCCTGTGGCGATACGGGTGCGGCGGGGGGCACGGCACACGCGCGTGGCGTGAGCCGTGCCCGTTGAGGTTCTGGCCCGGGGCGCGGGCCTTGGGGCGACGACGGACTGGGGCAACGCCTGGAATTAGGGCCGGGCCGACCGTAGTTCCAGGTGTTGCCCTAGTTCCAGGTGTTCCCCTGGTTCTGGCCGTGGGCGCCCTGCTGGCCCATGCCGTACTGGGCGCGCAGCCCCTGCCCGATGACCGCGTTCTGCGGCGGCAGCAGCTCGCTGGGCTGAACCAGGGCATACCCCTGCCCCATGAAGCTCAGCTCCCAGCCCTCGCCGGTGTTGCCGCGGCGTCGCCACACGCCCGAGGAGTGCGTCTGCGCCTGCATCTGGACGCGCAGCCCGCTGGACCAGGCGACGATCGCGTCCGCGTCGGCGTTGACGTACCGGTCCGGCGTGACCTGCATCATCAGTGGCTGGCCCGACGTCATCAGGGCGACCTTGCCGCGCCCGGTGATGTTGAGCTGGTACTTGCCGGAGCCGGAGATGCCGTACTGGCTGTCGACGGCGATGACCTGATGGTTCAGTGCCGAGTCCAGCGCGAGGACATAGCTGCTGTCGACGGTCAGACCGTCCTGGTCGACGTCCACGACATGGATGTACTGCGCGAGGTTCGCGAAGTAGACCGTGCCCTGTCCGTGGCAGCGCATGAGGTCGAGTCCCTCACCGGTGTGCGCGCGGGCACGCCGCTCCCCGTGCGTCTGGATCTCACCGTCGAACTCGACAAGTCCCTGATAGGCGACCATCGCGCCTTTGCGCGCGAGGATGTCGTCGTGCCCCTCCAGGGTGACCCGCAGGAGTTGCGGGTTCTGCATCGAGTAGCGCTCCTGGACCTGGTTGTCCGCGAAGGAGAAAAGTGGGCTCTGCATGATGTGTTCGCTCCCCCTCAGCCCCGCGCCCGGAGACGGTCGGTGCTGTCCTCGCTGGGCTGCACGACGACGATGCCCTCGCCGGAGAAACCCATCTGGTACGCCTCGCCGCTGCCCCGCCCGATGAGCGAGCCCGCCTTGAAGCTCCGCTTGCCCTTCACCTTGAGATTCGGCGACCAGGCGATCAGCGCGTCCGGATCGACGTACGTCTCGTCCTCGCCCCGGCCGCAGTCGACCACGATCGGCGTCCCGCGCGAGGTCAGCGCGACCCAGCCCTGACCGGAGACCTTGATGTTCCACAGGCCCTGCCCCGCGAACTTGGCGAGCCCCTTGACCCGCTCGACGCCCCACTGGAGGTGCGCGTCGAAGGCGAGCAGATTGGTGCCGTTGACGGAGATCGCGTCGCCGCCGAGGTTGATGACGACGACGTCCGCGCCGTAGTCCGCGAGATACAGCAGGCCGTCGCCGCTGCACTTCATCAGGGGTGCGCCCTCGCCGGTGATCCAGTCGCGCGCGATCTGGCGCACGGCCGGCGGGTTGGGCTCGTACTGCACGAATCCCTCGTACGCGACCATGGATCCCACGCGCGCGAAGAGGTCCTGTCCACTCTGCATGGCCACCTTGAGCATGTGGGAGCCGTGGTTCTCCATGCGGGCGGCGACCGGGGTCGGGGCGAAGCCCGCGAGTTGCTGATTCATGACGGGCTCCCTCAGACCTCGAACGGCTGGACGACGATGAAGTTGCCGGGCGCGCCGCGGAACTGAAGATTGACGCTCTCCCCGCTCGCGCCCGCGTAGGCGTTGCTGCGCAGCCGGACCTGGCTGGACACGATCACCTGGGACGCCGCCGACCAGGCGACGACGGCATGGCAGTCGGCGAAGGTGGTCGGCGTGACCGGCAGGACGACGGGCACCCCATGGGTCTTCACGATGAGGGTGCCGGTGCCCTGGAACTGCATGGTGAACAGGGCGCCGCCGGGGATGCCGTGCCCCTCGATCCGCCGCACCTCGTACTGGAGGGACTCGTCGAAGGCGAGCACGCTGTCCGCGGAGACGCAGATCGCGTCACCCTGGAGTTCGATCGGGTGCAGATGGGTGGCGTCCTCGGCGAGGAACACCTGTCCATGGCCGGAGCAGCGCATCAGCTGCATCTCCTGGCCGGTCGCGTTGCCGGCGATACGGCCCGCGAACCCCGCGCCTTTGTAGCTGAATTCGACCTTGCCCTGGTACAGCACCATGCTGCCCTGGCGCGCGAGGACGGGCTGGCCGCCGGCGCCGAGGTCGACGCGTACGAGCTTCTTGTTCTGCTGGGTCCAGCGCTGGCCGGTCGGCGCCTCTTTGTAGAGCTGGAGCGCGGCGGCGACACCGGGCGCCTGCGGGGCGCCCTGGGGCTGCCCGTAGGGCGCGGGTGCGCCCGGGTGACCGGCGAACTGGCCCGGCTGGGGCTGCCCGTAGCCGGGGGGCGCGGTCGGGGCCTGCTGCTGGCCGTAGCCGGGGGGCGCGGTGGGCGCGCCCTGCTGCCCGTAGCCCGGAGGCGCGGCGGGCTGGCCGTACCCGGGCGGCGGAGGCGCGGTCTGGCCGGGCACCTGCCCGAACTGCGGCTGACCGGGCTGACCGTACGGCGCGGGTGCGGGCGCGGGCGGCGGCACCGGGCCCGGACCGCCGAGCGGCGCGATGACGGTCGGCGCGGCGTGCACCGGGGGGTGGCCGGGCGCGGGCTGCGGGGGCGGTACGGCTCCCGGCGGCGTGAAGCCCTGGCCGGGCTGCGGGGCGGGCGGCTGCGCGTGCGGGGCCGGTGCGGGGGCGCCGAACGCGGGTGGTGCCGTCTGCGCCGGAGGCGCCGTCTGGGCGGGCGGGGCGAACGCGGGTGCGGGCTGCGCGGGTCCGGCGTGCGCGGGCGGGGCGAATCCGGGGACACCGCCGGCCGCCGGCTGGGGCGCGGCGGGCTCCTCCTCGGCGACCTCACCGCCGAAGTTCTTCAGCAGCGCGTCCAGGCCCCCGTCGAAGCCCTGTCCGACGGCGGCGAACCGCCATACGTCCTTGAGATAGAGATCGCCGAGCATCACGGCGCGCTCGGTGGAGAACTCACCGCCTTGGAACGAGTACCGGGCCACCTCCTCGCCGCCCGCCACGATCCGCAGATACCCGGGGGCGACCTGCGCCATCTGTCCCGCACCGTCGATCGTCGCGGTGAACGACAGCTTCTGGATGCCCGCCGGAATCCGGTCCAGCGTCACGCGGAACGACTCCGTGTCGCCCGCCTGCGCGCCCAGCAGCTGAATGGACTCCTCCGGAGTCTTCGGCTGGTTGAAGAAGATGAAGTACCGGTCGTCCGACAGTCGTTCGTCAGCGTCCAGCCCGAAACAGCTGATGTCGAAGCTCAGCCCGGGGCCGGAGATCTGCACACCCACGTACAGATCCGTGCCCGCGGTGAGGTCACTGATCTTGGCCTTGTGGCCGCGTTGGAATTCCCTGGCCATGCGTAACGACCGTCCCCCATCCCGGATACAACTGCGTCGCGTCAGGCTAACGGCAAACTCTGACATCCGAGGAAGCCGGTACAGACCCGGTACACAAACACCACGCCCCGCCCTTCACCGCCCCTGCCCGGCCGTCAGCCCGGCCGTCATGCACGCACGCGACGACGCGCGCGGGGCGACCGATCACTCCTCGCGCGCGGAGGGGTGATACGGCAGCCGGTCCGCCGCGACCACCCCTTCGAGGTAGCCCCGCGCCCTCTCGGTACGGGGATACGCCTCCAGGAGCCGCCAGAAGTCGGGACCGTGCCCGGGGACCAGCAGATGCGCCAGCTCGTGGACGAGGACGTAGTCGACGACGTACTCGGGCATGCCCTGCAACCGGTGCGAAAGACGGATGCTGCCCTCGGACGGGGTGCACGATCCCCAGCGCGTGTTCTGGTTGGTGACCCAGCGCACCGACGTCGGCCGGGCCCGCCCGCCGAAGTACTGCACGGACAGCCGCGCGGCCCGCTCGACCAGCTCCGTGTCGCCCAGCAGTCGCTTGCTCTCCTGAGCGGCGAGCTTGTCGAGCATCACACCGACCCAGCGCTGCTCCTCCGCCTCGGACATCCGGGCGGGGATGAGCACAACGGTGCGATCGCCCTCGCGGTACGCGGAGACCGTCCGGCGTCTGCGGGCACTCCTGCGCACCTCGACCGCGCTCGCCCCCGAGCCGCTGGGCGGCTGGCTCGTCATGCTGCGCTGTGGCTTCGCGGCGCGGTGCAGTGGGTCGGCGGGCACGCCCCGACGTTACCCGCTGGACGTGCGAGAAGTCCCGCCCCCGGGGCGGTTCCGTGCCGATCCACTCCCCCAGGGCCGCATTGGTACGACTAATCCCGCCACCTGTGGACAACTTTCGGCAGCCCACGACCCGGGCCCCGCATGCTGAATCCGGACCGGCCCACGAGACAAGCCCAGGGCCACCCACGAAATATGCGAGACGCACAAGAAACGACGCACAAGAAACGGGGACAGCCATGCCTACGGAGACAGCAGCCACACCCATGGGAACAGCCAGGCATCCGGTACTGAAGCCCGCGTTGCGGCGCGGCTGGCGCGACCTCAACACCGTCCAGTTCGGTGTGGCCCCCGCCCACGCGGTGGTGCTGGGCCCGGTCGACACGGCCACGGGCAGCTTCCTGACCTTGCTCGACGGCACCCGCGGCCCGGATCTGTTACGCGCGGAAGGCCACCGCATGGGCCTGCCCGACGGCCATGTGGACGCCCTGCTCGACCGGCTCACCACAGCCGGCCTGCTCGACGACGCGACCGGCGGCGGCCCCCAAGCCGACGCGCTACGCCGACGGGGTGAAGCCATGGACCGGCTGCGCCCCGACCACGCGGCACTGTCGATCGTCGACCCGGTACCGGGCGGTGCCATGAAACGCCTCGCGGCCCGGCGGACCACGCGGGTCCAGGTGCGGGGCGCCGGACGGGTCGGCGCGGTCCTCGCCTCCGTACTGGCGGGAGCGGGCGTCGGCCAGGTCGACGTCATGGACGGAGGATGCGTCGAACCCTGGGACCTCGCCCCGGGCGGCCTCCCCCCGGAATCAGTCGGGGAACGCCGCGCGGAGGCAGCCCGCCGAGCCACCCGCCGCGCATCCCCCGGCCGCCCTCCTCGCACCCGCCCGGCACAGGAACCCGGTCGCTCCCTGGTGGTCATCGCCCCACGCGACGGCCTCGCCGCCTATGCCCCGGACCCGACCGCCACCGAAGACCTGATGGCAGCGGGCACCCCACATCTCTACGCCGGAGTGATCGAGGGCACCGGAGTCGTCGGCCCGCTCGTCCTGCCCGGAGCGACCGCGTGCGCGAACTGTCTGGCCCGGGGGCGGACGGAGCGCGATCCGACGTGGCCCCGGCTCATGGCGCAGTGGCGTTCGGGGGCCCGCCGCCAGGTCCCGGCCTGCGATCTCGCCCTGTCCACCGCCGTCGCCGGACTCGCCGCGGGACATGCCCTGGCGCATCTGGACGGTGAGCCTCCGGCGAGCGCGGGGGCCCGCTGGGAAGCGTCCCTGCCCCGCCTGGGCTGGCACGCCCGCCTGGTGTGGCCACACCCCGACTGCCCCTGCGGAGCGTCCGACCGCGACAAACAAGCCCAGGCGGAGACCGACGGCACCGCCGAGGGAGGATCCGAGGCCGACAGCGGAGGAGGCACGAAGGGAACTGGGGAAAGCCAACTGGGGAAAGCTAAGGGGGCACGCACCTCGGACGATCCGGAAGCGCACGACACAATGACCGGGTAACCGCCATACGTGGCACGGCTGTCTGGGAATTGGAGGGGCGAATGTCGGATCTTCCCCGCAAAGCGGTCACCCGGACCGCCAAGCTGGCCGCGCTACCGCTCGGCTTCGCCGGACGCGCGACCTGGGGTCTGGGCAAGCGCATCGGCGGCAAGTCGGCCGAGATCGTGGGACGCGAACTCCAACAGCGCACCGCGGAGCAACTGTTCAAGGTGCTCGGCGAACTCAAGGGCGGCGCCATGAAGTTCGGGCAGGCGCTCTCGGTCTTCGAGTCCGCACTGCCGGAGGAAGTCGCGGGCCCCTACCGCGCCGCCCTGACCAAGCTCCAGGAAGCGGCGCCACCGATGCCGACCCGTACGGTGCACACCGTCCTGGCGGAGCGGATGGGCGAGGACTGGCGCGCACTGTTCCTGGAGTTCGAGGACAAGCCGGCAGCGGCGGCGTCGATAGGCCAGGTCCACCGGGCGGTCTGGCACGACGGACGCGAGGTCGCGGTCAAGGTGCAGTACCCGGGTGCGGGGGACGCGCTGCTGTCGGACCTGACCCAGCTCAGCAGATTCGCCCGTCTGTTGGGCCCCCTGATCCCGGGCATGGACATCAAGCCGCTCATCTCCGAACTGCGCGACCGCGTATCGGAAGAACTGGACTACGCATTGGAGGCAGCAGCCCAGCAGACACATGCGGAGGAATTCTCCGGCGACCCGGACGTCCTGGTCCCGGACGTGGTGCACCAGTGCGACCAGATCCTGGTGACCGAGTGGATCGACGGGATACCGCTGTCGGAGATCGTCGCCGACGGCACCGAGGAGCAGCGGGACCGCGCGGGCCAGTTGCTGACCCGGTTCCTGTTCTCGGGCCCGGCCCGCACCGGTCTGCTGCACGCCGACCCCCACCCAGGCAACTTCCGTCTGCTGCCCGACGAGAAGGCTGGCTGGAAGCTCGGGGTACTGGACTTCGGAACGGTGGACCGACTGCCCGGCGGACTCCCGCAGACCATAGGTGACTCCCTGCGGATGACCCTCGACGGCGAGGCCGACGCGGTCTACGACCTGCTGTGCGAGGAAGGGTTCGTCAAGTCGGAGATAGACCTCGACCCGCAGGCGGTCCTGGACTACCTGCTGCCGATCATCGAACCGGCCCAGGCCGACGACTTCACGTTCACACGCGGGTGGATGCGCAGCCAGGCGGCACGCATCGCCGACCCCCGCTCACCCGCGCACCAACTGGGCAAACAACTGAACCTGCCGCCGGCGTACCTGCTGATCCACCGTGTGACGCTGAGCACGATCGGCGTCCTGTGCCAACTGGGCGCCACGGTACGCATGCGCGACGAACTGGAGGAGTGGCTACCGGGCTTCGTCCCGGAGACAGAGCCAGCGTAGACAGAGGGGGAGGGGGGTGGGGGTGGGGGGGTGGGGGCCCCGAAGTCACCACCACGTCGAGTCGAGTCGTCCCTCGATCGCCCTGATGTTGGCGCGGGCGCAGGCGTCGCAGAAGTAGTGGCGTGCGCCGTTCTCCACGGAGCAGGTCCAGGTCGGCGGGGCGCCCTTGGCGGAGGTGCCGCAGCGGGCGCACAGCGTCGCTTCGGCGTCCGGCCTCTGGGCAGTGTCATGATTCTGCCGGTCCACCGTGTGACGATATCGCCGTTTCGCGTGGATCCGGGCGTGCAACGCACCGCGGGGGCCGGTCCGTTCGGACCGGCCCCCGTGGGGTGGATCGTCTGTGCGGCTTCCTTCACAGGCTCTGGTGGGCCGCCCTGTCTCGGCCCGTTCCAGTTGCCTAGTGCATGACCGCTATGGCCAGCGCACGGCGGGCACGCATCGACGCGCGCTCCGCGCGGCGCCGCGCCCGCCGGGCCGCGGCAAGACGGGCTGCCGGGCGCTCGGCCTCGGCCTCCCGCAGCCGCTCGTGCATATGCGCACGGGCCAGGGCTTCTGGGATGAGTTGCATCTCTCGGGTCCTGTTCTGACGCGAGTCGATCGCGCCGGTGGTGGTGAAGTCTGGGATCGCGGAGCCAACGGGCTCGGTGGTGGATGTCATCGGGACCTGCTTCTTGGGGTCGTGCGTGAGGGGGCGATCGATCGTTCCGGCGAGTTTCATGCGACGACCGGGTTCTTGCGCGGGCGGCCACGCGGCCGCTTCCGGGCGACGACTACGCCCTGGACGAAGAGTTCGCCGCCCCAGACACCCCACGGCTCACGCCGCTCCTTGGCACCGGCGAGGCATGCCTCGACCAGCGGGCAGGTACGGCAGAGGGACTTGGCGTACTCGACATCGGCCGGCGACTCGGCGAAGAAGACCTCCGGGTCGTTGGAACGGCAGGGGACGGGTACGCCGAGGTTCTCGATGGCGTCGTCGAGCGCGGTGAGCGCGGTGAGCGGGGTCAAGGTGGAGTCCTCCGTGAGGCCGGGCGGGGTGATCGTGTCCGAGGGCGGTACTGACGGGGCGTGCGCTTCGAGTTGCACGGGGTGTCTTCCTCGTCTGGTCGTTCCGGCCGGTTGGCCGGTGGCGGTCTCTCCAGTGGTGACCGGAGAGGCTGGTACCGGGTGGTGCCTGTTCCCGAGGCCCCTTCACTTCGTCCTCCCGTGTTCGGGGAAAACAAAAGGGCCGCGGATCCCGGGTGGGGTTCCGCGGCCCTGAAGGCGCCGGCCTGATCGAGAATCAGGCTGGATCACTCCAGGGTTCGAGCCCACGGAAGGCCCACATCGAGTGGTGCTGCGTCTTGCTGCTGGATCCGGCACCGGTTGCCGCAAAGGCATATGCCTGCGCCTTGGTTGCTGCTACTGCTTCCGGTGCCTGGGTCGGTCGCTCATTGCGCTCACGAATCGGCAGACCCGCGAGGGCCAGGTTGGACACGGGGCGGACGGCGGCGACGCCGGACACACCGGTGCCCTGGTTCGAGAGGCCGAGCAGGCACGAGGCGACGACCGAGCGATCGGTCATTTTCGTGGTGCTGATGGAGCGGGTCTTGATGCTGATCACTGGAATCGCCTCCTCTCGGCGTCTCGGGGACTGGTGAACCAGTCCGACGGCTTTCAAGTACAACACGGAACCAGGGCTTCGGAGAAGCCGCTGTTCCCGTGCTTAAGAACCTATGGGGACTACTGGGGCATGCGCAAACTATTTTTTCGACGAGTTTGCATCAGTGCTCCTCGTCGACTCCTTCAGGGTCGCCACCTGCGCAGATGGCCAGAACTGCGGCGCCGAACCGGCCGACCTTGCGCGCCCCGACCCCGGAGATCCGCGCCAGATCGCCGATGTCGTCGGGTGCGGTCTCGGCGATCGCGATGAGGGTCTTGTCGGTGAAGACGCAGTAGGCGGGTTGGCCGAGTTCGGCCGCCTGGATCCGGCGCCAGTCGCGGAGGCGTTCGTAGATGCCTTCGTCCATGTCCGACGGGCAGTCCTCGCACC
Source organism: Streptomyces sp. NPDC058001 (assembly GCF_042886315.1). Classification (NCBI taxonomy): domain Bacteria; kingdom Bacillati; phylum Actinomycetota; class Actinomycetes; order Kitasatosporales; family Streptomycetaceae; genus Streptomyces; species Streptomyces sp. NPDC058001. The sequence continues at coordinate 289,592 of NZ_JBHVQT010000013.1, forward strand.
GCATGAGCTTCATCTCACCGGCTTCGGTCAGGGTGCGTCCGCACACCCGGCAGCGCGCGGGCGTGCGGGCTGCGCGGCGGGCCGTCGGGGTGCCGGGCCGGCCGGTGCCCCGCTCGATGCCGCCCGCTCCGGTCTGGCCGCCGCGTGCGGCGCCGGGTGCGCCGGTGGAGCCGGGGCGCAGTCCGTCGAGGAAGCGGCTCGGTCGGCGGTTGGGGCGGCCTCCTGGGGAGCGGGACAGGGCCCAGGAGACGGAGAGGTGTTGGCGTGCGCGGGTGACTCCGACGTAGAGGAGGCGGCGTTCTTCCTCGATCTGTTCGTCGGTCCTGGCGTAGGTGATCGGCATCATGCCTTCGGCGACGCCGACGAGGAAGACGGCGTCCCATTCCAGGCCCTTGGCGGCGTGGAGTGAGGCGAGGGTGACGCCGTCGACGGTGGGGGCGTGCTGGGCGGCGGCCCGTTCGTCGAGTTCGGCGACGAGGTCGGTGAGGGTGGCTTCCGGCCGGGCGCGCGCGAAGTCCTCGGCGAGGCGGGCGAGTGCGGCGAGGGATTCCCAGCGTTCGCGGACGGCGCCGGATCCGGCGGGCGGGCGGCTGTTCCAGCCTTTGGTCGAGAGGACGGCCCGGACCTGGGAGGGCAGGTCGACGGCGTCGTCGAGGAGGGCGTCGTTGGCGCCGAAGCGGGCGGCGCCGCGCAGGGCGGCGCCCGCTTCGCGTACTTCGCTGCGTTCGAAGAAGCGTTCGGCGCCGCGTAGCTGGTAGGGGATGCCGGCGTCGGCGAGTGCCTGTTCGTAGGTCGCGGACTGGCTGTTGGTGCGGAAGAGTACGGCGATCTCGCCGGCGGGGGTGCCGGCGGCGATGAGGTCGCGGATGCGGCGGGCGGCGCCTTCGGCTTCGGCGGGTTCGTCGGCGTACCCGGTGTAGATCGGTTCGGGGCCGGCGTCGCGCTGCGAGATCAGTTCGAGGCGGTGGTCGGCCGCGCGGCCGGTGGCTTGGGCGAGGAGGCCGTTGGCGAGGTGGACGACCTGGGGTGAGGAGCGGTAGTCGCGGATGAGTTTGACGACGGTGGCTGCGGGGTGGCGGGTGCGGAAGTCCAGGAGGTGGTCGGGGGTGGCTCCGGTGAAGGAGTAGATGGTCTGGCTGGCGTCGCCGACGACGCAGAGGTTGTCGCGTTCGCCGAGCCAGAGTTCGAGGAGGCGTTGCTGGAGGGGGCTGACGTCCTGGTATTCGTCGACGACGAAGTGTTGGTACTGGCTGCGGACTTGTTCGGCGATGTCGTGACGGTCCTGGAGGATGGCCACGGTGAGCAGGAGGACGTCTTCGAAGTCGATGACGGAGCGTTCGCGTTTGAGGTCTTCGTAGGTGCGGTAGAGCTGGGCGATCTCGGCGGGGTCGCGGGGGATGTCGCGGCCCGACTTGTGGGCGGCGGCGGGGTAGTCGGCGGGGACGGTCTGGGTGACCTTGGACCATTCGATCTCGGCGGTGACGTCGCGCAGTTCGTTGCGGTCGAGGCGGATGCGGCAGGCCGCCGCGGCGTCGGCGACGAGTTGGATCTTGCGGTCGACGATGCGGGGCAGGCCGCCGCCGACGGCTTTGGGCCAGAAGTACTGGAGCTGGCGCAGGGCGGCGGAGTGGAAGGTGCGGGCCTGGACTCCGGAGACGCCGAGCTGGCGCAGTCGGCCCCGCATCTCGCCGGCGGCGCGGTTGGTGAAGGTGACAGCCAGGACGCTGCTCGGCTGGAGGGCTCCGGCGTGCACGCCGTAGGCGATGCGGTGGGTGATCGCTCGGGTCTTGCCGGTCCCTGCGCCGGCCAGTACGCACACCGGTCCGCGCAGCGAGGTCGCGACCTCGCGCTGCTCCGGGTCGAGCCCGTCGAGCACCGCGTCGGCGCCCTGCGGCGGGGCCGGGAACTGGCCGGGGCCGGGGTCCTGCGGGAAGAGGGTGGAGTGCGTTGCTGATGTCACCCCGCCATGCTGCCAGGTCGCCGGAGACGCGTGAGCCGGGTTGTCCACAGGGGGGTGCATGTAGTCGTACTAATGCGGGAGGTGCGTGCTGACGCGGGAGGTGCGGGGTGTGCGGGGGCGGGGTACCCCCTCCGCGTACGGGAATGGCGGCCCGGTCGCGTACGTTCGAGTGAGGGCGGGCAGGCATCCGAGGCCCGTTCGCAGAGGGACGAAGGAGACCGAGAGACATGCCGGGCACTGTGACGATGTACAGCACGACGTGGTGTGGTTACTGCCGTCGGCTGAAGGGTCAGATGGACCGCGAGGGCATCGGCTACGAAGAGATCAACATCGAGCAGGACCCGGACTCGGCGGCGTTCGTGGAGAAGGCGAACGGCGGCAACCAGACGGTGCCGACCGTGCTGTTCCCGGACGGTTCGACGCTGACGAATCCTTCGTTGGCGCAGGTCAAGCAGAAGCTCGGCGCCTGACCGCGCCCAGGTGCACGCGTCCGCTCGCTTGCTCCGGGTTGGGGACTGTCAGAGGGCGGTCCCCGGCTTGGGCAGGGGCTTGCCGTACCAGAGTTCGATCAGTCGGGCCGCGATGGAGATGCCGTAGGGAGGCAGGACCTCGCCGGTGTCGAAGGCGGTCCGCAGGTCTTCGCGGGAGAACCAGCGCGCCTCGGAGATCTCCTCACCGTCGACGTTGATCTCGGACGTGGTGGCGCGTGCCATGAAGCCGAGCATGAGGCTCGACGGGAACGGCCAGGGCTGGCTGGCGATGTATTCGACCTCGCCGACCGTGACTCCGGCCTCTTCCTGGACCTCGCGGCGCACCGACTGCTCGATGGACTCTCCGGGCTCGACGAAGCCGGCGAGCGTGGAGAAGCGGCCTTCGGGCCAGTGCACCTGGCGACCAAGCAGCGCGCGGTCCTCGTCGTCCGTGACGAGCATGATCACGGCGGGGTCGGTACGGGGGTAGTGCTCGGCGCCGCAGGCCGGGCAGCGGCGGATGTGTCCTGCGGCGGCGATGACGGTGCGCTCGCCGCAGCGGGAGCAGAAGCGGTGCAGGCGCTGCCAGTTCTCCAGGGCGACGGCGTGCACCATGAGGCCGGCGTCGCGCGGGGACAGCAGCAGGCCCGCTTCCCGGAGCCCCGCCGCGCGTGCGGACTGGTCGATGCGGCCGGGCAGGACGTCCTTCTGGAGGGCGAAGTAGCTGACGCCGTCGTCGTCCGTGCCGAGGAAGTAGCGGTGCGCCTCGGTGAGGGGGGCTTCGAACGACGGTGTGCTGACGAGTTCCGTGGTGCCGTCGGGTGTCTCGTCGATGAGTACCTGGCCGCCGGAGACGACGAAGACCCGGGTGGTCGGGTGGCTCCACGCGGCGGCCAGCCATGCCTCGTCGAGGCGGTGGTGTGCGGCGCGGTCGATGCCGCTCGGGGCGGCCAGTGAGAGTGGTCGGTCGGCGTAGTGGTCGGTCCTGGTGGTCACGGGTGCTTCCAACTCCCCCGGTGGAACGGATATTTCGTCGGGCGGTTCAGGAGGACGTTCGGCTGGACTCGTCGGCGCCCGGTGGATCTTGGGTGGGTGGGGACGGTTGGTGCGGGGATCATGGCGGGGGCTGTCCGGCGCCGTGCCCGGTTCCGTCGTGCCCGGTTCCGGTGGCTTCCGGGGTTGGGGCGGCTTCCGGGTTCCCGGTGGTACGTGGCGTCCTGGTGGCGTGCTCCTCGCGCGCGGTGTCCCTGTCGCCCCAGGTCTCCGCGAGGTCGCCCCAGAGGTAGGCCGTGGTTTCGACGCCTTTGAACAGCAGGTCGAGTTCGACCTTCTCGTCGGGCGCGTGCCAGCCGTCGGACGGTACCGAGATGCCGAGGAACAGTACGGGCGCCGCGAGGACGTCCTGAAGGTCGGCTGCGGGTCCCGAGCCGCCTTCGCGCGTGTAGCGGATGTCCTGGCCGAAGGCGCGGCTCATCGCGCGGGCGACGGACCGCAGGGCGGGGTGGTCCAGCGGTGTCAGGCAGGGGCGGGTCGCGGCGCCGAAGGTGATCGTGTGGCGGATGCCTTCCGGGAGCTGATCGGCCACCCACGCGCGTACCGCGTTCTCGATCCGGTCGGGGTCCTGTCCCACGACCAGTCGGAACGAGAGCTTCAGCATGGCCGACGCGGGGATGATCGTCTTGCCGCCGGGGCCTTGGTAGCCGCCGCCGATGCCGTTGACCTCGGCGGTCGGGCGGGCCCAGACGCGCTCCAGGGTGGTGTGGCCTGCCTCGCCGTAGGCCGCGTGGGACTTCGCCGTACGCAGCCACTCGGCCTCGTCGAAGGGCAGTTCGGCGAAGAGTTCTCGCTCGCGGTCGGTCAGTTCGACGATGCCGTCGTAGAAGCCGGGGACGGCCACGCGTGCGTGCTCGTCGTGGAGCGCGGCGACGAGTCGGGCGGCGGCGGTCGCCGGGTTGGGCACGGCGCCGCCGAAGGAGCCGGAGTGGATGTCCTGGTCGGGCCCGTACAGCTCGATCTCGCAGTCCGCGAGGCCGCGCATGCCGGTGCAGACGGTGGGCGTCTGCGCCGACCACATGCCGGTGTCCGAGACGATCACGGCGTCCGTGGCGAGTCGGTCCGCGCGGGCTTCGACGAGGGCGCGGAAGTGCGGTGAACCGGACTCCTCCTCGCCTTCGACGAGCAGTTTGAGGTGGATCGCGGGGGTGCTGCGTCCGGTGGCGGCGAGGTGGGCGCGCAGGCCGAGGGTGTGGAAGAAGACCTGCCCCTTGTCGTCGGCGGCCCCGCGCGCGTAGAGCCTGTTGTCGCGGACGACCGGTTCGAAGGGGTCGCTGTGCCAGCCGTCCTCGCGTGTCGCGGGCTGTACGTCGTGGTGTCCGTAGACCAGGACGGTCGGGGCGTGCGGGTCGTCGGACGGCCATTCGGCGAAGACGGCCGGTGCGCCGGGGGTGTCCCAGATCTCGACGGTCGGGAAGCCGGTGTCCTTGAGTGACGCGGCGAGCCAGTCGGCGCTGCGTCGCACGTCCGCCGCGTGTTCCGGCTGCGCCGACACGGACGGGATGCGCAGCCAGTCGCCGAGGTCGGCGAGGAAGGCTGCGCGGTGGTTCTCGATGTACGTACGGACGGCGCTGACGGCACTGTCAACGGGCTTGCTCATGGTCACGAGCCTATCGGCCCACGGGGGTGTACTCGTCCGGCGGTTCTTCGGGAGACGTGTCGCGCGCGTCACTCCGGTCACCGTCCGCGGTCGCCTCGCCGAGCAGGATCCGCTCCAGTTCGGCCCGCCCCGGCAGCGTCTTCGGGCGTACGGTCTCGCCGCTGCGTACGTACAGGAACGCCGTCCTGACCGACTCCGGCGAAATGCCGTGCCGCTCGGCCCAGGCCAGCCGGTAGACGGCGAGCTGGAGCACGTCCGCCGCGCGCGTGCGGCTGGTCTTCCAGTCGAGGATCTCGTACGTGGCGTCGTCGCCGTCGCCGTTCTTGTAGACGGCGTCGATGCGGCCCCGTACGACGCGGCCGGCGAGGGTGAGCTGGAAGGGGACCTCTACGCGGTGGGGGGTGCGGTGGGCGTACGGGGTGCGTTCGAAGGCGTCCTTGAGTGTTTCCAGGTCGCGTGCGTCGGCGATCTCGGCCTCGCTGCCGGGGAGGTCGTCGGGTTCGAGCATCGGCAGCCGCAGCTCTTCGAAGCGGGACTCCACCCAGGCGTGGAAACGGGTGCCCTGTCGTGCGGCGGGCTGCGGGGGGCGTGGCATGGGGCGGGCGAGTTCCCGCGCGAAGGCGTCGGGGTCGGCGGCGAGGTGCATCACCTGCGATGCCGTGAGCGTCGGCGGCAGCGGGACGTCGGTGACGCCTTCGCGGGCGCGCAGCAGTTCCCCGGTGAGGGCGTCGAGGTCGCGGTCCCAGGAGGCGAGGGTGCGGGTTTCTTCGGGGGTGAGGGAGGGGTCGCCTGCGCGTGGGGCGGCCGATTGTGTGGGTACGCGCGCGGGGTGGTTTTCGGCCCTCCCGCGCGCGTGTTCTTCGGTGGAGGCGTGGGTGGGGTGCGGGAGTGCGGGGCGCTCGTGCGTCCACGAGTCCCAGTCCGCGTCCGCGTCCTCGTCGGATCCGGCATCCGGGAAGCCGTCGTATGTCGCGACGTCGTCCTGCGGCGGCGGATCGTCGTCGGGCGGGAATACGGCGTCCTCGGGCGGGAGGATGTCGTCGTCCGTCAGCCGCGCCAGGTGGGTCAGGACCGTCTCCGCCGCCGCCCGTCGCCGTGCGAGTGCCTGGTCGTCCAGTGGGAGGGGCCAGGCGTGTTCGGTGGCTTCGCTCAGGGCCGGGTTCCGGTCCTCCTCGTCGGGTTCGTCGGCCCATGCCTCGATCTCGCCGTGTCCGGCGGCGCAGTGGTCGTACAGCGCGCGTAGAAAGTCCGAGGGGCCGCGGCGCTTCTTCTGCGAGGGGCCCCACCAGTGGCCGGAGCCGAGGAGCAGGGACCTCGGGCGGGTGAAGGTGACGTAGCCGAGGCGGAGCTCCTCGGTGTGCTGGTGGTGCTTCATGTCCTCGTGGAACATTTTCAGGCCGCGCGCGTCCCAGGCGATCACGTCGGGCAGGGTCGCCGTGTCACCGCGCAGGGCGTGTGGGAGGACCTTGCCCTGCGCGGTCCACTTCTCGCGGCCCTGGGTGCTGGGGAAGGTGCCGGTGACCAGGCCGGGGACGGCGACGACGTCCCATTCGAGGCCCTTGGACTTGTGGGCGGTGAGGACCTTGACGGTGTTCTCGCCGCCGGGCAGGGCGTTGTCGAGGCCCTTCTCGTACTGGGCGGCGGTGCGCAGGAAGGCGAGGAACGCGAGCAGGCTGGTCTCGTTCTCGGTGGCGGCGAAGGAGGCCGCGGTGTCGAGGAAGTTGGACAGGGTTTCGCGGCGGCGGGCGGCCAGCGCGTGCGGGGACGCGGAGAGTTCGACTTCCAGGCCGGTGACGGTGAGGACGCGGTGCAGGACGTCCATCAGCGGGTCGGACAGGGAGCGGCGCAGATCGCGCAGTTCGGCGGCGAGGCGCGCGAAGCGGATCCGGGCGTCCGCCGAGAACGGCAGTCCGTCGTCCTCGACCTGCGCGTCGAAGGGCTGTTCGAGGAAGGTGTCGAGGGCGTCGGCGAGGGAGATGACCTCGGCGGGGTCTACGCCTTCGACGGCTGCGGCGAGGCGTCGGTCGGCGTCGTCATCGCCCACGCGCGCGTGGCGTACGAGCAGCCGGGCGCGGCGGCCCAGGAGGGCGAGGTCGCGGGGGCCGATGCGCCAGCGGGGGCCGGTGAGGAGGCGGACCAGGGACGCGTTGGCGCCGGGGTCCTGGAGCACTTCGCAGACGGCGACGAGGTCGGCGACCTCGGGCAGGTGCAGCAGACCGGAGAGGCCGACGACCTCGACGGGGATGTCGCGTGCGACGAGGGCGCCCTGGATGCCGGCGAAGTCGGTGGCCGTGCGGCACAGGACGGCGATCTCGCCGGGTGGGGTGCCGGTGCGCACGAGGTGGGCGATGGATCCGGCGATCCAGTCGATCTCTTCGGCGTGGGTGCGCAGCAGCGCGCAGCGCACGGTGCCGTCGCGCTCGGCTCCGGGTGCGGGCCGCAGGGCGTGCACGCCCGCGTGGCGCGCGCGCAGGGGCTCGGCGAGGGTGTTGGCGAGGTCGAGGAGGCGTCCGCCGCTGCGGCGGTTCTCGCTGAGGGAGTGGCGGGCAGCGGGGCGGCCGTCGGCGTGTGCGAAGTGGTCGGGGAAGTCGTCGAGGTTGGCCACGGAGGCGCCGCGCCAGCCGTAGATGGCCTGGCAAGGGTCGCCGACGGCGGTCACGGGGTGCCCGGTGCCGCTGCCGAAGAGGCCCGCCAGGAGGACGCGTTGGGCGACGGAGGTGTCCTGGTACTCGTCGAGGAGGACGACGCGGAATTCGTCGCGCAGGATGCCGCCGACCTCGGGTCGGGTGCGGGCCAGCGTCGCGGACAGCGCGATCTGGTCGCCGAAGTCGATGAGGTCCCTCGCGCGCTTGGCGGTGCGGTAGCGGCCGACCAGTTCGGTCAGCTCGCGGCGGGCGGCGGCGGCGTCCGGGACCTTGCGCAGGTCCGCGTTGGAGAGCTTCACTCCGTCGAGTGTGTGCAGTAGTTCACGGTCGTACGCGAGCAGTTCGCCGGGGTCCACGAGGTGTTCGGCGAGTTCGGCGTCGAGGGTGAGGAGGTCGCTGACGAGGTCCGGGAAGGAGCGGGTCAGCGCCGGGTAGGGCCCGGGGGCCTCGCGCAGTACGCGTGCGGCGAGTTGGAAGCGGGTCGCGTCGGCGAGGAGGCGGGAGGTCGGCTCCAGGCCGATGCGCAGTCCGTGGTCGGTCAGGAGGCGTCCCGCGAACGCGTGGTACGTGGAGATGACCGGTTCGCCCGGCGGGTGGTCGGGGTCGAAGGCGTCCGGGTCGGTGACGCCCGCCTTGACGAGGGCCTTGCGGACCCGCTCGGCGAGTTCACCGGCGGCCTTGTTGGTGAACGTGAGTCCGAGCACCTGCTCGGGCGCGACCTGTCCGGTGCCGACGAGCCAGACGACGCGGGCCGCCATCACCGTCGTCTTTCCTGATCCCGCTCCGGCCACGATGACCTGCGGGGCGGGGGGTGCGGTGATGCAGGCCGTCTGCTCCGGGGTGAAGGGGATGCCGAGGAGTTGCTTGAGCTGTTCGGGGTCGGTGATGCGGGCGTTCACATCGGAGAGGCTAACGGCGGCCACTGACAGTCAGGTCCGGGACGGCGGCGGGACACCGGCGCGGGACCGGTACGGGGCAGTGCGCGACGGGTACGCGACCGGTGCGGGAACCGGTCACTCCACGACGTGCTCCCCCTCGGGGCGCGCGCTGCACGAGGCCCGGAACGCGCAGTGCGTGCACTGCGGGCCCGTCGTCGGCGAGAACCGTTCGTCGAGCACCTTGCCCGCCGCGGTCGCGAGCAGGTCGCCGGCCCATTCACCGCTCAGCGCCTCCTGTGCCTGCACCTTGGGGAAGGCGTCGCCGCCGTCGCGTTGGGCGGCGCCCCGGCGCAGCTGGACGAGTTCGGCGCCGCCCGCCTCGGGTCGTTCCCCGTCGAAGGCGTCGTCCACGGCGCCCTCACGGACGGCGAGCTGGTAGACGGCGAGTTGGGGATGGTGGGCGACCTCGTCGGCGCTGGGGGCCTGTTTGCCGGTCTTGAAGTCGACGACATAGGCGCGGCCTTCGGCGTCCCGCTCGACGCGGTCCATGGAGCCGCGGATGCGTACCTCGAAGGAGCCCGCTTCGAGGGTCACGTCGAAGTCGTGCTCGCTGGCGACGGGCGTGCGTCCCGCGCGGTCCATGACGTGCCACTGGAGGAAGCGTTCGAGCGCTACGCGCGCGTGCTGCTTTTCCTGCGCCGACTTCCAGGGCGCGTCAAAGGCGAGCGCGTCCCACACGGAGTCGAGTCGTTCCATGAGGACGTCGAGATCGGCGGGGGTGCGTCCGGAGGCGACCTCGTCGGCGAGGACATGGACGACGTTGCCGAAGCCCTGCGCGGCGGTCGCGGGGGCGTCGGCCTTCACCTCGCGTCCCAGGAACCATTGCAGGGCGCAGGTGTTGGCGAGCTGGTCCAGTGCGCTGCCGGAGAGCACCAGGGGCTGGTCGCGATCGCGCAGGGGCACCTTGCTGTCGGTGGGCTCGTACATGCCCCACCAGCGGTACGGGTGCGCCGATGGGACCAGGGGGCGTCCGTCGCCGTCGTCGAGGGCGGCGAGCCGTGCCAGGCGGTGGGCGGCGGCCTCCCTGAGCGCGTCGGACGTGCGGGGGTCGACGGTGGTGGCGCGCAGTTCCGCGACGAGTGCGGAGACCGACAGGGGGCGGCGCGGCCTGCCTGTTATGTCCCGGGGTTCGACGCCGAGTTCGGTGAGGAAGCGGGACGGTTGGTCGCCGTCGTCGGCGGGGGCCTTGACCGCGGTGACGACGAGTCGCTCCCTCGCGCGCGTGGCGGCCACGTAGAACAGGCGGCGCTCCTCGGTCAGGAGCGCTCCGGGGGTGAGGGGGGCGGCCAGGCCGTCGTGTCCGATGCGGTCGGCTTCGAGGAGGGATCCGCGGCGGCGCAGATCGGGCCACAGGCCCTCCTGTACACCCGCGACGACGACGAGCCGCCACTCCAGCCCCTTGGACCGGTGTGCGGTCATCAGACGTACGGCGTCGGGGCGTACCGCCCTGCGGGTGAGGGTGTCGGCGGCGATGTCCTCGGCGTCGATCTCGGCCAGGAAGTTGAGGGCGCCGCGCCCGCCCGTGCGTTCCTCCGCGCGCGAGGCGGTCGCGAACAGCGCGCACACGGCGTCGAGGTCGCGGTCGGCGTTGCGTCCGGCGGCGCCGCCCCTGCGGGCGGCGCGTTCCAGGCGCTGGGGCCAGGGGGTGCCGTCCCACAGGTCCCAGAGGGCCTCTTCCGCGGTGCCGCCGCCGGTGAGGCGTTCACGGGCCTTGCGCAGGAGCGCGCCGAGGCGTTGCGCCCCGCGCGCGTAGGACGGGTCGTGCGCGACGAGGCGTTCCGGTTCGGTGAGCGCCCGCGCGAGGAGTTCGTCGGACGGCGGTGGTACGGCGTTGCCGGCGGCGCGTTCCTCCTCGCGCAGGGCGCGTCCGAGGCGGCGCAGGTCGGCGGCGTCCATGCCGGCGAGCGGTGAGGCGAGCAGGGTGAGCGCGGTCTCGGTGTCGAGCCGCCACCCCTCCGGGTCGACCTCGTCCTGGGACGGGGATCCGCCCTGGGGCTCGTCATCGGCGTCCTGAGGCTCGTGCCGAGTCCCGTCTTCGGCGTCCCGGGCCTCGGCATCGGCGTCCTGGGGCTCGTCCCGGGTCCCGTCGTCGGCATCCGGGGCCTCGTTTTCGGCGGTGTGGGCCTCGTCCCGGGCTTCGTCGGAGGGAACGGGAGCACGCGCGTGGGAGGCCGCTTCCGCGACCGCCTTGAGCGCCGTCAGGAGCGGGGCAACGGCCGGTTCATGGCGCAGCGGCAGATCGTCGCCGTCGATGTCGAGCGGCACGCCCGCGGCGGTCAGGGCGCGGCGTACCGAGGGGATGGTGCGGGAGCCGGCGCGGACCAGGACGGCCATGTCGCGCCAGGGGACGCCGTCCTCCAAGTGGGCGCGGCGCAGGATGTCGGCGATGTTGTCGAGTTCGGTGCCGGGCGTCGGATACGTGTACACCTCGACGCGCCCGCCGTCCCGTACCGGGGCGAGGTCGCGGTGGGCGCGGACCCGGTCGGCGGGCAGGCGGGTGAGCGGCATGCGCTGGGTGACGAGCCGGGTGGTGGCGAGCAGGGCGGCGCCCGAGCGGCGGGACGTGCGGAGCACCTCCACGCGCGCGGGGGTGCCGTCCGCGCGTGGGAAGGCGGTCGGGAAGTCGAGGATGCCGTTCACGTCGGCGCCCCGGAACGCGTAGATCGACTGGTCGGGGTCACCGAACGCGACCAGGGTGCGCCCGCCGCCCGCGAGCGCGTCGAGGAGCCGTACCTGCGCGGCGTCCGTGTCCTGGTACTCGTCGACGAACACGGCGTCGTACCGTGCGGTCGGCCCGCTCGCCACCTCGGGCCTGCGGGCGAGGAGGACGGCGCGGTGCACCAGTTCCGCGTAGTCGATGACGCCTTGCAGGTCGAGGACGTCGAGGTAGTCCGCGAGGAAGGCGGCTGCCGCGCCCCAGTCCGGCCGGCCGGTGCGGGCGGCGAAGGCCCGCAGCGACTCGGGCGCCAGGCCCAGTTCCCGGCTGCGGGCCAGCACGGCGCGGACCTCGTCGGCGAAGCCGCGGGTCGTCAGGCACGCGCGCAGTTCGTCGGGCCAGCGCACGTGCCGCAGGCCGTCCCGTTCGAGGTCGATCTGTCCGGCGAGGAGTTCCCGTACGGCGACGTCCTGTTCGGGTCCCGACAGCAGCCTAAGGGGCTCCACGAAGAGGTCGACGTCCTGGTGGGCGCGTACCAGGGCGTAGCAGTAGGAGTGGAAGGTGGTGGCCTGCGGGGCGCGGGCGGCGCCGATGCGTAGGGCCATGCGGTCGCGCAGTTCCACGGCGGCCTTGCGGCTGAACGTCAGCACCAGCATGCGTCCGGGGTCGTCGCCGCGCTCCACGCGCGCGGCGACGGCTTCGACCAGGGTCGTGGTTTTGCCTGTGCCGGGACCGGCCAGGACCAGGAGCGGTCCGCCGGTGTGGTCAACCACCGCGCGCTGGGCTGCGTCCAGACGAGGGGGATCCACCGGGACCGGCGGCGTACGCACCAGCCGGTACGCGCCGGGGGTCCCCTGTCGTACCCGGGGGTGCGACAGGCGCCTGGTGGAAGAAGAGGGGCTCACGTGGTTCGCCGGTCCTGGTGGGTGTGCTGGTTGACGGGCAGCCGTGCGCAAGGGGCGGTGGCTGCGGGGTGACGGGGACGAGTGCGGTCGACGCTACGCCTGCGGGCGTCGTGGAAACGCAGCTTCCGGCTGTTCCCGCCCGCCTCGGGCGACTCACACGCCCCTCACCTCACGAACGTCTCCACCGGTCCCGAAGTGCCCCCGCTCCCCCGTACGGGCCATCCGCACCCCGTACAGCGGCGGGATGGCGGAAGCCTGCGGGTGTGCGCCCGACCGCTTCACTGCTCAGCTCGTTCCTCCCCGTCCCAGCGCGCCCGTTTCATATCGAGGCGCGGCAAGTGTCCCTGGGACGAGCGGCTCGCGTCGCGCAGGGGCGTGCCCTCCGCGCGGTAGTGGTCCAGGGCGCGCAGTTCGTGGCCGGGCAGCAGCACGCCGTCGGAGCGCACCACGCGCCACCACGGCACGGCGCCGCCGTACAGGGCCATCACCCGGCCGACCTGGCGCGGTCCGCCTTCCTCCAGCCATTCGGCGACATCGCCGTAGGTCATCACGCGCCCCGGCGGGATCAGCTCGGCGACCTCCATGACCCGCTCCGCGTACTCCGGCAGTTCGTCCGCCGGGCTCTCCTCGCTCATCCGCCCTATCCTGCCCCACGCCACCGACAGCGTCCCGGGACCCGGAGCGGGCCGGGGGTCGGGCGAGGTGAATGCCGCGTGGACGCGTGTGCGGAATACGGGCGGGCGGCGCGTGGGGAGTGCCTGGACGTGGCGTGTGAGGGACACTGTGCGCCCCCGCATCGCACCCTGATGCCTTCCTGTGTCGGTGGGGCATGCCACCATCGTGCGGGCGGTGACTGGTGATACGTGAACATGAAGACGCGACGGAGCAGCAGGGAGTGCACCCCGAAGAGGCGGGCACATCCGGCTCTGTGTCGCGCCCTGACACCGGAGATCACGCCCTGAAGGCGCACGAAGAGCATGAGGACACCGGCGCGGCGGGTATCCCCGTGCCGGACCCACTCGCGTCGCACGTTGCGGTGACGGGAGCGGGCGCGAATGCGTCGTCCGGACCGGCCGTCCCGGATCATGTGGTGCACGACCCCGAGGGCCCCGGTGATCCCGACGATCCCGGCTCACCGGGCGGCGGCCCTGCCTCGGGCGGGGCCGACGATCCCGACGGTGAACCGCATGTCGACGAGGTCGAGGGCGACGAACCGCTGCTGCCCGCGCGCGTGCACCGTCCGTCCGATCTCATGCGGCTGCTCGTCGGAGCCCTGGCGATCGCGGTGCTCCTCTCCATCGCCGCCTTCGCGCACGGTACGACCACGGGTCTCGAACAGGACATCAACAAAGGCACCGGTCAGGCACCGGACCTGCTGATCAAGTTCGCGGGTCTGGCGTCGAGCATCGCGGTGCTCCTGGTGCCGGTCGCCTTTGCGATCGAGCGGCTCATCAAACGCGACGGGCTGCGGATCGCCGACGGTGTCCTGGCGGCCGTCCTCGCGCACGGGGTGACCCTCGCCACGGATCTGTGGGTCGCCAAGAGCGCGCCGGACTCCATCCAGGACGCTCTCACCCAGCCGTCCCCCGGTGACATCCACGCGCTCACCGATCCGGTGCACGGCTATCTCGCGCCCGTGATCGCGTACATGACCGCCGTGGGCATGTCCCGCAGGCCCCGCTGGCGTGTGGTGCTGTGGGTGGTGCTGCTGCTCGACGCGTTCGCGATGCTGGTCACCGGCTACACGACACCGTTCTCGATCATCCTGACGGTGCTGATCGGCTGGACGGTCGCCTACGGAACGCTTTACGCGGTCGGCTCGCCGAATGTGCGCCCCACCGGACAGACGCTCCTGGCGGGGCTGCGGCACGTGGGATTCCATCCCGTGAGCGCCGCGCGCGAGGAGGCCCTTTCGGACAGCACGGACAACGGCGACCGGGGCAGGCGCTACTTCGTCACGCTGGAGGACGGTCCACCCCTGGACATCACGGTCGTCGACCGTGAACAACAGGCACAGGGGTTCTTCTACCGCGTGTGGCGCCGTCTGACGCTGCGCGGCATCACCCAGCGCCGCAGCCTCCAGTCGCTGCGCCAGGCCCTGGAGCAGGAGGCGCTGCTCGCGTACGCGGCCATCGCGGCGGGGGCGAACGCGCCCAAGCTGATCGCGACCTCCGAACTGGGCCCCGACGCGGTCATGCTCGTCTACGAGCACACCGGCGGACGCTCCCTCGACTCGCTGCCCGACGAGGAGATCACCGACGGGCTGATGCACGACACCTGGCGGCAGGTGCAGGCGCTCCAGTCGCGCCGGATCGCGCACCGCAGGCTCGCCGGCGACGCGATCCTGGTGGACCGTTCCGGCACGGTGATCCTCACCGATCTGCGCGGCGGCGAGATCGCGGCGGGCGATCTGGTGCTGCGCATGGACATCGCCCAGTTGCTGACGACCCTCGGACTGCGGGTCGGCGCCGAACGGTCGGTCGCCTCCGCGGTCGCCGTCCTCGGTCCGGACGCCGTCGCCGACTGTCTGCCGCTGCTCCAGCCGATCGCGCTGACGCGCACCACGCGCGGGACGCTGCGCAGGCTGGCCCGTGAGCGGTCGCAGCGCGAGCGGGACGCCGTGCTGGAAGCGTCCCGTCAGGCCAAGCAGGACCGCCTGAACGAGTCGGCCACCGAAGAGCCTCAGACGGCCAAGAGGGCCGAGCGCGCCGAGAAGCAGGCCGAGAAGGCCGAGAGACAGGCCGAGAAACGGGCCATAGACGACGCTTTGGAAGGCGCCCGCGAGGAGGACCTGCTCACCCAGATCCGGCACCAGGTGCTACGGATCCGCCCCCAGGCGCCCGTCGAACCGGCCCGCCTGGAACGCATCAGGCCACGCACCCTGATCAGCTTCATCGCGGGCGCGATCGGCGGGTACTTCCTGCTGACCCAGCTGACCCACATCGAGTTCGGGACGCTGTTCAAGGAGGCCCAGTGGGGCTGGGTCGCCGCGGCGGTGCTGTTCTCCGCGCTCAGCTACTTCGCCGCCGCGATGAGCCTGCTCGGCTTCGTGCCGGAGCGGGTGCCGTTCCTGCGCGCGGTGGCGGCCCAGGTCGCCGGCTCCTTCGTGAAGATCGTGGCCCCCGCCGCGGTCGGCGGTGTGGCCCTCAACACACGCTTCCTGCAACGCGCGGGCGTACGGCCGGGCCTGGCGGTGGCCAGTGTCGGCGCCTCGCAGTTGTTCGGCCTGGGCTGTCACATCGTGCTGCTGCTGTCGTTCGGCTATCTGACGGGGACCGAGAAGACGCCGTCCCTGTCGCCGTCCCGGACCGTCATCGCGGGCCTGCTGACCGTCGCGGTCCTGGTCCTGGTGATGACGTCGATCCCGTTCCTGCGCAAATTCGTCGTCACGCGCGTGAGGTCCCTGTTCGCGGGGGTCGTGCCGCGCATGCTGGACGTGTTGCAGCGCCCGCAGAAGTTGCTCACCGGCATCGGCGGGATGCTGCTGCTCACCGCCTGCTTCGTGATGTGTCTCGACGCGTCGGTGCGCGCCTTCGGCAACGAGACGACGTCGCTGAGCCTCGCCGGCGTCGCCGTCGTGTTCCTCGCGGGCAACGCGCTCGGTTCGGCCGCGCCGACGCCCGGTGGCGTGGGTGCCGTCGAGGCGACGCTGACGGTCGGTCTGATCGCGATCGGGCTGCCGAAGGAGGTCGCGGCTCCCGCCGTGCTGCTGTACCGACTGCTGACGCTGTGGCTGCCGGTACTGCCCGGGTGGCTGTTCTTCAATCACCTCACGCGCAAGGGCGCCCTCTGACGGCAGGGTGCCCGTCCACGCGCGCGTGGCCGTAACCGGTGCCCACGCCGTAACCGGTGCTCACGCGCGCGTAGGAACACGTTTCGCGGGTCACCCGCACGGCCCCTGTCCCGAGCGCCCCGCGTGCGGCGACCGCAGGATGGGTGCATGCCGAAGCCGACGTCACTGCGTGCCTCTGCCCTGGCCGCCACCGCTGTCCTGCTGTCCGCCTCAGCCGCCGCGTGCGGCAGCAGCGACCCGAAGAGCGAGGACCTCTCGGCACAGAAGCTGAACTGGAAGGAGTGCCCGGCGCCGTCCGAGGCCGAGGGCGGCGGCTCGGCACCGTCGCCGCTGCCCGGCGGCGGCGAATGGCAGTGCGCCACGATGAAGGCCCCTCTCGACTGGGCCAACCCCCAGGGCGACACGATCGACATCGCGCTGATCCGCGCCGTGACGAGCGGACCGCAGAACCGGCGTATCGGCTCCCTGGTCTTCAACTTCGGCGGCCCCGGCGGCTCGGGAGTGATCACCCTGCCGGCCTTCGGCGGGGACTACGCCGCCCTGCGCACCCGCTACGACCTGGTGAGCTTCGATCCACGCGGAGTGGGCCGCAGCGCGGGCGTGAAGTGCGAGAACGACGAACAGCTCGACCGGTTCTTCCAACAGGACGCCACCCCGGACGACGCCGCCGAGCAGCAGACCCTCGTCAACAACACCAAGGCGTTCAACGCCGCGTGCGACAAGAACTCCGGCAAGGTCATCCCGCATGTCGCGACGACCGACGCGGCCCGCGACATGGACCTGATGCGCCAAGTGCTCGGCGACGACAAGCTGTACTACTTCGGCATCTCGTACGGCACCGAACTGGGCGGTGTCTACGCGCACTTGTTCCCGAAGAACGTGGGCCGTGCCGTGTTCGACGGGGTGGTCGACCCGACGCAGGACCCGGAGCAGGGTTCCCTGGGCCAGGCCAGGGGCTTCCAGCTCGCCCTCGACAACTACGCCAAGAACTGCACGTCTCAGGTCGAGGAGTGCCCTGTCGGCACCTCCGAGCAGGACGTCAAGAACCGGATCGCGAGGCTCCTCAAGGACCTGGACAAGAAGCCGCTGCCGGGGCTCTTCCCCAGGGAGCTGACACAGACGGCCGCCACCAACGGCATCGCGCAGTCCCTGTACTCGAAGGATTTCTGGGAGTACCTCACCGAGGGCCTGCAGCAGGCGTACGAGGGCGACGGCAAGATCCTGATGATGCTGTCCGACTCGATGAACGGCCGCAACGAGAGCGGGCAGTACAGCAACATCCAGGCGGCGAATGTCTCCATCAACTGCGCCGACCAGAAGCCCCGGTACACCCCGCAGGACGTCGAGTCGAAGCTGCCCGAGTTCCGTGCCGCGTCACCGCTGTTCGGGGACTATCTCGCCTGGGGCATGCTCAGTTGCACGGACTGGGCGGTGCCCGGTGCCGCCGACCACCCGGACGTGAGCGCGCCCGGGGCCCCGCCGATCCTGGTCGTCGGCAACACCGGTGACCCTGCGACTCCGTACGAGGGCGCCCGCAAGATGGTGGACGCGCTGGGCGACGGCGTCGGGGTCGAGCTGACGTACAAGGGGCAGGGGCACGGGGCGTACGACAGCAAGAACAAGTGCGTGCAGGGCACCGTGAACAGCTATCTGCTGGACGGGAAGGTGCCGTCGGCGGGCACGGTCTGCACCTGAGGGGCGGGGCCGCGTCATCGACCGGTTCGGGAGCCGGCTTCCTCGGCTGGTTCGGGACATGCCAAGGGTTATCCACAGGCCCGCTCGGTGGTCCGCCTTGCCTGCCTACTATGGCCGGGACAGATCGCAAAGGGGGGAATGCCATGGCGCGTTATCTACGGTCAGCGGCCCTGTTGACCGCTGCGCTGCTGGTCGCCGGGTGCGGCGGCGGCTCCGGGGACGGGGACGCCAAGCCGTCCGAATCGGGCGACCGCTCGGCGCCGCAGCGGCCGGACCCGTCAGGGTCCAAGGGATCGGACCGCTCCGGCGGGGCCGACACGGCGTCGCTGCCCGCGGCCCTCACCGGGCAGAGGCTCGACTGGGGCCGCTGCAAGGCCACGCAGGACGATCCGGCACCGGGCGGTTCCTGGCAGTGCGCGACGCTCAAGGCGCCCCTGGACTACGCGAAGCCGGACGGCGAGACCATCGGCATAGCCCTGATCCGCCAGCAGGCCAAGAACGGCGGGAAGAACGGCGATGACTCCCGCATAGGCTCCCTCCTCTTCAACTTCGGCGGCCCCGGCGGCTCGGGACTCTCCCTGCTCCCGGCCTTCGCCTCCGAGTACGACAAGCTCCGCGAGCACTACGACCTGGTCAGCTTCGACCCGCGCGGCGTCGCGTCCAGCGAAGGCGTGCGCTGCCGCAGCGACAAGGAGATGCGGGCCGCGGAGTCCGTCGACCTCACCCCCGACACGGCGGCCGAGGAGACGGCGTACTTCAAGGACGCGGCGGACTTCGGCGCGGGCTGCGAGCGCCAGGCGAAGAATCTGCTGTCGCATGTGTCGACCACCGAGACCGCGCGCGACATGGATCTCATGCGCCATGTCCTGGGCGACGACAAGCTGTACTACCTCGGCATCTCGTACGGCACCGAACTCGGCGGTACCTACGCGCACTTGTTCCCGACGCGTGTGGGCCGACTCGTGCTCGACGCCGTCGTGGACCCCACGGCGAACAGCGTGGACCTGGCCAAGAACCAGGCACGGGGCTTCCAGCGGGCCCTGGACAACTACTTCAAGTCGACCGGCCAGGCACCGGAGGAAGGCACCCGCAAGACGGCGGACCTACTGAAGCGCATCGACGCCAAACCCCTACCGACGTCCGGCGGACGTGAGTTGAACCAGACATTGGCCCTCACCGGCATCCTGGTCACGCTCTACGACCAGGGCACCTGGACCCTGCTCACCGACGCGCTGAAGTCAGCCGAGGAAGGCGACGGCACAGCGCTGCTGACCCTGGCGGACGCCTACAACGAGCGGGACGCGTCCGGTCACTACAGCACCCAGAGCCACGCCCAGCGAGCCATATCGTGCCGCGACGCCAAGGGGCGTCCGACGCCCGATGAGGCGAAGCGGGGGTTGGGCGAGTTCCGGAAGATATCGCCGGTGTTCGGGGAGTTCCTCGGCTGGGACACGGCCGGCTGGTGCCACGACTGGCCGGTGCCGGGTCTGCGCGAGACGGCGGAAGTCAGCGCTCCGGGCGCCGATCCGATCCTGGTCGTGGGCAACACCGGTGACCCGGCCACACCGTACGAGGGCGCCCGCAGGATGGCGGACGAGCTGGGCAAGGGCGTCGGCGTGGAGCTGACCTGGAAGGGAGAGGGGCACGGGGCGTATGGCAGCGGAAGCGACTGCGTGGACAGCACGGTGAACGCGTACCTGATCGACGGCAAGGTGCCGCAGGACGGCAAGGTGTGCTCCTGAGCCCATGACAAAACGGGGGGCCCGTGCGAAAACGGGTCCCCCGCGCCGGAAGGCACGGGGGACCCGTCTCGAAACCGCGGTCGGCCGATGCACCGGCCCCTGGGGCTCGCTCAGTACACCGGCTTGTCGGGCTCGATCTGGTTGACCCAGCCGATCACGCCGCCGCCGACGTGCACCGCGTCCGCGAAACCCGCGGACTTGAGCACGGCGAGGACCTCCGCACTGCGGACACCCGTCTTGCAGTGCAGAACGATCTTCCTGTCCTGCGGGAGGGCCTCCAGGGCGGTGCCCATGAGGAACTCGTTCTTGGGAATGAGCTTGGCGCCCGGGATCGACACGATCTCGTACTCGTTCGGCTCGCGGACATCGATGATCTCGATGTTCTCGCCGTCGTCGATCCACTCCTTGAGCTGCTTGGGAGTGATCGTGGAACCCGCGGCGGCCTGCTGGGCCTCCTCGGAGACCACCCCGCAGAACGCCTCGTAGTCGATGAGTTCGGTGACAGTGGGGTTGTCGCCGCAGACCGCGCAGTTCGGGTCCTTGCGGACCTTGACCTGGCGGTACTGCATCTCCAGGGCGTCGTAGATCATCAGGCGGCCGACCAGGGGGTCACCGATACCGGTGAGGACCTTGATGGCCTCCGTGACCTGGATGGAACCGATGGACGCGCACAGCACACCGAGGACGCCGCCCTCGGCGCAGGACGGGACCATACCGGGGGGCGGGGGCTCCGGGTACAGGCAGCGGTAGCAGGGGCCGTGCTCGCTCCAGAAGACCGACGCCTGGCCGTCGAAACGGTAGATCGAACCCCAGACATACGGCTTGTTGAGGAGGACACATGCGTCATTGACGAGGTACCGCGTCGCGAAGTTGTCGGTGCCGTCGACGATCAGGTCGTACTGGCTGAAGATGTCCATCACGTTGTCGGCTTCGAGCCGCTCTTCGTGGAGGATCACGTTCACGTACGGGTTGATGCCCACCACGCTGTCCCGGGCGGACGCCGCCTTGGAGCGGCCGATGTCCGACTGGCTGTGGATGATCTGCCGCTGAAGGTTGGACTCGTCGACCTCGTCGAACTCCACGATGCCGAGCGTGCCGACACCCGCCGCGGCCAGATACATCAGGGCCGGCGAGCCGAGGCCGCCGGCGCCCACACAGAGCACCTTGGCGTTCTTCAGCCGCTTCTGCCCGTCCATCCCGACGTCCGGGATGATCAGGTGGCGGGAGTACTTGCGGACCTCGTCTACGGTGAGCTGATCAGCTGGCTCGACCAGGGGTGGCAGCGACACGGGGGCTCCGTCGGTCGGTATGTCGGAAGGTTGCTCTTCCGGTAACACTGCCACGGCCTTCTTCATTCCGAGACACCTGTTCCGATCCGCGAGACGATTTCGTCCCAGTAACCGGGCAGGGTCCCCCAGGGGTCGACGGCGCCACCGCGGTCCGTGCGGTCGGTGAAGTAGATCGTCGCCGCGCCCTGCCAGCGGGCGAGGCGCAGTGCCTCGTCGAGATGTCCCAGAGGCACGCCGTGCACGAAGTGGCAGAAACGCTCGGGCGGGTAGTCGGCGGTCCACTCGGCGGCCTGTGACCAGCGGTAGTCGCTCCAGGGTCCGGAGAAGGTGACGAGCTGGTCGGCGGCCTCGGCGTAGCCCGGGTAGGGGTGGGCGCCATGGCCGAGGACGAGGTGCGGGGTGTCGAGGAGGGAGCGCAGGGTGGCGAGCGTGCGCCGTACCTCGGGCAGCGCGGCGCGTTCGGTGGGGCAGCGGTCGAGGAGGAAGCCGTCGACTTTGTACCAGTCGAGGTAGCGGTGGGCGTCGGAGACCACTTCGCCGAAGGTGCGGGCGCCGTAGGTCATGTCGAGGCGGCCGAGGACCCGTACGCGCGCGTTGGTGAGTCGGCCGGCGGCTTCCAGGCAGTGCGGGTCGGGGCGGGTGCCGGGACCGTCGGCGACATTGAGGACGACCCAGTGCAGGGGGGTGGCGGGGCGGGTGAGTTCGGCCCATTCGACGGGCGCGACGAGGGGGTGGGCGTAGCCGGGCACGCCGAAACCGAGTCCCGTCCCGGTGACGGGCGTGCCGGTGAGGGTGCCGCTCAGATACGGCATGCCGCCTCCATCCAGATGTCGGCGAGGGATTCCTCAAGGTTGATCCGGGGCCGCCAGCCGAGCCGGTCGCGCGCGGTGCGGACGTCGGCCTGCTGCCAGCTGCCGCAGCCGTCGGGATAGGGGTACGCGGCGGGGATGCCGTGTTCGCCCTCGGAGCGGGGGTGCCCGATGGTGGCGCGCAGCGGGCCGGGGGGCGCGTCGAGTTCGTGCAGCGCGCCGCCGTAGCCGGCCACGCGCGCGAGGACGGCGGCGGCGTCGCGCAGCCGTACTGCGCGGCCCGAGCCGATGTTGACGATGCCCTGGGCGGCGGACAGCGAGGCCGCGTGCACGGCGCGCGCCACGTCGCGTACGTCCACGAAGTCACGCTGGACGCCGAGTCCGCCGAGTTTGAGTTCGCCGTCGCCGGACTGCATGGCGCGGCGCATGGCCTCGGCGAGGCGGCCCAGCGGGGATCCCGCCGGGGTGCCGGGGCCCGCGGGCGAGAAGACGCGCAGGACGACGGCGTCGAGGCCGGAGCCGAGGACGAGTTCGGTGGCGGCCAGCTTGCTGACGCCGTAGGGCCCGCCTGGGCGTGGTACGGCGTCCTCGGCGGTGGACGAGCCGGGCTGGCTGGGCCCGTACTCGGCGCCGCAGCCGATCTGCACGAGCCGTGCCCCGCAGCCGCTGCGGCGCAGGGCCTCGCAGACGGTGGCGACGGCGACGGTGTTGTGCCGGGTGAGGTCGCGGGCGCCGCCGCGGGTGGCGCCCGCGCAGTTGACGACGACCCCGGGGTGTACGGCGTCCAGGAAGCGGGTGAGCGCGCCAGGGCTGCCGGTGGCGAGGTCGAAGCGGACGTCGGCGTCGTCGCCGCGGCCCAGTGCGGTGAGCTGAACCGCCGGGTCGGCGAGGAGCCGGTCGGCGACGAAGCGGCCGAGGTATCCGTTGGCTCCGATCAGCAACACTCTCATCGGGCGGCTCCGGGTGCGCGGTCTCCGGACGGGAGGGTGGTCATCTCGCTTTCTCCTTCGGGGTGTTGCCGTGCGTCGGAAGGCCCGCGGTGTCGGCCCCGCGGGAGGGAGTGGGGGATGGAGTCCTGGTGCGGGGCCGGTCGGGCCCCGGGGGCACGGCAGCTACGGGTCGTACGGGCCTTGTGACGGGCGGTACGGGCCGTGGGCCGGGCCGGGTGAAGGGGGGTCGGCGGTGTCGGTGGCGGGCGTCATGGGGCGCCCCCGGCCGTCGCGTGCGCGGAGGCCCGCGTGAGGGTGCGGGTCGCGTGGATCAGGAGGATCAGGGCCGCCGTGCCGCAGACCACGGCGGGGACGGCTCCGGGGCCCCACCGGTCGACGGCGGTCTCGACGGGTACCGAGAGGAACCCGCAGCCGGGCAGCCGTCCGGCGAACACCGTGGCGAGACAGAGCAGTTCGCCGGCGCCTGCCGCGCCGAGGACGACGGCGGGGGCGTGCGAGAAGCCACGCACGGTCAGCAGCCGCGCGAGCAACAGAAGGACGCCCAGGGCGACGGGTCCGGCGATACCGGACCGCTGGTCGAGCAGCGTCTCGGACAGCCACAGGAGGAAGGACAGCGCACCCAGGAACAGAGTGAGGACGCCGAGCAGAAGGGGGCGCACGGAGGCGGCGAAGTCCTCCAGGCCCCGGCTCGTCGTGAGCCGGCGCGCGGCCCGGTGCGCGAAGAGCCATGCGCACCAGACCCCGGGGGCGACGGCGAGTGTGAGGCCGAGGAGGGGGGCGGTCGCGAGTGGCCATGAGGTGTCGGGGCCGCCGTCGACAGCGGCCCGCAGCAGGCCGTCACCTGCGGCTGCGTAGGCGAGGAGCCACACCGTCCACGCACGCGTGGGGCCCGGTACGCGTGCGTGGGGCACGCGCAGAGGTCCGTACCGCAGGACGGTGCGCAGGGTGGCGGTGACGGCGAGCGTGCCGAGGATCAGGAGGGCCAGGTACCAGCCGCCGTCGATGAGACGGAGGCCCGAGACGACCAGGGTGCAGACGGCTCCCGGTACGAGGGCGAGTGCGGCCCGACCGGCGCGTGCGCCGGGCGCGTTCGGCGCCGCGCGCCCCCCGGACGTGCCGGTGTCCAAGGACCCGACGGCCCCGGAACGGTCGCTACCGCGTGGCACGCGCGCGTAGATCTCCTCGGCGAGCGAGAACACGTCCCGGTGCCGGAACCGTGTGGCGGTTCGGTCGGTGACGCCGTGCGCTTCGAGTCCGGCGGCGATCTCCAGGGGGTCGACGGCCCGTTCGCACAGGTCGCGGTGCCGGTGCATCAGCGCCTTGACCGGGTCGACGGCACCCCGGCGGCGACTGTCCTGGCGGTGGCCGTTCTGGTGGTGAGTGTCCTGGCGGGTCCCGTTGGCGGTCATCGCACCGCCTCCTTTTCCGGAATCCCCGGAATCTCCGAAATCTCAGAGATCCCCGAGATCCCCGGAGCGGCCGGGACCGTCAGTGGCCCCTCCGTCGCCCAGCTGGGCAACGGCCCGAACCGGTCGTCCAGCACCGGTGGAGTCCAACTGCCGGGCACATGCGCCTCCGCGGGGAACGCGAAGGGCAGCGGCTCCCCGGTCGCGTCCAGCGCGTACCGGCGCACGGGGCAGTGCGACACGATCTCCAGGTAAATGCCGTGAAATGCCGTGATGTTCTGCTCGACGGTGAACAGTTCGAGCGCCCGCGCACGGGCGGCTGCGCCGAGGCGCTCGCGCCGTTCGGGGTCGCGCAGCAGCGCCACGCACGCCTCCGCGAGCGCGCGCGGATTACGCGGCGGTACGACAAGCCCGGTGCCGCCGATGACCTCGACCACGGCGCCGACATCCGTCGAGACGGTGGCGCGCCCGCAGAACATGGCCTCGACCAGGCTGATCGGGAAGCCCTCCACGACGCTGGACAGGACGACCACGCCGGCCGCCGCGTACGCGTCGGGCAGGTCGGGGGCCTCGGGGCCACCGATCTCGTCGAACGAGACGGGGTTCTCACCGATCGCGTGCGCGCCGTCGGCCTCGTCCGGGAAGAGCTGCGAGGCCAGCGCCTTGCAATGGGCGAGATAGGCGGCGGCGTCCGGTCCTTCGGCGGGCGCGCCGACGATCCGCAGCCGCGCCTTGGGCTCCTCGCGGCGGACCTCGGCAAAGGCGTGCAGCAGCGAGACGAGGTCCTTGGCGGGCTCGATCCGGCCCACCCAGACGA
This sequence comes from Streptomyces sp. NPDC058001, assembly GCF_042886315.1. Lineage (NCBI taxonomy): Bacteria > Bacillati > Actinomycetota > Actinomycetes > Kitasatosporales > Streptomycetaceae > Streptomyces > Streptomyces sp. NPDC058001. The sequence continues at coordinate 314,320 of NZ_JBHVQT010000013.1, forward strand.
GCGTGTCGGGGTCCGAACAGCCGGGGTGCTCACCGACGTCGGCGAACCGGGACGCGTCCATGCCGGGGTAAACGGTCCGCAGTTTGGCGCGGTCGGCGCCGCACCGTTCCTGCCAGCGCCGCGCATGGGTGTTGCCGGGCGTGACGAGGGTGGCCCGCCGGTACACCTCGGCGGCGAGCCTGCCGTGGAATCCGGCGAGGAGGGCGCGCGCGGGCGCACTCTCCGCCGTGTCGCCGGAGGCGAGGTAGTGCGCGCGCAGCTGCACGCCGTACTCGGTGACGAGGAGCGGGACCCCTGCGAAGTGGCGGGCGAGCAGCCCGGTCAGCGCGGCCGGGCCGCCCGACGTCGCGTGGCACAGGTCCACGGCGCCGAGGCCGTCGTGCCGGTACCAGTCGAGAGAGAGGGGGCGCAGGGCCCGTTCGATGTGGGCGGCGACGACGAGCAGGTCGGGGACGCGTGCGGCGTGCGCGGCGCGCAGTGCGCCCGGCGCGCGGCAGGCGTGTTCGAGGGCGCGTACGGCGGTCTCGGAGCGCAGGGCGCCGCCGAGTCCGCCGGTGTCACGGGCCAGCTCCGCGAGTCCGTAGAGGGCGTTGGCGAAACGGTCCGCCTGAAGTCCGGCAAGGTGTTCGTCCAGCCCATCCGGCACCGTTCCGGTGCCCGGCACGGCGCGCTCCGGGTCGCTCGCGCTCCCCACTTCCACGGCGCACACCACCCGCGCCAACTCGCCGTAGTACTCCGCGAAGCGCCGGCGCGCACGCCGTCCGATGCCGGGTCCTTCGTCGGGCCCCGACCACAGCGGCGCGGTCCGCACCAGGCTGACCTGGGGCGGCAGGGCGACCCATCCTTCGTCCTCCTGGCGCTCGCTGCGGCTGAGCGCGTAGAGGTCGAATTCGTGCTGCTTGAGCCCGCGCACGAGCCGGTCGCACCAGAGCCTGGCCTCACCGCTCACATACGGATAGCCACCCTCGGTAAGCAGTCCGATGCGCACGAGTACACCCCCGATCTCCCTTTTGGGGAGCCGCCGTTGGACCGGCGGCTCGCAGCGGAACGAACGTATGCGGACATGCCCGTGGCGCGACGGACGGTTGTCCATCGCGCCACCAAAAGGGGTGAACGGACGTAACTTTCCCGAGCGGGTGGCGTTCCGTCGCGCTAAGGAGCTTGTTCGTCACACAGGGTCATGCGACGGCCAACTCCTGGCGGGCCGCGCGACGCCGGGCCGCGACCGCCGGATCGAGCGCGGGAACAGCCGCGAGGAGCTGCCGCGTGTACGGGTCGCGGGGCGCGCCATACACGTCGTCCACGGGCCCGTACTCGACGATCCGGCCCGCGCGCATGACGGCGACCCGGTGGCTGACCTGACGGACCACGGCGAGGTCATGGGCGATGAACACCAGGGCGAGCCCGAGTTCTCGCTGGAGTTCGGCGAGGAGCGCGGTCACCTGCGCCTGGGTCGTGACGTCGAGCGCGGAGACGGGTTCGTCGCAGACGATGATCCGGGGCTCGGCCGCGAGCGCCCGCGCGATGCCGACGCGCTGCCGCTGTCCGCCGCTGAACTCGTGCGGATAGCGGTCGTAGTGGGCCGGATCGAGCCCGACGCGCTCCAGCAGATCACGCACGCGCGCGTGGATACGCGTTTCGTCCCGCTCGCCCCGCGCGCGGAGGGGGTCAGCTACGGACTCGCCGACGGCGCGGCGGGGGTTGAGCGAGGAGACGGGGTCCTGGAACACCATCTGCACGGACGGCCGGACCCCAGGTGCCGCACGCAGCCCGTGCACCCCACGCACCCGCTGCCCCCGGCCCCTCGAACCCGCGCCCGACCCCGACCCCGACCCCGACCCCGACCCCGGGGAGGCGTCCACGTCCGCCTCCACGTGCCGAATCTCCCCGGACGTCGGCTCCAGGAGCCCCACGAGCATGCGCCCCAGCGTCGTCTTGCCGCTGCCGCTCTCACCGACCACACCGAGGGTCTCGCCGCGGCGCACGGTGAGGGACACCCCGTCCACGGCGGCGACGGCCCGTGCACCCCGCCCGAAGACGCGCCGCAGGTCCCGTACCTCAAGCAGCGGATCGGCCGACAAACCCTCCGAGGAGTTCACCGAGGATTCCACCGCGGAATCCGCCAAGGAACCCACCGATGGACCGTCCACGCGCGGCACGGCACGCAACAACGCGCGTGTGTACGTGTCCTTGGGCGCGCCCAGCACCTCGGCGACAGGCCCCCGTTCCACCGCGCGGCCCCCACGCATGACGAGGACGTCGTCCACGCTCTCGGCGGCGACACCCACGTCATGCGTGACCAGGAGCAGCCCCATACCGGTCTCGCGACGCAGGGTGTGCAGCAGGTCGAGGATCTGCGCCTGGACGGTCACGTCGAGCGCGGTGGTGGGTTCGTCGGCGATCAGCAGGTCGGGTTCGCAGGCCAGGGCCATGGCGATGAGGGCGCGTTGCCGCATACCGCCGCTGAACTCGTGGGGGCGGGAGCGCGCGCGGCGGGCCGCGTCCGAAATGCCGACCCGGTCGAGCACGTCGACGGCACGCGCGCGTGCCGCACGCCGGGACGCGCGCGTGTGCACGCGGTACACCTCGGCGATCTGGTCGCCCACGGCGTAGTAGGGATCGAGCGCTGACAGCGGGTCCTGGAACACCATCGCGGCCTTCCCACCGCGCAGCCGCCGCAGCGCCTCCCCTGACGCCGACGCCACGGCGCCCGGCCCTTGTACGTCGACCCCGGCGACCCGGACCGTGCCGGTGACCCGGGCGCCCGTACCGCGGTGGAGTCCCAGCAGTGCGGAGGCGACGGTGCTCTTGCCGGAGCCGGACTCGCCGACCAGACCGAGTGCGGCGCCCTTGGCGAGCGTGAACGACAGCCCGTCCACGGCGCGTACATCACCGAACTCGACGGACAAGCCGGCCACGTCGACCAGTGGTGCCGCGCCCTCAATACCGTCAACGCCATCAACACTGTCAATATCGTCCGCAGAATCAACACCCTCGACATCAACACCGTCGACAGGGTCAATGGACTCGGTCCGGCTCATGACAGCACCACCCGTCGATCGGCCACCGCGTACAGCACATCGGCCACGGCGTTGGCGAGCACCACGAAGAAGCCGGTGACGAGCACCAGGCCGACGACCACCGGCAGGTCGACGACATTGACCGCATGGACGAGTTCACGTCCGAGCCCGGGGATCCCGAACAGCGTCTCGCTGAGCACGGCGCCGCCGAACATCGAGCCGAAGTCATTGGCATTGAGGGCGATGACCGGGGCGACCGCTCCCCGCAACGCGTGCCGTCCGATGACGGAGCGCTCACCGACCCCGTACGCGCGGAAGGTGCGCACATGGTCCTCGGCGAGGGTTTCCAGCATGGACGCGCGCGTGAGGCGCGCGTATTTGGCAGCCTCGATCAGGGCGAGCGAGAGCCAGGGCAGCAGCAGGTTCCACGCCCACTGTTCGGGGTTCTCCGTGAAGGGCACGTACTGCGGGAAGGGCAGCCACCGCAGTTGACCGCAGAGGACGATCATCAGCAGCAGACCGATGACGAAGACAGGGGTCGCCGTACCGGCCAGGGTGACGGCGGTCAGGACCCGTTCGGAGGCCCGTCCGCGCCGCCAGGCGGACAGTACGCCGGTGCCGACGCCGAGGATCAGCCACATCACCATCGCGCCCAGCGCGAGCGATCCGGTGACCGGGAGCTTCGCCCAGATCAGCCGCGTGACCTGCTGGTCGCTCTGGTACGACAGACCGAGGCAGGGCGCGGCGCAGTGTTCGACTGACGTGCCCGTGGAGTAGTCCCGGCCGACGACGATGCCCTCCAGGAAGTGCCAGTACCGCAGATACACCGGGTCGCCGAGGCGGAGCTGCTCGGCGACCTGCTGGACCTGGGCGGGTGAACAGCGCTCCCCGCAGGTGATCTGGGCGACGTTGCCGGGAGCCACGTAGAAGACCACGTAGACGATCACGGAGATCGCCAGGAGGGTGACGACGGCACCCACGAAGCGCCGCAGAAGAAAGCCGGCGAAACGAGGGAACCCTGAGATACCAGGGATAGCGGGGATACCGGGGATACCGGGGAAGCGCGGCGAGCCCGGAACCCCGGGCCGGCTCTTGAGGCGGTTCATGCCCGCGCCTCCCCCTTGCGTCCCGTCCCGATCCGCAGCCGTGACGCCGCGCGCGGGTCGAGTGCCGTGCGCACCCCGTCACCGAGGACGGTGAGCGCGAGGACGGTCACGAACAGGGCGCCGGCGGGCAGCAGTAGGTACTGCGGCGCCGCCTGATACCAGACGTCGGCGGAAGTGAGCATCTGTCCCCAGGACGGTGTGGGTGGCTTGACGCCGACGCCGAGGAACGACAGTGCGGCCTCGATCGTGATGTTGACGGGCACGAGCAGCGCCGCGAACGTGATGACGGGCGCGGCGAGCGCGGGCAGGAGTTCACGGCGGGCGATGCGCCAGGTGGACCAGCCGCTGAGCCGGGCGGCGGCGACGTAGTCGAGTTCCTTGAGCGTGATGGTCTGGGCGCGCACGATCTTCGCGGTCGAACCCCAGGCGATGAGGCCGATGATGAGGGCGACCAGGACCGGGCGCGGGAAGTCGCTCGGCACGATCGCGAGCAGCGCCAGAGCCATGATCATCAGGGGCATCGCGACGATGATGTCGGTGATGCGGCTCAGCACCTGGTCGAGGAAACGGTTCCCCAGCCCGGCGGCCACACCGACGACGACCCCGATGAAGACCTGGACGAGGGTCGCCGCGAGCGCGACGCCGAGGGACACCCGGGCGCCGTGGACAAGCCGGGCGAACAGATCGCGTCCGGTCTGCGGTTCGACGCCCAGCCAGTGATCGGCACTGATCCCGCCGAAGGAGCCGAGCGGCACTCCCCCGCGCGCGGAGTCGACGAGATGCGGATGGTACGTGGTGGCGTCCTGGCCCTCCAGGGCGGTGAGCAGGGGCGCGGTGAGCGCGACCAGGACGAGCAGCAGGACGACGGCCGCCGCGACGAGGGCGGCGCGCTGGGTGCGCAGCCGCCGCCAGAACTGTCGGGCCCCCGAGGCGGGGGCGGGCACCGTGCCGGTGCCCGTCCCGGACGCCTGGGAGGCCGCAAGTGCCTCACTCATGGGGTCACTTCACCGAGACCTGCGAGATGTCCAGGACACCGGTCCAGTCACTGATCACGATGTTCTTGACGTCCTTGCCGTACAGCCGCTTGTAGACGGGGTGGAACAGCGGGACGGTCAGTGCCTGCTCGCCGATCTTCCGGTCAAGAGCGCCCCAGCGCTCGGCCGCCGCGTCAAGATTCGTCAACTTGTTGATCGCGTCAATCTCGTCATTGACCGTCTTGTCATTGAGGAAGCCCGTATTGAAGTTGGCGCCGTCCTTGACGATCTGCCGACCGTCGAAGATCGGGGCGAGGAAGGGCCCGCCCGACGGCCAGTCGGCACCCCAGTGCGCGAGGAAGAACCCGGGCTCCGTCTTCGCGCTGTGGATCGTGTCCCGGTACTCGTTGTCCTCAAGGCCCTCCAGCTTGACGGTGATTCCCGCCTTCTTGAGGGCGTCCTGGAGTGCGGTCGCGATCTCGGGGCTGGTCTCGAAGTCCTTGGCGTTGGAGTGCGTCAGCGTCACGGTGAGCCCCTTGGCGTACCCGGCGTCCTTCAGCAGCTCCTGGGCCTTCTGCGGGTTGCCGGAGGTACCTGCCGGGAAGTGGTCGTAGGGCGTGTAGCCGAACGACTTCTGGTTCGGCAGATACGTGGTCGCGGGCTCGGCGAGCGACGAGCCGCCGGCGGCGTTGATCACCGAGGACCGGTCGACCGCGTAGGCGATGGCCTGCCGCACCTTCGGGTCGTCGAAAGGCTTCACCTTCGGGTTGAACGCGATGTAGTTCGTGTAGCCGAAGTGACCGGTGCCCACGCGCGCGGCGAGCTGCTTGTCGCCGCTCACCTTGGCGAGTTCGGCGGGCCCGAGGTTGGTGTCGGTGGTGACGGCCCGCGCGTCAGCGCCCTGGCTCGCCGAGAGGCGCTGGTTGATGACGGACGAGTCGAGCCCGGAGCGGACCTCGACGGTGTCCGGGTACGCCTTGCGTTCTGCGTCCGTCGCGGCCGACCAGTGCGGGTTGCGCTCCAGGAGCAGCCGCTCGCCGTCGTTCTCGTTCTTGACGACCTTGTACGGGCCCGACGACAGCGGGTGCTCCTCGTACTTGGTGCCCTTGTCCTTCGCCTTGGGGACCGGCGTGAACTGTGTCTGGGTCGCGAGGTACGGGAACTCGCCCTCGGGCTTGTTCAGATGGAAGACGATGGTTCGCTCGTCCGGCGTCTCGATCGAGTCGAGCCCCTTGGCGTCCTTGTAGGGGCCCTGGTAGTCGGCGCCGCCGATCAGCCAGTCCCGCAGGTAGGGCGCTCCGCCGGAGAGTTCGGCGGCGAAGGACCGCTCGATGCCGTACTTGATGTCGGCGGTGGTGATCGCTGTTCCGTCCTCGTATTTGAGGCCCTTTTTCAGGGTGTACGTCCACACGGTCGCGTTCTCGCTGGGCGTGCCGAGGCCCGTGGCGAGGTCGGGGACGACCTGGGCGCCGGCGGCGCCGTCCTCGCGGTTGCGGGTGGTGAGGGTGCGGAAGACGAGGGACGGCACATTGCCGCCGCCCGAGGTGTAGAGCCGCGCCGGGTCGAAGTCGGTCTGCGGGTTCGAGTTCAGGACGGTGAGGGTGCCGCCCTTCCGCGGCTTGCCGTCACCACCGCCCCCGGCATCGTTGTCCTGGGGCCCGGCGCAGGCGGCGGCGCCCGAGGCCAGGACGAGGCTGACGGATGCCGCTGCCACACGGCGCGCTATGACGGACGTTTGACGCATCGGAAGGGAACCTCTCGGAGAGTGCCGCGTGGGTGCGGCAACAGGCGGAATCGCGCTGAGGCCGCCCTGGGGCACGCCGAGAATCCGAACACCGGTGGTGTGCCGCGCGTGCGGGAAACGGCACGCGTACACACGAGGTCAGACACGAACAGCACGGAACCGCGAGGAAATCCGTGGGAGTCGCGCACCACCGGAAAGCGGGGGAAAAGCCGACGTCTCGCCAGGGCGGACGTCAGCGACAGTGAATGTCGGCCACGCAGAGCGCGGTCACGCCGAAGAGCGCCAGCTCAAGGGCGGCGCGCACTGAGGCGTGGGGGGACGACATGCGGAAAAATATGAACGAACTTTCGCCGGATGTCAACGCACCCTGGTGACCCAACGTCAATTGCCGGGGAAAGCCCAGGGGTTGGCGCGGCAGCTGATTCCGTCATGGTCGAGGAACTTGGTCTGCTGCTGCATGACGGGCGCGAGCGCGCCGTCCTTCTGGCAGGTCACATGGTTGAAGCCGAGCCGATGACCGACCTCGTGATTGATCAGCATCTGCCGATACGGGTAAATGTCGTCGCCGTAGGTCTCGGAACCCTGGGCCCATCGATAGGCGTTGATCATGACGCGGTCGGTCGAAGCGGAGTCGCACGACACATTGTCCTGAGTGGTGTCGAGTCCGGACTTGGCACACCATTCGGCGGTCGTTCCCGGACTCGCCAAGGTGATGACGAAATCGACCTTTCCGGAGGAAACCCGCTCGAAGCTGCGGCCACCGTTGTGGGCCCAGCTCCGCTTGTCGTTCAGCGTCTTCTGCACGGCCTCCGCGAAGAGTGAGCCATCGAGTCCGAGGCCCTTCTCGACGTCCACCCGATAGCGGAACACCTGACCGCGCCCCGGTGCCTTGACGAATCCAGGGACGACGGAGAAAGCGCCCGACGCCTTCAGTTTCGGATCCAGCGGATAGGTCTTGCCCATCTTCTGCGCGTAGGTGAGCGGGGCCGCCGCGACCGCCGACTTCTCGGGCGTGGGGCGGTCGTCGGACCGGGACGCCGGGTCTTCGGTGGCCCGCTCCGCGCCGTCCGCGCTGCGCGCCTGGGTGTCGCCGCCCGACCGGTCGTCGGCGACCTGTCCGGCGACGACGACCGCCAGCACCGTGGTCACTGCCGCCGCGGCGATCCCGGTCAGGGCACGGCCGCGGCCCCCCTTCGCGCCCTTGTCGCCGATACCGGTGTCCGGTTCGTCGACAGGCGAACGCGGCGGCCCGACCGTCCGTACGACTTCGTCACCGGCCGGGGTGTCGAGGTCGGTGTCCCAGTCGGTGACGGAGGCGAACGGGTCGGAGGCGAATGGGTCGGAGGCCGGGGCGTGGGGCGCCCTGGGCCGCTGCGGTGGGGTGTAGGGGCCCGAGGCGTACGGGGCCGCCCCGCGCGGCATGGAGCCGGTCCCGTACGGGGCCGGGGAGGTGCGCGGAGCGAAGACGTCCGCGTCCTCGAAGGCGTCCACGTACTCCCTGCGGGGGCCGGGGATCCGTGGGCCGGGCGGCCGGCCCTGCGAGGCGACGCCGTATCCGGTGGCCTCCCGGGGTCCACCGGCACCCCAGCCACCCCCGTCCTCGCGCTGCTCGGGGTGCCCACCCCGCACATGCGGCACACCGGGCTCCTGAGCACCGGTAGGCCCGACCCGGGGCACACCGTGCGCGGGGGTCCCGTCGGGAAAACGCGGCACCCCACGCGCGGGGGTTCCATCGGGGAAACGGGGTACCCCACGCGCGGGAGTGCCGTCCGGCATCATCCTGGGCACCCCATGAGCCGGCGTCCCGTCAGGGAAACGCGGCACACCGCGCGCAGAAGTGCCGTCGGCGAACCGGGGCACTCCCTGGGCCGGCGTCCCGGGCGCCCGGGGCGTCCCACGCGTTCCGGGCGGCGGCGCCGGGTTCGCCGATGGGGTCCATTGATTGGATTGATCCGGTTGATTCGGTCGATTCGGTTGACCCGGTCGATCCGGTTGGGTCGATGAAGCCGATGAAGTCGCGTTGCCGACGTTCCTGGCCTTGTCGCCGTTGTTCGCCGGTCCCCGGCGGCTGTGCCGTCCCACGCGCCGTCTCAGCTCCCCGCCTGCGCCTCGGCGGTCCCGCCGGTATCGGCGCGGTCCGCGGACTCCGTCGCCCCGGCCGACCCGTCCAACTCGCCCAGATCGGCGAGGAGTTCCTGGAAGGCCGTGGCGACCGTCTCGGGGTATTCCATCATCGCCACGTGCCCGGCGTCCGGCAGGGACAGCAACCGCGCGTCACGGAATGCCCGCGCGGCCCGTTGCGCCATGCGGTACGACACCAATTGGTCCCGTCCGCCGTAGATGAGAAGCGTCGGCGCGAGCACCCGCTCCGCCTGCCGCCACAGCCCGTGCTGACCGCCCAGCGTGTAGGCGTCGACGATCCCGCGCGCGGAGCGCGACATGGCGTCCCAGAAGTACGGCAGCGCCATCCGCCGTTCCATCTCCTCGACCGCGGCCCGCACCCCTTCCGGTGTCACCCGCCCCGGGTCGCCGTAACAGAGCGCCATCACGCCCCGTACCCGCTGCTCCGCCGACCACCCCTTGGTGAGGCGGGTGAACAGCCCGGCGACCCCCGGCAGCGCCAGCAGCGCGGTGGGTACGGCGGTGCGCTGCACCCGGATCTCCGGCAGCGCGGGCGAGATCAGCGTGAGGGTGCGTACGAGATCGGGCCGGACGGCGGCCACGCGCGTGGTGACGGCGCCGCCCAACGAGTTGCCGAAGAGGTGCACAGGGCCGCGGCCCGACGCGTCGAGAAAACGGATCACCGCGCGCGCGTGCCCGGTGACGGAGTAGTTGCCGTCGTCGGGCGGCGGGGAGTCGCCGAAGCCCGGCAGGTCGAGTGCCTCGCTCTCCACGACGTCGTCGAGGAGGGGCATCAAATCGGACCAGTTCAACGAGGACCCGCCCAGCCCGTGCACGTACAGCGCGGGCGGCAGGCCGGTGCGGGTCGCCGGGCGGGAGCGCACGGTCAGCGACAGTCCGGGAAGTCCCACGGTCCGCAGGCGCTCGCCCTCGGCGGCCCTGACAGCACCCACTTTGGGCAGGGCGGCTGCGGTGAAGCTCGGCAACTCCGTCGAAGACATGCGGCAATGTTACGAGACGATCACGCACGGGTTCGTGTGTTCGCGGTCACAGACCACGTAGCGTCGCCATCCCGTCTCTCCTACCCTTCAGGTGAAAGCACACGTACCGCTCGGGAAGAGGACATATGACTGTCGACCCGACCGATCCCGATGCGCTCTACGAGGACATCACCGACACCAACGAAGCCGCCGAGATCGACGTGGAAGCGAACGAGGCGGACGCGGCGGAGCAGTTGACGGACCTCGCACCCGACCGGGACGACTCCCTGAAGGACTCGGACCCCACCAGCGCGGACGAGGGTGACCTCGCGGAGCAGGCGCGCGTCGTGACCCTGGACGAGGACGACTACCGCTGAGGACAGGCGATCACGCTCCGTCGCCGCAGGGGCCCCGTGGGACGCCCTGTGTACGGTTCAGCTGCGTCCGGTGCGTTCCGTCGGCGTCCGGTCCGTGAAATTCTGCGCTCGCACCGCGCACACCACGGTTACCGAAAAGTACGATGGCAGCGCGGCGCACACCGCACACGGTCAACTTTGGGAGGCGGCGTGACAGCCATCGAGCAGACAGAGGCGGCACGCCCGCGGGGCACCCGCCTGCCGCGCCGTGCCCGACGCAACCAGCTCCTGGGCGCGGCCCAGGAAGTCTTCGTCGCGCAGGGGTACCACGCGGCAGCGATGGACGACATCGCCGAGCGGGCGGGCGTCAGCAAGCCCGTGCTCTACCAGCACTTCCCCGGCAAGCTCGACCTGTACCTGGCCCTGCTGGACCAGCACTGCGAGGCCCTGCTGCACTCCGTGCGCACGGCGCTCGCGTCCACGACGGACAACAAGCAGCGCGTGGCGGCCACCATGGACGCCTATTTCGCGTACGTGCAGGACGAGGGCGGCGCGTTCCGGCTGGTCTTCGAGTCCGACCTGACGAACGAGCCCGCGGTGCGCGAGCGCGTGGACCGGGTCAGCCTCCAGTGCGCCGAGGCGATCTCGGACGTCATCGCCGAGGACACCGGGCACTCCAAGGAGGAGTCGATGCTCCTCGCGGTGGGTCTGGGCGGCGTATCGCAGGTGGTCGCGCGCTACTGGCTCTCCAGTGCGAACGGCATCCCGCGCGACAAGGCGGTCCAGCTGCTGACGTCGCTCGCGTGGCGCGGTATCGCGGGCTTCCCGCTGCACGGTACGGACCAGCAGCCGCACTGAGCGCACGCCGGGCCCACCCGCCAGGACACCCGGCCGTCCCGCGCGGCGACGACCCGCGCTTTTGTTCCCGTTCGCTGTTCGCTACCGGCGTGGTCGGCCGGAACATTCACCCCCTGTCACCGGGCTAGGGTGTGCGAGGTACGGCGCGGACGCCCGCGCACATCACTGACCGTCGGAGGGACAAAGCCGTGGAGGTCAAGATCGGCGTGCAGCACGCGCCCCGTGAGATCGTTCTGGAGAGCGCGCAGACCGCCGAGGAGGTCGAGCGCGCGGTGTCCGAGGCGCTGTCCGGGAAGGCGCAACTGCTGAGCCTCGTGGATGACCACGGGCGCAAGGTCCTGGTGCCGGCGGAGCGACTCGCGTACGTGGAGATCGGCGAGCCCACGCAGCGCAAGGTGGGCTTCAGCGCGCTGTAGGTCTGCTGCCGCAGGGCTCCCGCGCGCGGGAACGCGTTCCGCGTACGCCGACCGCGTTCGACACAAAGGCGGGCGTGTCCAGCATACGAGACATATGAAAGAGCGGTCCGGTGGTTGTCAACCACCGGACCGCTCTTCCGTGTTGGGCCCCACGCCTCGCAGTTTCATCCACAGACGCATCACAACTCGAACACAGCGGAGGATTGCATTCCGGCCGTGGCGGGTAGGACCGCCTACGAGCGATTCGCCACTGACCGTGCGGGAGGGACCACAGAATGCTTTGGGAAGCGCTGGGCTCCGGAGTAGTCGGTCTCGCCCTCGCGTGGGTGGCCCTCCGGCGGATGCCGGACCGGCTGCCGACCCCGGCCCTGGTCCTGCCGACCGGCATCGCGGGCGCCCTGTTCGGCGCGTTCGTGACCCACACCGCGCTGGGCGCGGGCAACATCGCCGCGACCCTGATCGGTGCCGCGGCGATCTCGACGGCCCTGCTGTCACTCCTGCTGCGCCCCAGGCGTCTGCGGCGATCAGCGCCCGCGTAGCTGGACAGCCCGCGCGCCTACCGGGCTCGGGGGCCCGAAGGCCCCCTGCCGTGCCCGACTCCCGGGCCTCGCCCGGTTCGCTAGGCCGCGAGACCCAGCGCGGCCATCCGCTTGGTGTGCGCCTCGGTGATCCGCGAGAACATCCGGCCCACCTCCGCGAGGTCGAAGCCGTCGGCGACACCGCCGACCAGCATGGTCGACAGGGCGTCCCGCTCGGCGACCACCCGCTGCGACTGCGACAGGGCCTCCCCCATCAGCCGCCGCGCCCAGAGCGCCAACCGCCCTCCCACGCGCGGGTCGGCGTCGATCGCCGCGCGCACCTTCTCGATGGCGAAGCTCGCGTGCCCGGTGTCGTCGAGGACGCCGAGCACCAGACCGCGGGTGTCGGCGTCGAGCCGGGCCGCAACCTCACGGTAGAAGTCACTGGCGATCGAGTCGCCGACGTACGCCTTGACGAGCCCTTCCAGCCAGTCGGACGGCGCCGTCTGCCGGTGGAAGCCGTCGAGCGCGGCGACGAACGGCTCCATGGCCCCCGTGGGCTCGGCGCCGACCGCCGAGAGCCGGTCCCGCAACTGCTCGAAGTGGTGGAACTCGGCCGACGCCATCTTCGCCAGCTCCGCCTTGTCGGCGAGCGTGGGCGCCAGCTTCGCGTCCTCGGCGAGGCGCTCGAACGCCGCCAGCTCCCCGTACGCCAGGGCGCCGAGCAGGTCGACGACCGCGGCACGGTACTGCGGGTCTGCGGAGGCCCGCGCCCAGTCCTGGGCGGCGACTCCGGTGGGTGCGGGTGCGTCAGAGGCGTGGTCAGGCGTCGTCATGAAGCGCACAATAGCCCGCTCACGGCAACCCTGAAGTCCCTGGTCAATCACTGTGACGACCACTACGTGACCAATTCGGCCATCGCATGTGCGCGATTCCGGGGTATGGTGGTAAAGGCCCGCTGAGTACGCCGCCGTACCTGAGTGCACGGTATCGAGTGCATGAGGTATCTCGACGACTCAACGGGTACATGAATGAGGATGCCCGGTCGGTGGCCCGATCGGCTCCGACCCGACAGCCCTCCCACGCCGTACGGCACTGTGCGTACGGCATCCGGAGGGGCCCTCAGCGGCACGACAGCTCCGAGCGTCGGCAGTGGTCCCATGCGACGCGGTCCGCCCCCCAGGCGGCCGGCGGTACACAGCACGGTCACGACCCCCAGCGTTCGCCTCACGCCGCGTCTCACAGAAGAGGCAACACCCTGACTACGCAGGCTACGACTTTCCGAGATCTCGGGATCCTTCCCGAGACAGCCGAGGCCCTTGAGGCCGTCGGCATCACCAATCCGTTCCCCATCCAGGAGATGACGCTCCCCGTAGCGCTCTCCGGGACCGACGTCATCGGCCAGGCCAAGACCGGCACCGGCAAGACGCTCGGCTTCGGACTCCCCCTCCTGGAGCGGGTCACCGTCCCCGCCGACGTCGAGGCGGGCCGCGCCCGTCCCGAGCAGCTCACCGAGGCCCCCCAGGCCCTTGTCGTGGTTCCCACGCGCGAGCTGTGCACCCAGGTCACCAACGACCTCCTGACGGCCGGCAAGGTCCGCAACGTACGCGTCCTCGCGATCTACGGCGGCCGGGCCTATGAGCCGCAGGTCGAGGCGCTGCGCAAGGGCGTCGACGTCGTCGTCGGCACCCCGGGCCGCCTCCTGGACCTCGCGGGCCAGAAGAAGCTCAACCTCAAGCACGTGCGCTGCCTCGTCCTGGACGAGGCCGACGAGATGCTCGACCTGGGCTTCCTGCCCGACGTCGAGAAGATCATCAACATGCTGCCGCCGAAGCGCCAGACGATGCTGTTCTCGGCGACCATGCCGGGCGCCGTGATCGGTCTGGCCCGGCGCTACATGTCGCAGCCCACGCACATCCGCGCCACCGCGCCGGACGACCAGGGCGCGACCGTGGCGAACACCACGCAGCACGTGTACCGCGCGCACTCCATGGACAAGCCGGAGATGGTCTCGCGCATCCTCCAGGCCGACGGCCGCGGTCTCGCCATGGTCTTCTGCCGCACCAAGCGGACGGCCGCGGACATCGCCGAGCAGCTCCAGCGCCGCGGCTTCGCCTCCGGCGCGGTCCACGGCGACCTGGGCCAGGGCGCCCGCGAGCAGGCCCTGCGCGCGTTCCGCAACGGCAAGGTGGACGTGCTCGTCTGCACCGACGTCGCCGCGCGCGGTATCGACGTCGAGGGCGTCACGCACGTCATCAACTACCAGTCGCCGGAGGACGAGAAGACGTACCTCCACCGCATCGGCCGCACGGGCCGCGCGGGCGCGTCCGGTACGGCGGTCACGCTGGTCGACTGGGACGACATCCCGCGCTGGCAGCTCATCAACAAGGCGCTCGACCTGAAGTTCCCCGATCCGCCCGAGACATACTCCACGTCGCCGCACTTCTTCGAGGACCTGAAGATCCCCGAGGGCACGAAGGGCATCCTGCCCCGGGCCGAGCGCACGCGCGCGGGGCTCGCGGCCGAAGAGGTCGAGGACCTCGGCGAGACCGGTGGCCGTGGACAGCGCGGACGCGGCGGCCGGGTCGCCGCGCCGGACAGGGACAGGGACAGGGACAAGGACCGCGAGCGGGACAGCGAGCGCGAGCGTCCGGCCCGTACGCCCCGTCGTCGGCGTCGTACGCGCGCGGGGTCGCCCCTGGAGGGCGTGAACGCGGCGGAGCCCACCACGACGGACGGCACGCAGTCGTCCGGGCCCGCCCGGGTTCCGGTACAGACGTCCGGTGACGCGACGGAGGCCGCCGTGGCCGCCAGCGCGCCCGCCGTCGATGCCGAGGCCGACAGCGAGCCCCGTACGCCCCGACGCAGGCGCCGGACGCGTTCCGGGGCCACGGACGCCGTGACAGCGGCGCCGGAGGCGGCCGAGGCCGCCGTCGACACCGCCGAGGCCGCCGAGCCGGTGACGGAGGAGCCCAAGCGGCGCCGCCGGACCCGGAAGACCGCCGAGCCGGTGGTCGTGGCCGAGGCGGCCGAGACCGCCACGGCCGTCGACACCGCCGTCGCGGAGATCGCGGCGCAGGCCACCGACGAGGCACCCGCCAAGCCCCGCCGCCGCACCCGCAAGGCCGCTCCGGCGGTCGTCACGGCCGAGATCCCGGCCCAGCCGGGCGACGCCGCCGAGGCGACCGGCGCGAGCGCCGAGGCCGGCACAGTCGTCGAGGCCAAGCCCCGGCGCCGGACGCGCAAGACCGCGGCAGCCGCCGAGACCGCCGCCGCCACGGAGGCCGTCGAGGCGAAGGTGGCCGCTGCGGGCGAGGAGACCGCCGAGGCCAAGCCCAAGCGCCGCCGCACCCGCAAGGTCGCCGAGGCCCCCGAGGTCTGACGTACATCCTGATGGCCCGGTCCCCCGCGCGCGGTGGGGCCGGGCCATCGGCGTACCCGATCGCCCTGTGTGCTTCGGGGCCCGGGGTGAGAACTCCTGTCCGGGGCCGGGACACTAGCCTCGTGCCATGAGCAGGCCGCCCTCCTTCGTCCCCCCGCCCGGCACCCGCGCACTGCGGCTCAGCACCGCGCGCGGGGACTTCGCCGCCATCGCGTCGCCCGCCGTCACCGGGCACACCAAAGGCACCGCCCTGCTGCTGCCCGGGTTCACCGGCAGCAAGGAGGACTTCATCGCCCTGCACACGCCCCTGGCCGCCGCCGGATACCGGACGGTCGCCGTGGACGGTCGCGGGCAGTTCGAGTCCGACGGTCCCCGCGACGACGAGACGCCCTACGCGCAGGAGCAACTCGCGCGCGATGTCATCGCCCAGGCCACCGCGGTGAGTGGCGCTTTTGCGGACGACACCTTCGGCGAGGGCGCCTTTGCTGACGGCTCCTTCGCGGGCGGCACCTTCGCGGGCGACACCTTTGCGGGCGGTCCCGTCCATCTCCTGGGGCATTCGCTGGGCGGTCTCGTCGCGCGCGCGGCCGTGCTGCTGGACGTCGCGCCGTTCCGGTCGCTCACCTTGATGGCGTCCGGGCCCGCGCAGATCTCCCCATCGCAGCAGGAGCGCGTGAAGCTGTTGCGGGACGCCCTCACGGTGATGGACATGGCCCAGGTCTGGGCCGCGATCCAGAGCATGGAACCGCCACCCCCGGAGGACACCGCCAGCGGTGCCGAAGTGCCGGGTCTCGACCAGGGGTTGGACGACGCCGACGACCTGCGCAGGCGCTGGCTCCTTACGAGCCCGTCCCAACTCATCGTCACCGGGCGGCAGTTGTGCGTGGAACCGGACCGGGTCGGTGAACTCGCCGCACTGCCGCTGCCCAAGCATGTGATCTCCGGCGAGCGGGACGACACCTGGCCGCTACCGCTCCTGGACGACATGGCCGTACGACTCGGAGCGCGCCGCACGGTCGTACGCGGGGCCGAGCACTCGCCGAACACGGACCGCCCGCAGGAGACGGCGGCGGCACTGGCGGCCTTCTGGGACACCGTCGACTGAGAAGCTGTCGTCCGTCCGGGAGCACGAAAGCGCCTCAGTACTGCTTGGGGCTGCTTGATTCTCAGTACTGCACTGCCTGGGTCTCAGTACTGCGTACGCAAGTGCTCCCAGAAGCCGTCCCGCAGGGCGCGGCGCAGGTCGGACTGGCCGCGCAGGGAGTACTGGAGCAGCCCCTCGGCCTCCACCAGGAGGTCCTGGTCGACGGAGCCGGGCAGGTAGGGGTGGCCGGGCAGCAGGTCCACCAGAGCCTCGCGGCCACGGGCGCCGAGCCATTTGGCGGCGATCTGCGCGCCCACGAAACGCACGTCCTCGCGCGCGGGGCGTGGGGTCGCCGTCATGTCGTAGCCGACGGTGGTGCGCCGGGACACGTACGGCTTGAAGAAGTCGAGGTCGAAGGTCCGCTGGCTGTCGACCTCCCAGAGCAGCGGTTCGGCCTGGTTGCGCCCGTCGGGTGCCTCGACGCCCCACAGGTGCACGCGCGCGCCGTAGCCCTGCGCGGCCTCGACCGCCGAGACCAGGTCCTCGTCGCCGCCGACAAGGGCCGCGTCGCTGATCGCGCGGTGCCGGGCCAGTGACTCCAGATCGGTGCGGATGAGGGAGTCGACGCCCTTCTGCTGGTTGTTGGCGTTGAGGTTGCCGAGGCGGACCTTCACATCGGGGAGTTCCGCGATGGTCTGCTGCTCGGCGGTGTGGATACGGCGCCTTGCCCCGTCGTACCAGTAGACGCGCAGGAGTCGGCTGTCCGCGAAGATCATGCGGGCCCGGTCGATCAGCGCGTCGATCAGCCCCTGCGCGTCGAGGTCGAAGGCGCGACGGTCCTCGGTGCCCGCGACGAGCCGGCCGGCCGCGGCGTACAGGTACCCGGCGTCCACGAAGATCGCGTGGGTGGACGGGGTCTTCGCGACCTCGGCCAGCATGCGCTGGAGCAGCTCGTTGGTGCGGTCCAGGCGGGCCATCAGCGCGGGCGTCGTCGGGCTGTCTTCGGATCCGGGGAGTTCGGTGCCGGGGATTTCGTGGTTCATATGGCGCCCATTGTCCGGGCTGTCACGGAGAGGGCACAACCCGTCGGGTCACCTCGGGTTACCCGTGGGTAATTAGGTAGACGAAAAATTTCCTTAGCGTAGGGAATGTTTGCTGAGGGCAACCCGTTGAGGAGAGTGTGGGAGCGGGGCAGTGTTGCCGCGCAATCCACTCTTTACGGGCAGGCAATCGCCGTGTCCGGCACAGGGACAAGACTTCTGTCCCGAACCAGTAGTTCTCCTTCAGGAGGATGACCACCGACGAAGGGAGAAGCGTGATGCGCTTCGAGATCATGTGCCTTGACGATGTGGACGGCACCGCCGTCGACAGCACCGTCGTGGACGCCGCCTCCGTCAATCAGATCGTGCAGCAGGCCGCGGCCACCGGCCGGCGGCTCTACATACGGCCGGCCGAATCCCCGGCCTCGTAGGACGCGAGCACTGACGACACTCTTCAGGGCCCTCGCGCGACGCGGTCGAACACCGCGGTCGCGCGAGGGCCCTGCGCTTGCGCGAGGTCGGAGGGCGGCTCGCCCCGCGCGGCGGGCACGGGGCGAGTGGGTCACGCTCCCTTGATCACCTGTGTCACGCCGTTGATGATCTGCTGCACGGCGATGGCCGAGAGCATCATGCCCGCGAGCCGGGTGACCAGGACGACCCCGCCGTCCTTGATCACGCGGATGATGAACAGCGAGTACCGCATGACGACCCAGAGCACAGCGTGGATCGCGAGGATCGCGACCCATACGGAGACCTGGGCGCCGGCGCTGTCGGCCTTCTGCACGGCGAGGATCACCGACACGATCGCGCCGGGCCCGGCGAGCAGCGGCATTCCGAGCGGTACGAGGGCGACGTTGACGTCCTTGGTCTGCTGGGGTTCGTCGGTCTTGCCGGTGAGCAGGTCGAGCGCGATCAGCAGGAGCAGCAGACCGCCCGCGATCATCAGGGCGGGTACGGAGACATGCAGATAGTCGAGGATCTGCTGTCCCACGAGACCGAAGACGGCGATCACTCCGAAGGCCACGCAGACGGCCTGGAACGCCATCCGCTTCTGGACCTTGCCGGGGCGGCCGGCGGTGAGCGCGAGGAAGATCGGGGTGATTCCCGGGGGGTCCATGATCACGAAGAGGGTGAGGAAGAGGGAGCCGAAGACGGCGAGGTCGAACACGGGAAGCCTTGCGAGAGTGTGTGAACGGAAAGGGGGTGGGCCGCGCCTGAAGGGCACAGCCCCGGAGCCGGCCGGGACCGGAGTGGGACGGAACGCGACACGAAACGCGACACGGATGGAACCGGAGCGGGACGGACACCCGACTGCGGCCAGGGCGAAGGCCGAGTGGGGGCGGGCGGCCCCTGACCGGATCAGCGCATCGGCTCAGGCGGTGCGGGCCGGACCCCCGGCTCCCGGCACGGGGAAGGCTCCCGTGGCGCGCCGGGTGATCTCGCCGTAGACCTCGGGGTCGGTGGTGAACTCGCCGAGTACGCAGGTCTTGCGGTGTCCGTGGTAGTCGCTGGATCCGGTGGCGAGGAGTCCCAGGTCACCGGCGAGTCCGCGCAGCCGTGCGCGGGTGGCCGGTTCGTGGTCCATGTGGTCGACCTCGATGCCGTCGAGTCCGGCCGACGCGAATTCGGCGATGGCCGATTCGGGGACGATACGGCCGCGTTTGGCGGCTGCCGGGTGCGCGAAGACGGTGACTCCGCCCGCCGCCTTGACCAGGCGGATGGCCTCGAAGGGGTCCAGTTCGTGCTTGGCGACGTACGCCCGGCCGCCGTCGCCGAGCCACTCGGACGTGAAGGCGTGGGAGACGGAGGAGATCAGGCCGAGTTCGATCAGGGCCTCCGCGATGTGGGGGCGGCCGACGGAACCGTCACCGGCGATCCGGGCGACCTGTGCCCAGGTCACCGGGACTCCCAGGTCCTGGAGCTTGCGGACCATGCCCTGAGCGCGGGGGACCCGGTCGTCGCGGACGAGTTCGCGCTGGCGGAGGAGTTCCGGTTCGTCGGCGTCGAAGAGGTACGCGAGCAGGTGCAGGCCGATGCCGTTGAGGCGGCAGGAGAGTTCGGCGCCGGTGACGACGGTGAGGTCGCGGTCGAGGGAGGGGAGGGTGTCGATGGCTTCCGCGTGGCCGCGGGTGGTGTCGTGGTCGGTCAGCGCGACGACGTCCAGCCCCTCGGCGGCTGCCCGGCGGATCAGTTCGGCCGGGGTGTCCGTGCCGTCGGATGCGGTGGAGTGGGTGTGCAGGTCAATACGCACGCTTGGCTCCAGACCGAACGGGGGGACGGGGACGCCCCAGGATACCGGGGCGCCGGGTGCCCTTTGTCCCCTGGGCGGGGGGCCGGTCCCGTGCCGGGGGCGGGGGCTGCCTGGGGGTTCCGCAAGACTTCCGCGGTCCCGGCGGAGCACCGTCGCGGCGGGAGGTTGCCCCCGCCGGAGGCGTCCCCGCTGCCGCGATGCCCTTACGGCTGGAGGAAACCCCTACCGCAGAAGGGCCACGCCGCCGGACATACCGCCGGACACTCGCCGCCCCGGCGGAGCGCCGTCGCGGCGGCAAAAAATCCCCTGGCGGGAAACGGGGCTCCCTGCCGGGCGGCGGCAGGCTGTTCGGCTACAAGCCGCGTGCCTGACGCCGTCGGGTATTCCACGGGATACCCGCCCTCCCAGCGGAACGTCATCGCAGCGGTAAGAGATCACCTGGCGGGGAAGACTTTTCGGCCGAGCGCGGCCCGCGCGGCGCGGTGTTCTGACCGGTCGAAACGCTCCGCCAGCGAGAGTGGCACCCCACCTGCGCCCCGCCCGCAGGAGCCGTCCGAGCGCGAGCCGGGCACACGATGCCGTCGGGCATTCCGCCGGACACCCACCGTCCCGGCGAAGCGCCGTCGCGGCGTCGCGGCGTCGCGGCGGGAAGTAGGCCCCTGAGGGGGAAGGGGGCCGCCACCGGACGGGGTAGCCCGGCCGCCGATCGGCTGCAAGCCGTGCGACCGGCACCTAAGGGTGTTCCGCCGGTCCCCCGCCGGCCCGGCGAAGCGCCATCGCAGCGGGAAGAGATCACCTGGCGGGGAAGAGGGCTTGCGCCCAGGGGCGGCACCCCCCGATCTGGCATTCCGGCGGGACGAAACTCTCTGCCAGGGAGAGGGGCGCCCCGCCCAGGGGAAGTCCGCCGAGGCCGGCCGGCCGCGAGTCGGGGGTCCGACGGTGCCGGGTACCCGTCAACCCAGCGGAGCGTCTCGTTGGGTCAGGGGGAGAGGATTCGGGGGGTCAGGGCTCCGCAAGGGAGTAGGTCTACTTCCGCGCCCGCGTCGCGGAGGTCCGTGAGGACGAGTTCGTCGTACATGAGCAGGCCCGACTGCTCCGGCCAGACCACCGCCCAGAGCCAGAGGCCGAGCGCCTCGCCGGCGAAGACCGCGCGGTCGTCGGGTGTGCCCGATACATGCCACAGCGGTGTGGGACGGCCCGCCGCCAGGACCTTGGCCTGAGGGGGTTTCTCGACGCTGATGAAGGGGCCGGGGTCGGGTCCGTCGATGCCGGCGTACCGCGCGCCCAGCCCGACGCCCAGTTCCTCGGCGACCAGCACCAGCTCCCCTATGCCGCCCAGCGGCCCCGGTCCCGAGCAGGCCACCGCCGTCGCGCGCCCACCGCTGCGGTCGTCACCCGCGTAGGCCACCCCGGTGAACAGCCAGCCGACGGGAAGGGGCCACGGCATCCAGACAGGCACCTGAGCGCGGTGCACCACCACACCGAGGGCCTCGACGCTGGGCGGGATCACGGGCTGCAACGGGTGCACCGGCCCATGGACATCGCACTGCCAGGCATCGGCGAAAAGTCCGGGAGCCCTGACCCGGCCACCACACTTCGGGCAACTGGGTTCGCCCCTCATAGGTGCCAACGGTCCTCCCCGGCCGTCCTCGCGTCAAGGACGATCACTCGTCCGGAGCGCCCGCGACCAGGCGTAATTAAGTGTAGCTTACATTAATTAGTCTACCTAACTTATTGTGTGCATAGACCAAGGACCCCACCACCTTGATCAACCTTGATTCACAGTCTTGATTCACAGTGAGGAGTGGGTATGCGGAGCAGTACCAACCTCCTGCGTCAGCCGAAGGCGGTCTGGGCCACCGCCGGGGCATCCGTCGTCGCCTTCATGGGCATCGGACTCGTCGACCCGATCCTCCCTTCGATCGCCAAGGGTCTTGAGGCGACGCCGAGCCAGGTCTCCCTGCTCTTCACCTCGTACTTCCTGATCACCGCCGTGGCCATGCTGGTGACCGGCTTCGTCTCCAGCCGGATCGGCGGACGCCGGACCCTGCTCCTCGGTCTCGCCCTGGTCGTCGTCTTCGCGGCCCTGTCCGGCACCTCGGGCTCGGTCGGCGAACTCGTCGGATTCCGCGCGGGCTGGGGCCTGGGCAACGCCCTCTTCGTCTCGACGGCGCTCGCCGTCATCGTCGGCGCCGCGGCCGGCGGCAGCGCGGCGGCGATCCTGCTGTACGAGTCGGCGCTCGGGCTCGGCATGGCGTGCGGCCCGTTGGCAGGGGCGCTCCTCGGGAACGCCAGCTGGCGCTACCCGTTCTTCGGCACCGCCGCCCTGATGGCCATCGGCTTCCTGTGCATCACGGTGTTCCTGAAGGAGCAGCCGAAGCCGGCGCGCAAGACCTCGCTCCTCGATCCGCTCAAGGCGCTCGGCCACGGCGGTCTGGCCTCAGCGGCCGTCTCGGCGTTCTTCTACAACTACACGTTCTTCACGGTCCTGGCCTTCACGCCGTTCGTACTGAACATGACCCCGTACAAGTCCGGTGCGGTGTTCTTCGCCTGGGGTGTGCTGCTCGCCTTGTTCTCGGTGCTGGTCGCGCCCCGCCTCCAGAGGCGTTTCGGCTCGCTCAAGGTGCTCGGCGGCTCCCTCGTGCTGCTCGCGCTGGACGTCCTCGTCCTCGGTTACGGCAGCCACACCACGGCCGTGGTCTGCACGATCCTGTCGGGCGCGCTGATCGGCGTGAACAACACCGTCTACACCGAACTGGCGCTCGGGGTCTCGGACGCGCCCCGTCCGGTCGCCAGCGCCGGATACAACTTCGTCCGCTGGTTCGCCGCCGCGGCGGCCCCGTTCTTCGCGCCGAAGATCGAGGAGTGGAGCGACATCCACATCCCGTTCGTGGTCGCGGCGGTGACGGCGGTGGCCGCAGCGGTGGTCGTGTGGGTGCGCAGGACGTCCCTCACGCACGAGGCGGAGGAACTCGCACCGCGCCATGCGACGGAGGACGGCGTCTCGGCCTTCGCCAACTGAACCAACGAGCCGATGAGCCGATGAGCCAAGACCCGCTGAGCCGATGACCCAGTGACCCAACGAGCCGCCGACCCAATGACCCAGTAAGCCAAACTCACCGGCCCCCACAAAACCGACCCCTCACTCCAGCCCTACCCCCGACCGCAACGGATCCCGCAGATCCGTACCCGCACCGAGCCACCGCTCCTGAAGCGCGTCGGCCCCCCGCACCCTCTTCCACGCGGCCTCGTTCGCCGTCATCGGCAACAGCGGCAGAAACCGTACGGAATCCAGCGGAGCGTCCAGTTCCAGGTCTTCCACCAGACCGCCGGACTCGGCGACCAGGACCGATGTGAACGGCGCGCCGGGCCACAGGGGTTCGCCGACGTCGAGTGAGGCGCCGGGGGCCACCACCAGACCCTCGACCTGGGGCGAGGCCGCCAGTACGGCGAGGGGCCGGAGCGCCTTGTCGGTGTCGGCGAGCCCGGACCGTACCGACAGGACCAGTTCCGCGCGCGGACCCCGCTCCGGATCCGCGACGACCGCCGTCGGGTCCGTCATCGGGTGGGCGGACATGCCCAGGGTCACGTAACGCGCCAGGCCGTCGCCGGTGAAGCGGAGCACCTCGATACGGTCCGTGCCCAGGAACGTCACCGCCGCGCGCGCGTCCGGTTCGCCCAGGGTCATCCGCAGCCGGGCCTCGACCAGCGCAAGAACATCAGCCATGCGGCGAGCATAGAACCCCCACGTCACCCCCATGCCAGCCGCTTTTCGGAGCGGCTCCGGTGCATGGAACGCGTATTCAACGGGTAAAGGCGGGGGCCGACACTTCAGTCGGCTGATACTCTTGGCCGCTGGTCGGGGTAGCACGCTGAAGCGTCACCCTCACGCCCCGACGTCATGGACCTCCCCTACGGGGGACCGGCCGGAGGAGGTGGGGCTGCAATGGATCGAAGTCACCCGGGCAGTACCACCCGCTCTTCCGACCGCTGAGTCCCCGTAGCTCCGGCAGCTACTCCCCGGCGTTCGCGCCCCGCGTCCAGGTCAGTCTGATCGTCTGTCCTCGCCCGGCGTATGACGGAAGAGCCCGTGGTTCCCGCCTGAACTGACTGATCCGTCTGATCACGTCTGATCACGTCTGATCCGTATCAGCAGCGAAGCCGCCACCGCGAAGGCGCGGTGCTCCCCGCTTTGTGGACGTCACCGACCTCCGTAGCAGGACGTCCTCATTCCGGGTAGTTCCAGCCCTCGCCCGGCGGCCCCGTAGCGAAGGAGCCTGCCCATGTCGATGATCCGTGACCTGCGCGCCGCCGTCCGGCCCGCGCCGCGCAAGGACGACAGCCCCTACGACACGACCCGAGACCCCGCGACGCCGTCCGCCGTCGTCGACTGCGCCGTCTACCGCGACGGGCGCCGCGTCGAGTCCGCGGAGTGCCTGACACCGCACGGCGCGATGCTCCAGGTGCGGCGCGACGGCGGCTTCGCGTGGATCGGTCTGCACGAGCCAACGGAGGCCGAATTCGCCGTGATCGCGGCCGAGTTCGGGCTGCATCCGCTGGCCGTCGAGGACGCCGTGCACGCGCATCAGCGGCCCAAGCTGGAGCGGTACGACGACACGCTCTTCACGGTGTTCAAGACCATCCACTACGTCGAGCACGCCGAACTCACCGCGACCAGCGAGGTCGTGGAGACCGGCGAGGTGATGTGCTTCACCGGGCGGGACTTCTTCATCACCGTGCGGCACGGCGGACAGGGGTCCCTGCGGGGGCTGCGGCACCGGCTCCAGGACGAGCCGGAACTCCTCGCCAAAGGGCCTTCGGCGGTACTGCACGGGATCGCCGACCATGTCGTGGACGGATATCTCGCGGTCGCGGACGCCATGCAGGACGACATCGACGAGGTCGAGACCGAGGTGTTCTCGCCGGGCCGCAAAGGCGGTTCACGCGGAGTGGACGCCGGTCGGATCTACCAGCTCAAGCGGGAGGTCCTGGAGTTCAAGCGGGCGGTCGCTCCGCTCGCGCGGCCCATGCAACTGCTCAGCGAGCGGCCGATGCGGCTGGTCGACCCCGACATCCAGAAGTACTTCCGCGATGTCGCCGACCACCTCGCGCGCGTGCAGGAACATGTCGTCGGTTTCGACGAGTTGCTGAACTCGATCCTCCAGGCCAACCTCGCGCAGGCGTCCGTCGCACAGAACGAGGACATGCGCAAGATCACGTCCTGGGCGGCCATCATCGCCGTACCGACCATGGTCTGCGGCGTGTACGGCATGAACTTCGACCACATGCCGGAGCTGCGCTGGACGTACGGGTATCCGATGGTGCTCGGGATCACGGTCGGGATCTGCCTCACGATCCACCGCACCCTGAAGCGCAACGGCTGGCTCTGACTACGCTGGGGCCATGACGGATTCGCTGCTCGACCAGGCCCTCGTCGAGGAGGCCACGAAGAAGTCCGGACTCATCTGGGTGCGGGGCGCCGGACCCACGCGGGCCTTGTGGCACGTGTGGCACGACGGCGCCGCGCATCTCGTCGGCGACGGGCCCGGCGAGCAGCCGCTGCCGGAGCTGGTCGACGGGGGTACGGCCACGGTCACCGTACGCAGCAAGGACAAGGGCGGGCGGCTCGTGGGGTGGACCGCGCGGGTCGTGGAGCTGGCTCCCGGTACGGAGGCGTGGGAGGCGGCCGTGGCGGAGCTGAAGGGCAAGCGGCTGAACGCGCCGGACGGGGAAGGGGTGCCGGCGCGGTGGGCTCGGGAGTGCCGTGTCCTGCGCCTGGAGCCACAGGGCCCCCTCGTGGACCCCTCACCCGGCTCCGATGCGGCCCCGCCCCTCCCCACCCCGGCCACCACGCGCCATCCGATCCCGGCGGCCCTCCCCCGCCTCCTGCGCAAACGCCGCCGCTGAGCGAAGCCGCCGCCGACCGGAAACCCGAAAGCCCGGAAACCCGAAGGCCCGGAAACTCAGAAAAGGGCCCTCAAGACGTAGGCAATTGCTTGCCGTAATCCACCGTCTCCGTCTTGTCCGGTTCCTTCAGGACGAACTCCTTGTTCCAGTCCGTCAGGCTGATCGTGCCGGCGTCCCCGGCGCGTACCAGACGCAGCGGGAACGGGGTGCCCTCCAGGGACACGTCGAGCGTCCCGCCGGCGCCTTTGTCACCGGTGACCTGCACGGTACGGACCCCTCCCGAGTCCTCCCGGTCCCCCTTGTCGAGCTTGCCGTGGAGGGTGAGGAGCCCTTCGAGCAGCAGCTTCATATCGGTGAAGCCACTGAGCTGCTGATACGCGGGGTCGCCCTGGGGCACCTTCACGTACTTACCGTCGAGCTTGTTCGCGACCGCCTTGTCGGACTCCGAGGAATCGCCCTTGCCGTCGTCCTCGTGGCTCCAGAAACCGGAATCCGCCTTGAGGAACAGGTGCTCGCCCACGCGCAGCAGCCGGAACGTGCCCTTCTTGGAGGTCACCGACCCGGTACCGCCGTTCCCCTTCAGCCGCATGTCGAGCTTGTACGTCAGGCCCTTGCTGACGACGGTGCCGGACAGCCGTACCGAGGAGGCCGACTCGGCCGCCGTACGCGACTTGCTCTGGATCTTGTCGGCGGCCAGTTTGCCGACCCCGTTGGTGCCCGCGTCGGGGTCTTCGGATGAGCACCCCGTGAGCCCGGCGCCCGCCGCGATCACCCCCGCGCACACCACGCTCACCATCGCCGCTCTGCGGATGCGGCCCTGGGGAAATGCAGACACAGGGGGGCTGCCTCTCATGCGGGGGTGGCGCCACTGCGCCAGCGGCGTACGGCAGCGTACCGGTGTCACGCGAGCCCGTCGGACCCAGTCCTTCCGGACCGTCAGCCAAGGCGCCACCGACCGGGACGGGCTAGCCTGAAGCCCGAATTACCCGGAGTTATGTGAATTGACGGACAAGCGTGGGTGGGGTGGACCGGGCCGCACCGCGCAGCGCGACCCAGGGAGGCGCGTCATGGCGTCCGGCGCCCCCAGAGTCTTCGTGTCGCACCTCGCGGACATCGCCGTCTTCGACCCGAACGGCGACCAGGTCGGCCGGGTCCGCGATCTCGTCGCCCAGTTCCGCGTCGACCGCCGCCCGCCCCGGCTGCTCGGCCTTGTCGTGGAGCTGTCAGGGCGCCGCCGCGTCTTCTTCCCGATCACCCGGGTGACCGGCATCCAGGCCGGGCAGGTCCTCACCACCGGCGTTCTGAACGTGCGCCGCTTCGAACAGCGCCCCACCGAGCGGCTGGTGTTCGGCGAGATGCTCGACCGGCGGATCCGGCTCGTCGAGACCGACGAGGAGGTGACCGTCCTCGATCTGTCGGTACGGCAGATCTCGTCCCGCCGCGAATGGGAGATCGACCGCCTCTTCGTACGCAAGGGCAAAGGCGGTGCTTTCCGCAGGAGCCGCGGCGAGACGCTGACCGTCGAGTGGTCCGCCGTCAGCGGCTTCTCGCTGGACGAGCAGGGTCAGGGCGCGGAGACCCTGCTCGCCACCTTCGAACAGCTGCGCGCCGCCGACCTGGCCAACGTCCTGCACCACCTGTCCGCCAAGCGCCGTTCGGAGGTCGCCGCGGCCCTGGACGACGACCGGCTCGCCGACGTACTCGAAGAGCTGCCCGAGGACGATCAGATCGAGATCCTCGGCAAGCTCAAGGAGGAGCGTGCGGCGGACATCCTGGAGGCCATGGACCCGGACGACGCGGCCGACCTGCTGTCGGAGCTGCCGGAGAACGACCAGGAGCGGCTGCTCGGCCTGATGCGGCCCGACGACGCGGCGGACATGCGCCGGCTGTTGGCGTACGAGGAGAGTACGGCGGGCGGTCTGATGACGACCGAGCCGATCGTGCTGCGGCCGGACGCGACGGTCGCGGACGCCCTCGCGCGCGTACGCAACCCCGATCTGTCGCCCGCGCTCGCCGCGCAGGTGTACGTGTGCCGGCCGCCGGACGAGACGCCGACCGGGAAGTACCTCGGCACCGTGCACTTCCAGCGGCTGCTGCGCGATCCCCCGTACTCACTGGTCGGCTCGATCCTCGACACCGATCTGCAACCGCTCACACCCGGCGACTCACTGCCCGCGGTGGCCGGCTTCTTCGCCACGTACGACATGGTCGCCGCGCCCGTGGTCGACGACGGCGGGTCCCTGCTCGGCGCGGTCACCGTGGACGACGTGCTCGACCATCTCCTGCCCGAGGACTGGCGGGAGACCGAGTTCCATCAGCCCGGGGAGGCGAACGGTGAGCCCTGAGCGCGAGCCGGCCGTCCGCGGTGAGCCTGCGCGGCCCGGCCTGCCCCGACTCGACCTGCCGCTCGCCCGCCGCCGCAGACTGCTGCCGGAGTACGACCCGGACGCCTTCGGCCGGATGTCGGAGCGGATCGCCCGCTTCCTGGGCACCGGGCGCTTCCTGGTCTGGATGACGGTCACGATCGTCATCTGGGTCGTCTGGAATGTGTGGGCTCCCCGGGAACTCCGCTTCGACCCTTATCCGTTCATCTTTCTGACGCTTGTCCTCTCCCTCCAGGCGTCGTACGCGGCCCCGCTGATCCTGCTCGCCCAGAACCGGCAGGACGACCGGGACCGGGTCAACCTCCAACAGGACCGCAAGCAGAACGAGCGCTCGATCGCCGACACCGAGTACCTCAGCCGTGAGGTCGCCGCCCTCCGCACGGGTCTCGGTGAGGTCGCGACGCGCGACTGGATCCGCTCCGAGCTGGAAGATCTGCTGCGGGCGCTGGACGAGCGGCGACCGCCCCTGCCCATCGAAAGGTCCGTCGAGCGGTCCGAAAGTGACACAGACGACCGCTGAGGGGCTGTCCGGCCCCCCTGGTGGGCGCCGTACCATCGTCCGTATGGCTACGGAAGACGCGGTGCGTGAAGCGCTGGCGACGGTGAACGATCCCGAGATCAACCGGCCCATCACCGAACTGGGGATGGTCAAATCGGTGGAGATCGGCACGGACGGTGCCGTCGCGGTGACCATCTATCTCACGGTCTCCGGCTGCCCGATGCGCGAGACCATCACCAACAGGGTGACCGAGGCCGTCTCGGGGGTCGAGGGCGTCACGGGCGTCGAGGTGACGCTCGACGTCATGAGCGACGAGCAGCGGCGCGAGCTGACGTCCTCGCTGCGCGGCGGGCAGGCCGAGCGCGAGGTCCCCTTCGCGAAGCCGGGCTCGCTGACGCGGGTGTACGCGGTCGCGTCCGGCAAGGGCGGCGTCGGCAAGTCGTCCGTGACCGTCAACCTGGCGGCGGCGATGGCGGCGGACGGTCTGAAGGTCGGCGTCGTGGACGCCGACATCTACGGCCACTCCGTGCCGCGCATGCTCGGCGCCGACGGGCGGCCGACCCAGGTCGAGAACATGATCATGCCGCCGTCCGCGCACGGCGTGAAGGTCATCTCCATCGGGATGTTCACGCCCGGCAACGCGCCGGTGGTGTGGCGCGGCCCGATGCTGCACCGCGCCCTTCAGCAGTTCCTCGCGGACGTCTACTGGGGCGACCTGGACGTGCTGCTCCTGGACCTTCCGCCGGGCACCGGCGACATCGCGATCTCCGTCGCGCAGCTCGTGCCGAACGCCGAGATCCTGGTGGTGACGACGCCTCAGCAGGCCGCCGCGGAGGTCGCCGAGCGGGCCGGTTCCATCGCGGTCCAGACCCACCAGAAGATCGTGGGCGTGGTCGAGAACATGGCGGGCCTGCCGTGTCCGCACTGCGGCGAGATGGTCGACGTGTTCGGTACGGGCGGCGGCCAGAGCGTCGCCGACGGGCTCACCCGGACGACGGGCGCCACGGTCCCGGTCCTCGGGTCCATCCCGATCGACGTACGGCTGCGTGAGGGCGGCGACGAAGGCAAGCCGGTGGTCCTGTCCGACCCCGACTCCGCCGCGGGTGCCGCGCTGCGGGCCATCGCGGGGAAGCTGGGCGGCCGGCAGCGGGGCCTTTCAGGGATGTCGCTCGGGATCACGCCGCGCAACAAGTTCTGAGGTCCGCGACACGTTCCGAGGGCCGTCCGAGGGGGCGCCGTGACCGGCCGGGTGCCCCCTCCACGAGGTACGGGGCTACGCGTACGCGGTGAGGTCCTTGACCACGGAGAAGCCGAGCCCGTACGCGCTCATCCCCCGCCCGTACGCACCCAGGTGGACGCCCTCGCGCGTGGACCCGGCGAGTACCCAGCCGAACTCGGACTCGCGGTAGTGAAACGGTGTCGGCACACCGTCGACCGGAAGCGACAGCGCCGACCAGTCGGCGCCGGCCAGGTCGTCCGCGAGGACGAACGCGGTCTCGGTCTGCTGCTCCAGCCAGTCGTCCCGGAGGGTGTGGTCCATCTGGGCCGGCCAGGTCACCGCGAGCAGGCCCGATCCGGCCAGCCACGCGGCCGAGGAGACCGAGGTCGCCTCCAGCACTCCCGTGTTGTCCGCCGTCCGCCGGACCGGGTTCGCCGCGACGGTCACGACGACCGCGAAGCGCTCTCTCTCCCCGTCGCGCCCGTCGGCCGCCCACCGCAGCGACGGTTCGTCCCCGTGCCCGACGGAACCGTGCTCCACGGTGCCTTCGGCGGACGCGCCGACATTCATCAGCCAGCGCTGCCCGGTGAACGCCTCGTCGAGGCCGTACCAGGGGAAGGGCGCCAGCAGGTAGTCATCGACCGTGCGCACCCGACTTGTCGTCTCCATGACGCGGACGCCTCCTCGCTCTAGTCGGACCGGAGTTGGCCCGCCCCCCTCGGGCGATCTCCTGACAGCCCGCACAACAACTAGGCAGAATAACCATCTCTCCCCCACGCACCACGAAACCACTGATGGGGTGGGTCGCAAACCGACCACTCCACGCCATCAACACGCGGAGTACGTCCCGGTGTCGCCCGGTTGACGGGAGTGGTATGGGCATGAGGGCAGCGATATGCGTCACATGGAGGCACGGGGGGCTCAGGGGGCGCGGCGGAATCGCCCCGGGGGCGCGAGAGAGCGGGTCAGCTCGCGGCGGGGCGCGTCAGTACGAGCTTCCGTACGCGAGTCGGTACGGGGCTTCCGTACGGGCGTCAGTACGGTCTCCGTACCGCGTCAGGGCGCGCTCGTCAGGTCGCGTCGGCGTCGAATGGGGGACGCTCG
Organism: Streptomyces sp. NPDC058001; assembly: GCF_042886315.1. Taxonomy (NCBI): domain Bacteria; kingdom Bacillati; phylum Actinomycetota; class Actinomycetes; order Kitasatosporales; family Streptomycetaceae; genus Streptomyces; species Streptomyces sp. NPDC058001. The sequence continues at coordinate 345,283 of NZ_JBHVQT010000013.1, forward strand.
CCCGGGTCGAGTTCCTGCCGCTTCTTGCTCATGTCGATACGCCCACCGGAGCCGGTCCCCCCGCCGCCTGACGAGGAGGAGGAAGACGGAGCGGAGGACGCGGACGGGGTCGACGATTCACCCTCGGCGGTGTCGCTCTCACGACCGTGCACGGCGTCCGTCAGCTCGGCCATTTCCTTCTTCAGGTCGAACCCGTTCCGGATCTCCTTGAGCCCCAGCTCGTCACTGTCCAGGTGCTTGCGGATGAACGTCTTGGGGTTGAGGTCCTCGAATTCGAAGTCCTTGAACTCGGGGCCCAGTTCCTCCCGGATGTCATGCTTCGCGCTCTCCGAGAACTCGCGGACCTTCCGAATGGTGCGCGTGACGTCCTGGATCATCTTGGGCAGCTTGTCCGGGCCGAACACGAGCACGGCGAGGACGATGAGCGCCACCAATTCCAGTGGGCCTATGTCATTGAACACCTAGAACTCCTTGCGATGTCCCCGGCCCGCAGCAGGTCGTCAGGTCGTCCATGGTCCCGGACCGGACCCACGGTACCCGGCCACCCGGTGCGTCCGGAACTGTCCCGTACCTCTCGACCTCCTGTACACGGCAGGTTTTCCGGGATGTCCACCGTCAGTTCCCTCCCGCTGAGCCCAGGACCAGCGCGACCTTCCTCTTCTGCCCGTCCCGCTCCACGGTGAGTTCGAGCCGGTCACCGGGGCGATGGGCGCGAATCTTGACGATCAGCTCCTCGCCGGAGTTCACCCGCTGCCCGTCGACCTCGGTGATGACGTCACCGGCGCGGATTCCGGCCTTGTCGCCGGGGCCGTTCCGGGTCACGGACGGGCCGCCGTCGTTGCCCCGGGTGCCGACCCGGGCGCCGTCGCCCGTGTAGTCCATGTCGAGGGTGACGCCGATCACGGGGTGGGTGGCCTTGCCGGTGTTGATCAGTTCCTCGGCGACCCGCTTGCCCTGGTTGATGGGGATGGCGAAGCCGAGCCCGATGGAACCGGCCTGCCCGCCGCCCGGTTCGGAACCGCTGTCGGCGGACCGGATGGCGCTGTTGATGCCGATGACCCGACCCTTGGCGTCGACCAGCGGCCCGCCCGAGTTGCCCGGGTTGATGGGCGCGTCCGTCTGGAGCGCGTCCACGTACGAGACGTCGCTGCCGTCGCCCTTCTCGCCGCCCGCCGTGATGGGCCGCTCCTTGGCGCTGATGATGCCGGAGGTGACGGTGTTGGCCAGGTCGAAGGGGGCGCCGATGGCGACGACGGGGTCACCGACCTGGACGTTCTCGGAGTTGCCGAGGGGCAGTGGCTTGAGTCCGGAAACGCCGGTCACCTTGACCACGGCGAGGTCGTACCCGGAGTCCCGTCCGACGACCTCCGCCTTGGCCGTCTCGCCGCCGCTGAACGTGACCGTTATCACGCCCCCGGTACCGGCGGGCTCCACGACGTGGTTGTTGGTGAGGATGTGGCCGCGGCCGTCGAGGACGAACCCGGTGCCGGTGCCTTGTTCGGAGCTGCCGCGTACATGCAGGGTCACCACGCCGGGCAGCGTGCTGGCGGCGATCCCGGCGACGCTGTCCGGGGCACGGTCCTTGGACTCGACGTCGGCCTGCGGCAGTTCGACCGTGGTCCCGCCGTTCTGCTCCAGATACGAGCCGACGGCGCCGCCGATGCCACCGGCGACCAGCGCGAGCGCCACCCCCGCGACGAGGAGCCGCCCCCGGCGCGGAGGACGCGTCGCCCCCTCGGGCACGGCGCCGTTCTGCTGGAGGGGTGCGCTCCAGGGGTCGTACCGCTGCCAGGGGTCAGGGGCGACCGGACCGGCGGCGGCCTGAGGCGGCACACCGTAGGACGGGGAGCCGTGCGACGGGCCGCCGGGGGGCGGGGTGCCGTGGGACGGGGTGCTGTGGGGCTGGGAGTCGTAGGGCTGGGTGCCGGGAGGCCGGGAGTCATGGGGTTGGGAGTCATGGTGCGGGGAGCCGTACGGCTGCTGGCTCTGGTGCGGCGGGGGCGTCGGGTGGGACGGCACGTGGGGCGGCAGCGGTGCGCCCGGCGCCGGAATGCCTGCGGGAGCCTCCGGCATGCTCACCCCGTGCGGGGGCGTCGTGCCCGGATGCTGTACGGGCGGCGCGGGCGCCCACGGTCCCGGGCCCCCATAGGGCGGGGTGCTGTAGGGATCCGGGTCGTGCAGGGGCCTCGCCCGCTCCCCCTCACCGGAGCCCGAACCGGAAATGGGTCCTGAGCCGGAAACGGGTCCCGAACCGAATCCGGACCCACCGCTGAGCCCGGATCCACCGCCCGCGGGGGCTTCGGCACCGGACCACTCCGTGCCGGAACGGCCTCCGCGCTGCCCGTCAACTGTGGCGCCCTCGCCGTTGGACCTGCCGTCGTCCATGATCTCCCCGCACCTGGCCGGCGGTACCGCCCTTCGGCGGTCGCACGGCGGTCACCGCACTTCGTCTGGTCGGATCAGCGGCCCGGTTCTGTCCCGGAGCCGTGTCCCATCCGGGAATTCAACCAGGTTCGGGCCGCTCGGCGGAGGGTGCCGTGTCAGCGGACCGGCGACGCGGTGGCCCCACCGGGCGACGGGGCGGCGCCGGTGACGGGTGCACTGAGCAGTCCCGGCAGTGGCCCGTCCAGCGCCGTGAGCCCTGACGGGGCCGACGAAAAGGTCGCCGATGTGACATCGGGCAGCGACCGTATGAGCGGGGAGGTCGCGGCGGCACCGGCGAGCATGGGCGCCGCGAGAGCACGGACGGCGTTCGCGATCTCACCGCTCGGCATCGGCGTCGGCGCACCGGGCAGCAGCGGAGCGGTGACCGATGTGGGAGCGACGGGTGCGGCCAGGGCGCCGCCGGAACGCTGCCCGAGCATGGGTGAGGTCGTCCGCCGCCGGGAGGCGTCGGACGAGGGGACGGCGCCCGCGCCCTGGGTACGCATCGGTGTGACGTTGTCACTTCCCGCGCCACGGGCGGCGCCACCGGTCTCGGCCGGGAAGCTGGTGGAGACCCCGCCGAGCGCGATAGCGGCCAGGGAGACCGCCCCCGCCGCGGCGAACGCGAAGCGCCGGCGGCCCCGCGCGGCGGACCGCTCGGCGTCGGATCTCCCCACGGAATGGATACGGAACCCTCGCTCCGCCGCCGGCAGGACAGGCGCGTGCGGCCCGGCCGGGGCGTAGGTGAACGGGTCAGGGGTCATGCCGAAGATCCCCCGGCCGAACATTCCCCCGGTCGACGGCAGGCCGCCGTCGTCGTCACTGTCACCTCCCCCGGGCAGCCCCTGGAGCCTGGCCAGGAAGCTCTCCGAAGGAGGCGGGGGCGCAGCCTCCGCGAACACGTTCTTGAGGCGCCGCTGTGCGTCGGCCTCGGCCTTGCACTTGGCGCAGGTGGCGAGGTGGGCGAGGACCCGCTCACGCGAGTCATGGCCCAGCTCACCGTCGACCAGAGCGGCCAGCCGGTCTCCCAGATGCTGCTCGACAGGTGTCGGACGTGATCCACTCACGCGGTCGCGCCCCCTCCTCCCACCGCGGCGGCTCCGGTCACCGCCAGCGCACGCCGCTCGGCACGGGCCTCGGGAGACCGGTGCTGGAGGGCCTTGCGCAGCTGCGAGCGGCCACGGTGGATCCGGCTGCGGACCGTACCGAGCTTGACGCCCAGGGTCGCCGCGATCTCCTCGTAGGACAGCCCCTCGATGTCGCACAGGACGACGGCGGCGCGGAACTCCGGCGCCAGGGTGTCGAGCGCCTGCTGGACATCCGCGTCGAAGTGGGTGTCGTTGAAGACCTGCTGCGGTGACGGGTCACGGCTCGGGAGACGCTCGGCGGCGTCGTCCCCGAGGGAGTCGAAGCGGATGCGCTGCTTACGGCGCACCATGTCCAGGAAGAGATTCGTGGTGATCCGGTGAAGCCAGCCCTCGAAGGTGCCGGGAGTGTAGGTCGACAGCGATCGGAACACACGGACGAAGACTTCTTGGGTAAGGTCCTCGGCATCGTGCTGGTTGCCCGTCAGACGGTAGGCCAGTCGATAGACCCGTCCGCTGTGCGTGCTGACGATCTCCTCCCAGGTGGGCGGAGTCCACGACTGCGCGTCCGCGTCGGCGGCGAAGGTCGCGGTCTGTGCGGAGTGGGCAGCGTGGAAACGGTCAGCGGTGTCGGTCACGGATTTCGGCTCACCCGGTGATCGAAGAAGACGCCGGAGCACTCCTCTCCTTTCCGCAGGCGCAGCCGCACCTCCCCTATCGGCTCTGGTGGTGTCCAGTGGAGCCCCTACCATAGCCACCTCGCCCGTTAGCTCCGGATAAGCGTTTTTACGTGAATTTGGTACGTGCTTCGGCTCATGCGTCTCGACTTGCTCGCCGTCCTGATCCATTTCGTCCCCCCGCTCTGTTCCCCACCCCTCTAAACGCCCGGTCCCATCTGCGGGTTCCCGGGCCCAACGGATACAGTCACGGCCAGGCATCTACGGGGACAGGAGACGGTCATCACCGGCAACCGGCAGACGAGCTGGGCGTTCGCCGACGCCTTTGTCGCCGAGGACGAGGCACTGCGCTGGGCCCGTGACCGGGCCCGGGAGGCAGGGCTGCGCCCGGTGTCGCCCAGCACGGGCGCCACGCTGCGGATGCTCGCCGCCACGGCGGGCGCCAAGGCCGTCGCCGAGATCGGCACGGGGACCGGTGTGTCCGGAATGCATCTGCTGCACGGAATGCGGGCGGACGGGGTGCTCACGACGGTGGATCCCGAGCCGGAGCGGCAGCAGTTCGCGCGGCAGGCGTTCCGCACGGCGGGGTTCGCGAGCAACCGGGCCCGTTTCATTCCGGGCCGGGCGCTGGACGTACTGCCGCGTCTCGCGGACAGCGGCTACGACCTCGTCTTCTGTGACGGGGACCGTATGGAGTGCCTCGACTACCTAGCTGAATCGTTGCGCCTGCTGCGTCCGGGGGGCCTGGTGTGCTTCGAGGGCGTCTTCGCGGACGGCCGGACGGTGGATGCCGGGCCGCAGCCGATGGAAGTACTGCGGCTGCGGGAGCTGGTGCGGGCGGTGCGGGAGAACGCGGAGCTGCTGCCGTCGCTGTTGCCGGTGGGCGACGGGTTGCTCTGCGCGGTCAAGCGCTGACGTCGGCTTCACCGATCTGGTCACGGTGGCTTCACCGATCAGTCCGCAGTGGCTTCACCGATCAGGCCACGGTCCGCCGATTCGTCGGCTTGGCGGTTGGATGATTCGTCGGACGTTCCTGCGTGTCGCGCGCCGGGCGGATGCCCCCGGACACGGCAGAGCCCCGGCAACGCGTAGGCGGATTCCAGGGGTCGTCGCAACACGTGATCACTGACGTGTGGTGGCGAGCAGTTTATGCAGGCGCTCGGCTGGGGTTTCCCAGCCGAGCGTT